>JBPYDO010000311.1:0-7973 GCA_051985755.1 Reyranella sp. | reverse complement strand
CCCTGAAGGTGAGCATGGGAGAGTTCGTGCGTCAGGATCGCCGGCAGCCGCTGGTGTTGTGCCCGGAACAGCCGGGGCGCGAGGTTCACCCGGCCCAAGAACGTGACGCCCACAGGAACATTGGAACCGAGGCCATTGGCGGCAACGTAGGCGCCAACCGTCGCATACACGCCCACGATCACGGGACGAGCGAAGGGGCGGCCGTGGACGGCTTCGACGCGTGCGATGGCCGCCGGGAGTAGCGCTGCAACATCGCGGGCATAGTCCTCGGCACCCGGCTCATAGTGCACCTGGCTGTTGGCGGCGAGAGCGGGTAGGTCATCGGGTAAATTCCGCAGGCCTGAGGCGATGTGCCGGACGGTGGGCATCACAACAACCGCTCCTGCAGCGCCAAGCGCGATCAACGCGATTAGCACGCCGATGACGACCCAGAGTATGCGGCGGCGCATACCGACGCCTCTCTAGGCGAACGCTTTACGAATCCGGGCCCAGTCAGCGATGGCGGCCTCGTGGCCTGGCACAAGCTGGATCGTGAACTGGGTGTAACCGGCGGCCCGCAGCGCCTCGATGCGTTTCTTGATCTCGGCTTCGCCCGCCGTGAACGTGGTCTCGGCGATCATCTTGGCGGTAACGAATTTTTTCTCTGCGGGCTTCAGGAACATCAGATGTCCGCGGTGGTTCTCGAGGTAGCGCGCGTCCTCGGGTTTGAAGGCGCGCGCGAGCTCGATATAGCCCTGCAGCTCTGGCGTCGTGCCGGTCGGCATGGTGACGCCGGGTTTCAGGCCCGCCAGCGCCTCGTCGGCGGCGCGATGCAGCATCACGGCCGCGCGCGGCCCAGCTTCCGCCATGACGCGCGGGCTGTCGGCCGCCTCGCCGTCCAGCAGCACGCAGCCCAGGGCGAAGGCGGTGGTGTAGAGATCGCCCATTGCGCGGCCGGCTTTTCGCCATTCCTCCTGCATCGCCTGCAGTTCCTTGATGCCGTTCTCGACCTTGCCGACGAAGTCGATCCAGCCTGCCTTGAGCTTGGCCGTAAGCGCGCGCGTGCGCGGCCCGAAGGCCGAGAAATGCAAGGCGATCGGGTCCCTGGTGTTGAACAGCGGCAGCTCGGGATTGAGGAAGCGGATCTTTTTCTTTTGGCCTTCCATCTCGAAATCGACGGTCTCGCCGCGCAACAGGCCGTAAACCTGGGCGACGTAGGTTTCCATGTCCTTGACCTTGATGGCGCCGAAGCCCATGGCGCGCCGCGCCGTGAAGCCGGTGCCGACGCCGAAATCGATGCGGCCTGGCGCCAGGCTGTTCAAGGTTGCGAGCGCATCGGCGGCGACCGGAGCGATGCGGTTGGACGGCACGAGCACGCCGGTGCCGAGGCGGATACGCGAGGTGTTGACCGCCGCCGCGCCCATGGCGACGAAGCAGTCGGCGCTCAGCATCTGGGTATCGTAAAACCAGGCGTGGCTGAAGCCCGCCTCCTCAGCGCGCTTCACAATTTTCCAGGAGTCCGCTGCCGTTGGCAGGGCGATGCCGAAGTCCATTGACTTCCCCCGTTGGCGTTCCTCTTCTTCTGTCGCCTATCGTAGGACGCGGACGGGGAGGACGACATGAAATTCACACTGCACTTCGGCAACAACACCTTCCCCGACATGGCCGGCGCCATTCGCATGGTGCAACTGGCGGAGAAGGCGGGGTTCGACTCGGTCGTCGCCGTCGACCACGTCATCTTTCCCCACAACTACACCTCGACCTATCCCTACTCGCCGACCGGACGGCTGCCCGGTGGGCCCGAGGGCGCGCTGCCCGATCCGCTGATCTGGATGGCGGCGATGGCCGCAGTGACGACGCGGCTGCGCTTCATGACGGGCGTCATCATCCTGCCGCTCAGGAACCCGCTGGTGCTCGCCAAGCAGATCGCGACGCTGGATCACATGAGCGGCGGAAGGGTCGAGCTCGGCATCGGTGTCGGCTGGCTCAAGGAGGAATTTCAGGCGCTCGGCGTGCCGTTCGAGAAGCGCGGCAAGCGCTCCGATGAATATATCGCCGCCATGCGAGCGCTGTGGTCGGACGATTCGGCGAGTTACGGCGGCGAGTTCGTCAAATTCGATAAAGTGTGCTGTAGCCCCAAGCCGGTCGCCCGCAAGGTTCCGATCGTCGTCGGCGGCCATTCGGAAGCGGCCGCGCGCCGAGCCGGACGGCTGGGCGACGGGTTCTTTCCCTCGGTCGGCACGCAGGTCGACACCCTGCCGCTGTTCGAGCTGGCGCGACGCACTGCGGCGGAAGCGGGCCGCGATCCCGGCGAAGTCGAGATGATGTCGGGCTGCCCCGACCTGTGGCCAGGTTCCGGCAAGGATCCGGGCGCCGCGGTCGCCGAGCGGGCGGGCAAGGGCATCGGTCGCATCGTGCTGCCGGTCTTCCGCTTCATGCCCGACCTCGACGGCAACCTCGCGCGCTTCGGCGAGAACGTGATCAGGAAGTTCGGCTAACGTGCGCAAGGGGAACCGCGCGAGCCCTGGGCTTCGCGCTACGCGGCGACCGGCGCGTTGGGACGCGCCTAGCCCCACGGGCCCGCCGGCGCGATTACATCGCGACCTTCGCGAACCACTCGACCTGGTCTTCGAACTCGGCCATCGAATCGGCAGGGATCATCAACGCGCAGGCGTGGTCGACGCCGATCTTGGCGAGGCCCGAGACCTTCTCCTCGATGAGGTCGGGCGAGCCTACGAGGTTGGCCACGATCTGCTTGGAAAGATCGCGGCGGGTGTAGGCGAGCGACTTCCGATGGTGGATCAGGCCTGAAGTCATGTAGCGCTTCTCGGCCTCTTCGGGCGTCTTGGCGATCGTGACCGAGAATTGCGGCGCGATCTCGATTTCCGCAGGGTTACGGCCGAGCTCGGCGGCGCGGTCCTTCAAAAGCTTGATCCACTCGGCGAGCTCGGGCCACGGCCGCCAGCCCGGCAACCAGCCGGTGGCGAGCCGCGCCGTGCGCTCGATGGTCGCCTTGTTGTGGCCGCCCAGCCACAGCGCGAAGGGCTGGCGCCTGGGCTTGGGATACATCTCGATGTCGCGCACGGCGTAGTACTTGCCGGCATACGTCACGCGGCGCTCGCTGAACAGGCGCTGCATCAGCGCGAGCCCTTCGTCCATCATCTCGCCGCGCTGCGCCTTGGGCGCGACCCGCGGCGCCCAGGCGGCGAATTCCTCGCGATAGGCACCGATGCCGAGCGCCAGGATCAGCCGCCCGTTCGACAGCTGGTCGATGGTGGCGGCGGTCTTGGCCAGCCAGAACGGATCGCGCATCGGCAGCACGGCAAGCGCTGTGCCGACCTCGAGCCTGGTCGTAGCCGCGGCGCAGAACGAGAGCACGGTCAGGAGCTCGTAGAAATTCGGCGGATTGTCGGGATAGAGCTCGCGCACGTAACGCTGACTCTGGATGTGATCGTTACCCCACACCGAGTGATAGCCGAGCCTCTCGCAGAGCTTCGCCATGCGCACGAAGTCGGCGGGATCGACGAAGGGCACGGGGTACATCACCCCTTCGAAGCCGGTGGGCAGCGAAATGCTGAACTTCACGATTTGCTCTCAGTGGGCCGCCTTCAGGGCCGACGCAATCGTCTCCGCTGTATCCATGCCGCCGATGATCACTTCATCGAGGCCAATGGCTCGATATTCCGCAAGCTTGGACTTGACCTCGGCCGCCGTGCCGCAGGCGGCGTGCCGGCGCACGACGTCGTCGTCCACCAGGCGATCGACCTCGGCCCAGTTCTCCGCGGCATAGGCCGCCGCCAGTGCCGCCTGGTCGAGCTTCGCGCCTGACATCCTGATGTTCTCGGCGTGATGGGCGCCGCGCAGCACGAAGCCGAGCAAGCGGCGGGCAGGGTCGGGCGAGCCGAGCCGCGTGTAGACGATGCCGGCCTTGCGGAACGACTTGCCCGAGGCGCCTGCCTGGTCGAGGCAGGCCTTCACGAACGGCGGCGAAGTGGCGGCCGAGATGAGCACGCCATCGCTCTCGCGTCCGGCGAGCTTCAGCATGTTGGGCCGTGAGGCCGCGATCACGATCGGGATGGCACGCTTGCCATTGACCAGCCGGCGGCCGGCGACCTTGAACATCTCGCCCTTGAGGGCGGTCATCTCGCCGGCAAACAGGGAGCGGCAGATCTTCACGGCTTCGCGAATCGCAACCAGCGGCCTGGGTGAAGCGATGCCGGCGGCCAAAAGATCGGCGGGCGCGCCGGTGCCGAGGCAGAGGATCACGCGGCCGGGATACATTTCGTCGAGGCTCGCCGCCGCCATGGCGATGTAGACCGGATGCGTCGAGTAAGGGCTCATCGCCATCAGCGCGATCTTGATCTTCCGGGTGGCGCCCAACGCCAGCGCCGCCGTGGTGACGGGATCGCGCAGATAAAGGTGGCAGGCGATCCACAGCGTCGAGGCGCCGCCGTTCTCCGCCGCACGAGCCTGCGCCGGGATCTCGGCGATCGGCGCGCGGCCATCCATGGCGATGCCGAACTGAGTGCCTAAATCAGCCATGCGTGAAGCCATAGGCGTTCTTGAGCGCCGCCATCAGCTCCTTCAATCCGCCGCTCACCACGGGCGTCTCGGGCAGCGCTAACTCGATCGGTCCAGGATCCTTGAGGCCGGCGGCTGTCAGCAGCGCCACGGAGCGCTCGCCGGGCTTGATCACGCCCTGGGCACGCAGCCGCTCGATGGCGGCGAAAGGCGCCGCCGATGACGCCTCGGGCCAGATCCCTTCTTTGGCCGCCAGGGTCACAACCCAGCGGCGCAGCTCGTCATCGCCGATCGTGACCGCGGTGCCCTTCGATTTGCGAAGCACGTCGAGCGCCTGCACCGTCGCCTGGACGGCGCCGATCGAAGTGGCGATCGAGGGTGCATTGCGCGCCACTTCCGGAGGCATGGCATCGCCGCTCGCCAGTGCTGCAGGCAGCGAGCCCGAGACTTCGGCCGCCACGAAGCGCGGCGTCGCCTTGATCCAGCCCAGCGCCTTCAGCTCCTCGAAACCCTTCCACATGCCGTAAAGCGCGTCGCCGTAGCAGACCGGCAGCACGCACCAGTCGGGCGGGTGCCAGTCGAAGGCCTCGGCAATCTCGTAGGCGATGGTCTTGTAGCCTTCCATGCCATAGGGATTGCTGCCCACGACGGGGCCGAAGAACGGCGAGGTCGGGTACCAGCCGAACTCACGCACGCCCAGTGTCTGCAGGCGCCAGCGATCGGCCCGCTCGTTCACCTTGACCACCATGGCGCCATAGGCGCGCATCTGCAGCACCAGCGGCCCCGCGGAGCCCACGAACGTGAACACGACGCAGGGAATGCCTGCCTTTGCGGCATAGGCCGCGGCGGCGGCGCCGGCGTTGCCGGACGACGACGAGGCGATCACCTTGGCGCCGAACTTCTTCGCCATGGTGAGCGCGCCGGAGCCGAGCCGATCCTTGAACGACCAGGTCGGGTTGCGCGATTCGTCCTTGATCCAGACGTCGCCCAAACCGAGCGACCGCGCCGGCAGCAAGGGCGTGTTGCCTTCGCCCAGCGAGACGGCCTCGGCTGACGAAGCGTGGAGAAAGTCGTCCCATCGCCACATCGAGCCTGGCCGATGCGGCGGCCGTTCCTGGTCGATGCCCTCGCCGGGTTGGCTGTCGTAGGCCACCGTGAGGTTGGCCGGCGCGCCCCCGGCCCGGCAGGCCGGGCAATCCTGGGCATAGTGGGTGATCGGGTAGCGGGCGCTGCAACGAACGCAGACCAGCGCACTGGGAGATGGCATTTGAGGCCACGTTGGCTTCCTCTCAGGGGGCCGTCAACCTAGAGTGACGTCGATGTCGACCCTGCTGATCAGCCACCCGGCGTTCCTCGAGCACAATCCCGGCCAGTACCATCCGGAGTGCGCTGATCGCCTGCGCGCGGTACTGGGTGCGCTCGAGACCGAAGCCTTCGCGACCCTTGAACGCACTGCCGCGCCGCTGGCCACGCTCGAGCAATTGCAGCGCGTGCATCCTACGAACTACATCGAGACCATCCTGGGCATCCGGCCGGCAGCCGACGAGATCATCATGATCGACGCCGACACCGCCATGAGCGCCGGCAGCGCCGAGGCGGCGCAGCGCGCGGCGGGCGCCGTAGTCGCAGGCGTGCAGGCGGTGCTCGAGGGTCGCGCCGATACGGCGTTCGCCGCGGTGCGCCCGCCCGGCCATCACGCCACGCCTGACATTCCCGGCGGCTTCTGCCTGTTCAACAACGTGGCGGTCGGCGCGCGTCATGCGCAGGCGGTGTTCGGCATCGGCCGCGTCGCCATCCTCGACTTCGACGTCCATCACGGCCAGGGCACGCAGGCGGTGGTCGAGCCCGACGCCAACCTGTTCTATGGCTCGACGCACCAATATCCGCTCTATCCAGGCACCGGCTCGGCGCGCGAGCGTGGCATGCACAACAACGTCGTCAACATTCCCTTGCCGCCACGCAGCGGCAGCGAGGCGTTCCGGGCCGCGTGGGGCGAGCGCATCCTGCGCGAGCTCGACCGCTTCGCGCCGGAACTGGTGATCGTGTCGGCCGGCTTCGACGCGCATCGCCGCGATCCACTGGCGCAGCTCGAGCTCACGACCGAAGACTTCCGCTGGATCACCGAGGAGCTGCTGGCGATCGCCGACCGGCACGCCAAGGGCCACCTGGTCTCCGCTCTCGAAGGCGGCTACGACCTCGAGGCGCTGGTCGCCTCGACCACGGCCCATGTGCGCGCCCTGATGCGGATCTAGCTCAGGCCAAGCAGGAAGAGCATTCGATCGTAGCTCGCCGCCTCGTTCAGGCGGCGTGGGCCGCCAGTCCGTGCCAGCCCTGCCAGCCGGCATAAAGGCCGACCATGATGATCAGTACGCTGGAGAAATAGGGCGCCCGCTGCATCAGTGGGCCGAACCAAGATACCCGCTTTGCCGCCTGCTGCACCCCCACGGCGGCCGCCACGCCGACCGCAACCAAGGTGATGGCGAGTCCGACGGAGAAGCACAGCACCAGGACCACGCCCGAGGCGAATTGCTTGAGTTGCAGGCAGAGCAGCAGGACTGTCACGGCCGCCGGGCAGGGGATCAGACCGCCGGTCAGCCCGAACAGGACGATCTGCCCCGTCGTCACATTGCGGTAGGCGAAGCGGTGGCGAATGGCGCGGGCATGAGCACGCTGGTGTTCGTCCTCGGACTCTCTCGAAGCGGCGGCATGGCTATGCCCGTGTCCATGCGAATGATCATGACCCGCATGCGCGTGGTCGTGATCGTGGCCGTGGTCGTGATCATGACGATGGCCGTGGTCGTGCTGTTCATAGCGGTGACTGGCGGCCGGCATTTCCCGGTTCTGCCGCCACGTGCGGGCCAGCATCCATAGCGCGATGGCGATAATGATGGCGGCCGAGGCGAGCTGGAAATAAGGCTCGAGGCTCTCGGTATCGATGCCCCGCCAGAGATACATGCCGCCGAGCGCAATGACCCATACGACGATCGTGTGCGACACGGTGGCGGCCAGCCCGAGCAGTACGGCTTGCACGACAGTGCCGCGAATCGCCACAATGAAGGCCGCCATCATGGTCTTGGAATGGCCGGGTTCCAGCCCGTGCAGGGCGCCCAGCAGGAGGGCGCTCGGGACGAACAGCCAGACATGGGCCGTGCCCTGCTGCAGCAGTTCGGCGAAAGACGGCATGGGCGGCCCCTACAGGTACTTGGTGATTTCCTTGAATTCGTCGATCGGCCGGCGCTGCTGGCGCGGCAGGGTGCCGACCGTCTCCTCCAGGCAATTGTCGAGATGGTCCTGGATCAGGGTTCTCTTGGCCTGACCCACGGCCTTCTCGACCGCGTGCAGCTGCTGGGCGAGGTCGAGGCAGGGCCGGCCGGCCTCGATCATCTCCATGATGCTGCGCAGATGGCCGTCCGCCCGCTGCAGGCGCTTCAGGATCTCGGGATGGGTGCGATGGCGATGCTGTTTCATGCGCC
>JBPYDO010000310.1:0-3475 GCA_051985755.1 Reyranella sp. | reverse complement strand
GCCGCCAAGGCGATCGCCTTCATGGCCGGCCAGACGCGGCCGATGTGGGACTTCGAGGATATCGGCGATTACTGGACGCGCGCCAATCCCGCCGGGATCCTGCCCTCGATCGCCGTGCCGACCACCGCCGGCACCGGCTCGGAGACCGGCCGCGCCTCGGTGATCACCAACGAGGAGACTCACACCAAGAAGGTGATCTTCCATCCCCGGATGATGCCCTCGATCGTGATCGCCGATCCCGAGTTGACGGTCGGCCTGCCGCCCAGGCTCACCGCCGGCACCGGCATGGACGCCTTCATCCATTGCCTCGAAGCCTATTGCGCGCCCGGCTATCACCCCTACGCCGAGGGCATCGCCGTCGAAGGCATGCGGCTGGTGAAAGAGAACCTGGCGCGCGCCGTCAAGGACGGTCGGGACATCGAGGCGCGGGCCCACATGCTGGCGGCCTCGCAGATGGGCTCGACGGCGTTCCAGAAAGGTCTGGGCGCCATCCATTCGTTGTCGCATCCGGTCGGCGCCACGCTCGACACGCATCACGGCCTCACCAACGCCGTCGCCATGCCCTATGTGCTGAAGTTCAACCGCGCGGCCATCGACGACAAGATCTGCCGGCTGGCGCGCTGGCTGGGGCTGCGCAATCCGACGTTCGACGGTTTCATGGAGTGGAGTCTCGACCTGCGGCGCCAGATCGGCATCCCGCATACGCTGGCCGAGCTGGGGGTCAAGGAAAGCCAGCTCGACAAGTTCGCCGAAATGGCCGCGGTCGATCCCACCGCCGGCGGCAATCCCGTGAAGGCGGGTGTGCCGGAGATGCGCCGCATGTACGAGGCGGCGCTGAGTGGGAGGCTGTGATGCGCCACTTTCGTCATCCCGAGCGGAGCGAAGCGCAGTCGAGGGACCTTGCTTCAGCGAATTGGCGGCAAGCGGTCGAGAGAAGGTCCCTCGACTTCGCCTCGCTACGCTCGGCTTCGCTCGGGATGACGGAAGAAAACGAGGGGGAGCAGTGAACGTGCTCCCGACCCACGCCCGCGTCGTCATCATCGGCGGCGGCATCATGGGCTGCTCGACCGCCTACCATCTCGCCAAAGCCGGCTGGACGGATGTCGTGCTGCTGGAGCAGGGACGGCTGACCGGCGGCACGACCTGGCATGCGGCGGGCCTGGTGGGCCAGTTGCGCGGCTTCCAGAACCTGACGCGCCTCATTCGTTACAGCACCGAACTCTACGCCCGGCTCGAAGCCGAAACCGGTCAGGCCACCGGCTGGAAGCAGTGCGGCTCGATTTCCGTGGCGCGCACGCCCGAACGCATGACCTATCTGCGCCGCACTGCGGCGATGGCCAACGCGCAGGGCGTGGCCTGTGAGGAGCTGTCGGCCAAGGAAGCCGGCGACAAATATCCCATCATGCGCACCGACGACCTGGTGGGAGCGGTGTGGCTGCCGGGCGACGGCAAGGCCAATCCTGCCGACATCACGCAGGCCCTGGCCAAGGGCGCGCGCAACGGCGGCGTGCGCATTTTCGAGAAGACGCGCGTCACGGCGATCGACACCAAAGACACCCGTGTCACCGGTGTTCAGACCACGGAAGGCGCGATCAAGGCCGAGGTGGTGGTGAATTGCGGCGGCCAGTGGGCGCGCCAGATCGGCCGCATGGTCGGTGTCGCGGTGCCGCTCTATTCCTGCGAGCACATGTACATCGTCACCGAAAAGATGGAGGGGGTGCCGCGCGACCTGCCGGTGATGCGCGATCCCGACGGCTACATCTACTTCAAGGAGGAGGTCGGCGGCCTCCTGATGGGCGGATTCGAGCCGCAGGCCAAGCCGTGGAACAAGGACGTCATCCCCGACGATTTCGAGTTCGGCATGCTGCCGGACGATTGGGACCAGTTCCAGATCCTGATGGACAATGCGCTGATCCGCGTGCCGCGGCTTGAGAAGGTCGGCATCAAGACCTTCATGAACGGACCGGAAAGCTTTACGCCGGATCTGAACTACATCCTGGGCGAGGCGCCGCAGTTGCGAGGCTTCTTCGTCGGCGCAGGGTTCAATTCCGTGGGCATCGCAAGCTCGGGCGGCGCCGGCATGGCGTTGGCCGAATGGATCGTGGCCGGCGAGCCGACCCTCGACCTCTGGCCGGTCGATATCCGCCGCTTCGCGAGCTTCCATGGTAATGACGCCTGGCTGCGCGACCGCATCGGCGAGTCGCTCGGGCTGCACTACCAAATGCCGTGGCCGCAACGCGAGTACGAGAGCGGGCGGCCGATGCGGCGCTCGCCGCTCTACGACCGTCTCAAGGCGCGCGGCGCCTGGTTCGGCAACAAGATGGGTTGGGAGCGGCCGAACTGGTTCGCCGGCGCCGGCAAGTCGCCCGACATGCGTTACGGCTGGGGTCGCGGCGCTTGGTTCGATGCCGTCGCCGCCGAGCACAAGGCGACTCGCGAAGCGGTGTCGGTCATTGACGAGACGTCGTTCGGCAAGTTCCTGGTGCAGGGGCGCGACGCCGAAGCGGCCTTGCAGCAACTTTGCGCCAACGACATCGCCGTGCCGGTCGGCCGCACGGTCTATACCGGCATCCTGAACGAACGTGGCACCTACGAAAGCGACGTCACGATCGCCCGCCTGTCGCCGACCAGGTTCCTGATGATTACCGGCTCGGCGCAAGTGGTACGCGATGCCGACTGGATCGCGCGGCACGTGCGCCAGGACCTGCACGTGACCCTGACCGACGTCACCGCCGCATGGACGGTGCTGTCGGTGATGGGCCCGAACAGCCGCTCGCTCCTGAAGCGCGCGAGCCGAGCCGATTTCTCCAACGAGGCTTTTCCCTTCGCCAGCATGCGGGAGATCGGTGTCGGCCACGCCACTATGTTCGCCTCGCGGCGCACCTACCTGGGCGAACTGGGCTGGGAACTCTACGTGCCGGTCGAGTTCGCGGTGACGGTGTTCGAGGCCCTGCATGCGGCGGGCGACGAGCTCGGCCTCAAGGATGCCGGCTACTACGCGATCGAGAGCCTGCGGCTCGAGAAGGGCTATCGCGCCTGGGGCCGCGAGCTGTCACCCGACGACACGCCCTGGCAGGCGGGACTCGGCTGGGCGGTCAAGCTCGACAAGCCGGGCGGCTTCATCGGCCGCGAGGCGCTCTTGGAGGCCAGGGCCAAGCCGCTCGCTCGGCGGCTTGTGTCGGTGGTCCTGCAGGCCCAGGAGCCGCTCCTGTGGGGCGGCGAGACCTTGTTGCGCGACGGCCGGCCGGTTGGCGATCTTACCTCGGCGGGTTACGGTCACACGGTAGGCGCGTCGGTCGGCCTCGGTTACGCCAAGCGCGCCGACGACCGGGCGATCGATGCAGGATGGCTTGAAACCGGCCGGTTCGAGGTCGATCTCGCAGGCGTGCGGCTGGCAGCGCGCGTGTCGCTCAAGCCGCCCTACGATCCGACCGGGGCGCGCATCAAAGGCTAGGTCATGCCCGACGATCAGAAG
>JBPYDO010000309.1:0-5603 GCA_051985755.1 Reyranella sp. | reverse complement strand
CCTGGTGAAAGTAGGCCTTGGCAAAGATCTTCAGGCCCTCGCTCGGCGTCAGGTAAGTGGAGGCGATGACGTTGTCGGCCTTGGAGGCGGTCGGCACCAGGTTGCTGTTCTGGAACTGCGGTGGTGTCAGGTTGTAGCCGGCGCTCTGCTGATGACCGTAGTCGACGCCAGCCTTCAGCCGGTCGTTGATGATTGCCGTCGCACCTACTGCGGTGTTGAGCGTGTTGTAGCTGCCGTAATTGGCATCGACCGTTCCGCCGGTGCGCTCGGGCTGGCGCGTGATGATGTTGACGACGCCTCCCATGGCCATGTTTCCCCACAGGCTGGTGGCGCCGCCGCCGCGTATGACCTCGATGCGCTCAATGGAGTCCTTGGGGATGATGCTCCAGTCAATAGTGCGGAAGTAAGGGTCATTGAGCGGCACGCCATCCAGCAGCACCAGGGTGTTGATGGTCGTGCTGGTCCCGAAGCCGCGGATGCTGAAGGGCTGTCCGGTGGGATGAAGCTGGCCGGTGGGGACCGTGAAGTTCCAGACGCCGGGAATCCGGTTGACGATCTGGTCGACCGTCGTTTCCGGCATCGCCTGGATCTGCTCGCGGGTGAGCACTGTCGTGCTGACGTCGAGCTTCTCGATATCGGAGCCTCGGGCGGCGGTTACGGTTATCGGCGGCAGCGTGGTAATGGGTGCGTTCGAAGGCGGTGCCGACGGCGCGGTTTGAGCGCGCACCAGTCCCGGTACGAGTACCAGCAGTACAAATGCGGCAATGGTCGCCGCGCGATTCGACAACATTGATGTCCCCCGGACATGACAAGCGGATGCAACGCCCCTTGTCAGGGCGTTGCGGCGTCAGGTGTCAGGCGAGGGAAGGTGGACCGCGGGGTTGGCTGGGGCCGTCGCGGATGCCGACCGGGCTCGGCTGCTCGATCGTCGGCAGCGGCGCCGCGACACCGGCAACGCGCTCGACGAGGATAAAGTCAGAGGACGGCTCGACCAGCGATGCGGAGTGCGCCAGCCCGAGGCAGCACTCGTGGTCATGCGTCGCTCCGGGCCGCGACCCGTCGTGCTTTTCGGGGTCGGCTGCCGCCGAATTGCAGAAGACGGTCCACAGCGCGTCGGGCGCGCCCAGACGCAGCAGGGCGGCGTGGGCGAGCGGCTGTAGGAAATTGACGGTGATCGCAAACAGCGCGACGGCCAGCGCGGCGCTGCGCCAGGCCGAAGGGGAGCGGTTGCGATCCATGCGCCGACTATGGCGCGACTTGGGCAGTCACGGAAGAGCCAGCTTGTCGCTCATACCGCTGTCCAGCCGCCGTCGACCACGAGTTCGGCGCCGGTGACATAGGAGGCCTCGTCCGAGGCGAGAAAGAGATTGGCATAGGCGACTTCGTCGACTTCGCCGGCGCGACCGAGCGGCACGCCCTTCAAGGTCTTGGCGCGCGTCTCGGGATCGGCAGTGCGACCGGAGGTGCGCATGGGCGGCATCAGGCCGGGATGCACCGAGTTGACCCGGATCCTGTCACGGCCGTGTTGGGCGGCGGCCGCCTTGGTGATCAGGCGGACGGCGCCCTTCGATGCATTGTAGCCGACATGGATGAAGCCCTGGCCGACGATGCCCGAGACCGACGACAGGTTGATGACCGAGCCCTTGCCGCGCCGTTTCATCGCGGGGACGCCGTACTTCAGGCCAAGGAAGACGCCGGTGGCATTGATCCCCATCAGCCGGTTCCAGGCGGCGGTGTCATAGAGGTCCTGTTCGGCCGACCCCGAGATGCCGGCGTTGTTCACCAGTACATCCAAGCCGCCCGCCGTCGCTTCGACCTTGGCGACCGCATCCTTCCATTGTCCTTCGTTGGTGACGTCGAGATGGATGTAGTGGGCCTTGCCCTGCGCCTTCTTGATGTCGTCGACGACGGCGGCACCCTCCTTGTCGAGGATGTCGGCGACGAAGACGGCGGCACCCTCTCGGGCAAAAAGGCGGGCAGTCGCGGCACCCATGCCGCTGGCGGCACCGGTGATGAGGGCCACTTTGTCCGTGAGCCGCATGGTTTCCTCCTTCTCGTGGGGTTGAGCCGACTTCGCGCCCCTTTCAGGCGAGCTTGAGCCCGACGATGCCGGCCACGATCAGGGCGATCGAGACCAGCCGCATTGTCGAGGACGAATCGCCGAATGCCAGGATGCCCACGGTGAAGGCGCCGACCGCGCCGATCCCCGTCCAAATCGCGTAGGCCGTGCCCATGGGAATGACCCGCTGCGACCACATCAGCAGCGTGCCGCTAACCGTCATGGCGACTATGGCGAAGAGGATCCAGGGCGGGCGGAGGCCGCTATCGGTCCAGCCCAGCTTGAGGCCGATCGGCCAGCCGATTTCGCAGACCCCTGCCAGAAAAAGACTGATCCAGGCCATCGCTCCCCCTTCAAGCTCTGCGGGCATTACCCTGCGGCCGCACTGTCATTGACGGCGTCAATCCGGGCTGTTCTGATTGAGAATTGCACGCATCTTGCAGGATAGCGAGAGCGACATGGGAAGCTTGGGAAGGCTCAAGACGAGGGGTTGTCATGAACGAACGTGAATTGCGCGGCCTTATTGCCCGTGTGAAATCAGGTAGCCTGTCGCGGCGCGGCTTCGTGCAGCGCATGGCAGCGGTGGGATTGGCGGCGCCGCTGGCGACGCAGCTTCTGGCCTATGGCGGCGTGGCCATGGCTCAGCCGAAGTTCACATACAAGCCAACCAAACGCGGCGGCGGCGGCCTCCTGAAGGTGCTGTGGTGGCAGGCGCCGACTTTGCTCAATCCGCACTTCGCGGTCGGCACCAAGGATCAGGACGGCTCGCGCTGGTTCTACGAGCCGCTGGCCGGCTGGGATCCCGACGGCAACCTGAAGCCGTTCCTGGCCGAATCCATCCCCGGCCGCGAGGACGGCACGTTGGCGGCCGACGGAATGTCGGTGACCTGGAAGCTGAAGAAGGGCGTCAAGTGGCACGACGGCAAGCCGTTCACCGCCGAGGACCTCATCTTCAACTGGCGGTACGCCAAGGACCCCGGTGTGGCGGCGACGACCAGCGCCATCTACAAGGACATCAAGGTCGACAAGGTCGACGATCACACGGTCAAGGTGAGCTTTGAAAAGCCGACGCCCTTCTGGGCGAGCGCTTTTGTCGGCCCGCAGGGTCTCATCATTCCCAAACACCTGTTCGCCGACTATGTCGGTGGGAAGTCGCGCGATGCGCCGAACAACCTGAAGCCGATCGGCACCGGTCCCTACCTGTTCAAGGAATTCCGGCCAGGCGATTTGCTGTCGGGTACCATCAATCCCAACTATCACCTGGACAACCGGCCGTATTTCGACGCCTTCGAGATGAAAGGCGGCGGCGACGCCATTTCTGCGGCGCGCGCTGTGCTGCAAACCGGCGAATACGATTTCGGCTGGAACATGCAGGTCGAGGACGAGATCCTGCAGCGCTTCGAGAAGGGCGGCAAAGGACGCGTCGAAATCTCGCCTGGCGGCAACATCGAGCACATCCAGCTCAACAACACCGATCCGTGGACCGAGGTCGACGGCGAGCGCTCGAGCCTCAAGACCAAGCACCCGACCCTGCAGTTCCCGGAAGTCCGGCAGGCGCTGTCGCTGCTGGTAGACAAGGATTCGGTGCAGAAATACATCTACGGCCGCACCGGTATTGCGACGGCGAACTTCATCAACAATCCGAAGAAGTTCCGTTCCAAGAACACCCACTACGAGTTCAACGTCGACAAGGCTAACGCCATCCTCGACAAGGCCGGCTGGAAGAAGGGTTCCGACGGCATCCGCGAGAAGGATGGCAAGAAGCTGAAGTTCGTCTACCAGACCTCGATCAACCAGCCGCGCCAGAAGAACCAGGCCATCGTCAAGCAGGCCTGCCAGAAGGCCGGCATCGACATCGAGGTCAAGGCGGTGACGGCGTCGGTGTTCTTCTCGTCGGATGTCGCCAATCCCGACACCTACACCAAGTTCTATACCGACCTGCAGATGTACACGACCACCATGACGCAGCCCGATCCCGAGCTGTTCATGAAGCAGTTCCTCACCGAGGAGGTCGCGCAGAAGGCCAACAAGTGGCAGGGCCGCAACATCACCCGGTGGCGGAACAAGGAGTACGACGACAACTTCAAGGCAGCCCAGGTCGAAGTCGACCCGGTCAAGCGCGCCGCGATGTTCATCAAGGCCAACGACATGGTGGTCAACAAGGTCGTGGTCATCCCGGTGGTGGCGCGGCCCGGCGTCGTCGCCATGGCGTCGAAGCTCAGGGCGTCGATCAGCGGCTGGGACAACAACACATGGGACATCCAGGATTGGTACAAGGAGGCGTGAGGTAGCTCCGTCATGCGCTTTGCGGGGAGCGCGCCACACCAGTGGCGCGTTTTCCCATGAGCAGGGTGGTGCGCTCCCAGCCACGAGGTGCGTCGCGTGAGTAGCCAGTACCTGATCCGCCGCCTGCTGATCGCCATTCCCAGCCTGTTCGGCATCAGCGTGGTGCTGTTCACCGTGCTGGCGCTTGCCCCGGGCGACCCGTTCGGCGATCTCGCGACCAATCCAGCGATTCCCCCGGAGGTGGCGCAGGCGCTGCGCGCGAAGTTCGGCCTCGATGACCCGGTGTATGTCCGTTATTTCCACTGGCTGCTCGCCATGTTCCATGGCGACTGGGGCTTCTCCTTCGCGAGCCGCATTGACGTCGACACGCTGATCCTGCAGCGCCTGCCGACCACCCTGATCGTGATCGGCGCGGCCCAGGTCCTCGCTATCCTGGTGGCGCTGCCGGTCGGCGTGCTGGCCGGCACGCGGCCCTATTCGCTCTTCGACCAGGTCGCCAATACGCTGGCCTTCTTTGGCTTCTCGCTGCCGACTTTCTTCACCGGCCTGCTGCTGATCCTGCTGTTCTCGGTCAAGCTGGACTGGCTGCCGATCGTTTATCGAACCGACCTGACCGCCACCGGCTGGCCGTGGCTCTGGGAGGAGATCAAGCAGTCGATCATGCCGGTGCTGGTGCTCGGCCTGTTCCAGGGTGCCTCGCTGGTGCGCTACGTGCGCTCGGCCGTGCTCGACGTGGTGCGCCTCGACTACGTCACCACCGCGCGCTCTAAAGGAATCGGCGAGCGCGCGGTCGTCCGGCGCCACATCGTGCGCACCGCGCTCATTCCCGTCGTCACCCTGGTGGCGCTACAGCTGCCGATCGTGTTCGGCGGCGCCATCGTCACTGAGCAGATCTTCCGCGTGCCCGGCATCGGATCGTTGCTGATCTCCGCCATGCTGGCCAACGACACCCCGGTGATCATGGGCGTCACCTTCGTGTTCGCCTGTCTCGTCGTCCTCTGCAACCTTACCGCCGACATCCTCTATGGCTGGCTCGACCCCCGCATCTCTTACCGCTGACGCGCCGGCGCGCGACGCGCTCGTCGCCAAGGCGGCGGCGCGGGCGCGTTTCACGCCCGGCCAGGAAGCATGGCGTCGCTTTCGCCGCCACAAGCTTGCGATGGCGAGCGTCGTGATCCTGCTGCTGATCGTGCTTGCAGTGCTGCTCGGGCCGCTGGTCTGGAGTGTGCCGATCAACGAAATCGATTTCGCCTCCAAG
>JBPYDO010000308.1:0-13918 GCA_051985755.1 Reyranella sp. | reverse complement strand
TTGTCCTCATGGTCGAGGACGAGCTGGAACAGGCCCTGCTCGACGGCGCCGGCGCGGAGGCCGGTCTCGGGATGGCCGTCGCGCTCGAGCCGGTAGGCGACGTCCAGCCCGACGTCGCCGCCGCTGTAGAAAATGGACAGGATCTCCAGCCGTCCGAACAGCAGCCCCAGCCCGCGGATCGAGAAGCGCCAGTAGTCGTCGGGAGCGGCGTGATAGGACTGCGACCAGGGCGTGGCGATGAAGGCGAGGCCGCCCGGCCGCAACAGGCGTTCGATGTTGCGCGCGGCCCGCGCCGGATGACGCGTGTGCTCGAGGACGTGGCAGCAGATTACCAGATCGAAGGGCGCCTCGCCGACGGTCGTCGTGATTGCGGTCAGGGCGCCGCAGATATCGGCAACGACGTCGACGTTAGGACCTTGCGCGAGATCGGCACCGACGAATTTCGAGCGGCCGTCGAAGCGTTTGCCGAGCAGACTGCGCCAGTTGGGTTCATTACGGTCGGCCAGGGCGCTGCGGGCGCCCACCTGCAGGATCCGCGGCGGGCGCTTGCCGGTCGCCGCGGCGACACGGTCGAACATGAGCTCGATTTCGCGGGCGAAGCTGGTGCCAACGACGCGCAGCGGTCCCGGCTTGTCCGCGGCCTCGCCTGGCGCCGACTTGCCGTCGTCCTTCATTCGCGCACGACCACGATGTGCATACGCCGAGGTCCATGCGCGCCGAGCTCGATCGTCTGCTCGATGTCGGCGGTGCGCGACGGGCCGGTGATGGTGTTGACGGTGCGAGGCATGCGATCCTTGCCATAGCGCTGGCGCAGGCGCTGCCAGACATCCTCATAGCCGCCGACGATGTCCGCTTCGGGCAGCACGACGATATGCGTGTCCGGCAAGAGGTTGAGCGACACCGGATGGTCGGGCCCCGACGTCATCACAAGGGTGCCCGTCTCGGCGATGCCGGCAAAAGCTCCGGTGATCGACACCTGGTCCTGGCCCACAGCCGCGCCGCGTCGCAGCGACAGCATCTTCTGGCTCGCCCAGTCGTAGGCGTCGAGCGCGGCGGAGGGCGCCATGGCGGCTCTGGCCGGCAGGTTGTTGCGCGCCATGTATGCTGCCACTTCTCCCGGCACCTCGGCTGCCGCAACACGGGCGATAGTGGCATTGGTCGCCTCGGCCCATCGGCAGAACAGCGCCACCTTGTCCGCTTGCGGAAGTTCGGCCCGGGCAATGTGCGGCCCGCGTTCCGGTGCGCCGAGGCGGCGCTCGACCGCCTGCCGGGCTGCACCGGCGAGCTCGCCCCGGTGCAACGAGCGGCGGATGCCGTCCAGGATCTGCGCCCGATCGCTGTCGTGCCGGGAGGCGCTCATGGCCGCGTCCGGGCGCCGCCATGGCGGGCCCATTGCGCATGGAAGGTCCCGCCTGGCGGCGGCGCTGGAAAATCGCGGTAACGCGTCCAGCCGCCCGCCAAAGGCAGGCTGCGATAGCGCCCTTCGCCGCGGCCCAGCAGGGCCAGCAGGCGGTTGGCGAGCGCTGTCACCCGGCGATAGAGCCGCGGTCGGCGGGCCACGAAACTCCAGAGGGCGAGGCCCTGGCGCTGCGCCCGGGGCGTCAGGTGGCGCTCGAATTCCCGCTCGCGCCAGTGCCGCATCAATGCGGGCAGGGGGATGTGCACGGGACACACGCTCTCGCAGCGGCCACAGAAGGTCGAGGCGTTGGGCAGGTTGGCCGCCTCCTTGACGCCCAGCAGCTGCGGCGTCAGCACGGCGCCGATCGGCCCCGGATAGACCCAACCATAGGCGTGCCCGCCGATCGCCCCGTATACCGGGCAATGGTTCATGCAGGCGCCGCAGCGGATGCAGCGCAGCATGTCCTGCATTTCGGTGCCCAGCACCGAGGAGCGGCCATTGTCGAGCAGGACGACGTGATACTGGGCAGGCCCATCGAGGTCTTGGGCGCGTCTGGGCCCGGTATTCAAAGTGGTATAGGACGACGTTTCCTGGCCGGTGGCTGAACGGGCCAGCACGCGCAGCAGGACGGCGGCGTCCTCAAGCGTCGGGATGACCTTCTCGAGGCTCGCCAGCACGATGTGCATGCGGGGGAGCGTGTTGGACAGGTCGGCGTTGCCCTCGTTGGTGACCAGCACCGACGAGCCCGTCTCGGCGATCAGGAAATTCGCCCCGGTCAGTCCGACATCGGCCTCCAGGAAGCGCCGCCGCAAGACCTGGCGCGCCTCGGCGACCAGGTCACGGCGCTCGGTCAATCGCCGTGTAAAGCCGAGCGGGCTATGGTGCTCGAGGAAAGTGTCGGCGACCTGGTCCTTGGTCAGATGCACGGCCGGCGCGATGATGTGGCTCGGCGGTTCGTGGCGCAGCTGGATGATGTACTCGCCGAGATCCGTCTCGATCGGCGCAATTCCGGCCGACTCGAGATGCTCGTTGAGCGCGATCTCCTCCGCCACCATCGACTTGGACTTGGCTACCGTCCGCGCTCCGACGCTGCGGCAAAGCTCGAGGATGATGCGCCGCGCATCCTCGGCCGACGGCGCCCAATGGACGTGGCCGCCGAGCGCCGTCACCTTGCGCTCGAACTCCTCGAGGTAGAAGTCGAGGTTCGCGAGGGTGTGATCCTTGATGTCCCGCGCCCGATCGCGCAGCGCCTCGAACTCGGGTAGGCGGGCGGCCGCCTCTCTGCGGCGCTCCGAGAAGCCGACCTTGAGCTTGGCCAACGAATCCTGCAGGTCGCGATCGGCTAGGGCCGCACCGATATTGTCCTTGAAGTCGTGGGCCCTCGACTCCATCAGCTCCCAGCCTGCGGCTCGCCGATCGCGGCTCGATCTCCCATGTCGGCCAGCACCTCCGCCACGTGTCGCACGCGGACCGCGCGGCCCTCGCGCTGCAGCTTGCCAGCCATGTTCATCAGGCAGCCGAGATCTCCCGCCAGCAGGGTGTCGGCGCCGCTGCCCACGATGTCGGTTGTCTTCTCGTGGACCATCGCATTGGAGATTTCCGGATACTTGACGCAAAAGGTCCCGCCGAAGCCGCAGCAGACGTCCGGAGTCTTCATCTCGACAAGGCGCAGCCCTTCGACCGAGGCGAGCAGGCGCCGCGGCTGCTCGCGTACGCCGAGCTCGCGCAGGCCCGAGCAGGCGTCGTGGTACGTGACGGCGCCGCCGTATCGCGCCCGGACGCTTCGCACACCGAGCACGTCGACCAGGAACGCGATCAATTCATGGCTGCGCGCCGCCAGATCTTCGGCCCGGGCCTTCATCTCCGGCTGGTCGTCGAACAACGCGGGGTAGTGACGGGCCAGCATGCCGCCGCACGAGCCCGACGGCGCCACCACCGCCTCGAACCCCTCGAATGCCCGGATCACTTGCGCTGCAATGGCGCGTGCCGTGGCCCGATCCCCCGAATTGTAGGCCGGCTGGCCGCAGCATACCTGGCGGGGCGGCACTTCAACCGTACAACCCGCCTCCTCGAGCAATTTCACCGCGGCAAATCCCACCGAAGGCCGGAAGAGATCAACCAGGCAAGTTACGAACAGCGCGACGCGGCGCGGACGAGGCGAGGGATTGGACAGCGAACCGGGCACGGCGACCACCTTGGCAGCCGCAAAAATAGGGCGCAACCGCGGGTGATTGGAAAACTTGGCCCTGTTTCCGCGGCCGAGAGGGCCCTCAGCTAGCCCTTGTTGGGAATGAGAACGATCGCCCGGCCCTCGCCCACCATGCGGCCGGCCCACTCGGCGGCCTGCGCGGTATTGCCGAAGAACACATCGCCGCGCGCCGGCCCCTTGATCGCCGTGCCGCTGTCCTGGGCGATCATCAGGCGGCGGTACATTTCGTTGCGGCCGGGCTTGCCGATCAGCGGACGGGAGGTGTCGATCCAGACCGGCGTGCCGAAGGGCGTGATGGCGGGGTCGACGGCAAGGCTGCGCTGTGCCGTCAGCGCCACGCCCTCCGAGCCGGAGGCGGTCGTGGTACGGGTATCCTTGAAGAAGATGTAGCGCTCGTTCTTGCGCATGACCTCGCGGCCCTGCTGCGGATGGCGCTTCAGCCACTCGCGGACGACCGGCCAGGTGACGTCGTCACGGCGAATTAGCCCCATGTCGGCCATGACGCCACCGATCGCCGTATAGGGCCGGTTGTTCGATCCATCGAAGCCGAGGCTCAGCGTTCCACCCTCCGCGAGATGAACGCGGCCGCTGCCCTGCACCTGGACTTCGAACAAGGCCACAGGATCCTGCACCCAGGCGATCTCCAGCCCTTTGCCCTTGAGCGCCCCTTGCTCGATCTCCGCCCGCGTGTAGAAGGGCTGATCTCCCAACTGGGACGGACGACGATAGACCGGCACGGTGAACAGGCGCGAAGGCGCACGGCTGCCGCGCAGCTCGGGCTCGAAATAGCCGGTGAAGTGGCCCGGCGCCTGGACGATGAACGGCCGGAAATTGGCTTCGAAGAATCGCCGCGCACCTTGATCGTCGCCGGCCTTGACCGTGGTGGCGGCGGCGCAGACCTGCTTCCATTCGCCGGCCGTGATGATCTTCTGGCCGCCGTCAGTCGCGATCTTGCTGTCGCCCTGCGCCTCGAGCTTGGGGCACGAGCGGCGGAAAGCGGCCAGGGCCTCAGCCTGCTTGTCGCTGGTCCAACCCGGGATCTCGTTGAACGAGACGGGCGTCATGGCAACCTTGTTGGCGGCCCCTTCCCCCATGCCGACGGCACACGCGGAGAGCAAGCCGGCGGCGGCGAACAATGCTGCGCCGCCGGACCAATCGGTCCAGCGCATGCGGAAAGTGTCTCCCTAGCCTTCGCTCTCGGTCTTGATTAACAGCCAATTCGGATCGCTGGACTTTGTGTCGCGTTTGAAGGTCCAGAGATCAACAACTTTTTGTACCTCGTTGGGATTTCCCTCGGCGATTTGCCCCTCGACATTGCGCACGACATTGATCTGCTCGCTGACGAAGCGGACCGTCACCTCCGCGACCGTGCCCTTCAATGCGGCTCCGGCGATGTCGGAGGCCTCGAAACCGATCAGCGTCGTCTCGGCCTTTTCGTGCCGTTCATTGCGGCCGCGAATCGCCGACTCGAAGCTGGCCGAGGTCGGCCCGTCGAGCAAGGCGCGCAGCGGCTGGGTGTTGCCCTTGGCGAAGGCCTCGACGATCGTGGTGAAGGCCGAGCGGGCACCTTCGGCGAAGCTCACCGGGTCAAAGGTCGGGTCGGCCGCGCGGATGGCCGCCACGCCGGCGGTCGCGGTGGGTAAAACGGCGGCGCGAATGCCGCCGGGTCCGCTCGCAATCGAAGGCCGAGGTGCGGGAGCCGGGGTGCCGGGCAACGGGACGACATTGTCCTTGCTGGCTGGCGCATCGCCCAGACGCGGCACGTTGCCTGATGGTGCCGCCGGCGGGGGCGGCGGCGTGAAGGGATCGCGGGCCGGCGGCCGTTCGTTGCCGGTGCGTTTGCCGAGCACGGCGCGCAGCCGCAGGATCAGGAAGACCGCGACCAGCCCGATGAGAATGATGTCGTAGTTGCTACCCACGATGGCGCTCCGCCAACTCGCATCCCACCCGCTACGAATTACATAGGCCCCGAATGGGGAAAGGGCAAGGCAAGGTCAGGCGCTGCTGTGGCGCCGCGATCAACGCTTTTTGAGCCACAGACTGGTGGCCAGCGACCCCGCCGGCCGCGGCAAATGCGCCGCGGCCGAGCGGGACAGGCGTTCGCCCATGCGGCGCTCCGCCCAGACGCTGGCGAACAAGGGCAGATAGACACCGCTGGCGAGTAGGGGCGCGACACCCTGTTGCTCGTTGTAGTTTCGCCATCCCCACTGAGGCGGATAGTCGAACGGCAAAAATATGTCGTGCATATGAATCAGCATTCCCGCGGGCAGGGTTGGCAATATCCGGTTGAGCAGGAGATCGACATCGCTGCCCGGCATCAGGATGTGGCTCGAGTCTATGAACAGCAGATCGCCGCTCGCCAGGTCCGAGAAGGCGTCGTCGGGCGCCGTTTGCAGCGGCGTCCGCACCAGCCGCACGTTGGCCAATCCGGCGAGATCGGCGCGCGGCTCGGGGTCGATCGCCACGATCTCGGCCGTGCCCGACACCGCCCGTGACAGCACGCGGGTGGAATGGCCGGAGCCCACCTCGACGATGCGCCGCGGCTGGTGCGCGCGAAGCAGCGCGAAGGCGACGGCGGCGTCGAGGGCCGGAAACCAGGCCTGATCGAGCAGACCGTCGAGTGCGCGAGCGAGGTCGGCCTCGGCGTCGAGCAGATCGAGCACGCCGGCGAAATCGGCCGCTTGGCGCTCGAACAGCGCCTCGATCGCGGCGTAGGGACGTTGCGCGCCGGGCGCCGCGAGAGCGCCGGCATAGCGGTGAGGAATGAACCAGCCGCGCGGCGCGAGGCCGAGCACGGTCGGCAGGCCAAGCATCAGCCGCCGCCAGCGTCCGCGCAGGCTGGTGACACCGCTCACGGGCTGAGAATCAGGCCCTCATGCGCCACGATCAGGCGCGGTAGGCCGCTTGCGACCGTGCCTGGCCGCAAGGTCGCGGCTTCGCGCGCAATGCCGTCCATGATGACGTCGTCGTGGCTGGGATCGTGGTGGAACAGGACCACCGTGCCGACGTTCGCGGCGTCGCCGACCCGCACCGCTTCCTGCCAGGTCGAATGGCCCCAGCCGCGGTAGCGCGGGTACTCCTCATCGGTGTAGCTCGAGTCGTAGATCATGATATCGGCGTTGCGGCACAGCGCGACGATGTTGCGGTCGCGCCCATCGGGCCGATGTTCGGTGTCGGTGATGTAGCAAATCGACCGGCCGCCATGCTCGATGCGATAGCCCGTAGCGCCGTTCGGATGGTTGAGCGGCGCCGTGCGCATGATCGTGTCGCCGTCGCAGTTGAGCGTCGTGCCGCACTCGAACTCCTGGAAGCCCACAGAGGCCTGGAAGACGTCGAGAGTCACCGGATAGATGGGCGCCGCCATCATGTGACTAACGACTTTCTTCAGCGTGTTTGGCGGATCGAGATGACCTGCCCACAGACGCACCGAGTTGCGCTTGTCGAACAGTGGCGCGAAGAAAGTCAGCCCCGAAAGATGATCGAGATGGGTGTGGGTGAAGTAGATGTCGATGTCGAGCGGCGCCTGGCGGGCGAGCTCGAGGCCAAGCGGCCGAATGCCGGTGCCGGCATCGAAGATCAACCGGCGGCCTCCCGCCATGACCTCCAGGCACGATGTATTGCCGCCGTAGCGCACATACTCGGCGCCGGGGCAGGAGATCGAGCCCCTGACGCCCCAGAAGCGGACTTTCAGACCACCGGCCAACTACAGCTTCCTGACTTAGTTCCCGATGCCAGAGTCCACGGGGTTGCTCCGCCAGTCAACCAAGCCGGGAGTCGGGGAGTTTGGCAGCAATCTTGCGTAGAGGATGCATGGCGGGTTCGGCCGCGGCTTTATTCACGTATTTTGTATCCGGCCGGCCCGGCTCGTCCGATATGCGCGTTGCCTGCAATCCCGTTCGGAGCAATACTTTCGCCATGGAAATCGCCAACCGGACTGCTGGAACGCCCGTCGGCCAGCCGCCGATGCGCAGGGCCAAGTTCGCCATCGGACAGGTCGTGAAGCACCGGCTCCACCCCTTCCGCGGCGTGATTTTTGACGTCGATCCGGTGTTCGCCAACACGGAAGAGTGGCTGGCTTCCATCCCCGAGGACGTGCGGCCTCGGCGGGATCAGCCCTTCTACCACCTGCTTGCCGAGAACGCGCAGACCACGTACGTCGCCTACGTTTCGGAACAAAACCTGCTGCCCGACGACACGGGCAAGCCGGTGGCCCATCCGCAGGTCCCGCACTTCTTCAAGGAGCTGAGGCGGGGCCAGTACGTTTCGCGCGATCGCGCATTGCACTAGCCGCCCAGAGGGTCAGTTCAGCGAGAAGGGGAAGTACTTCCCGTTGAGCTGCTTATAGGTGCCGTCGCTCATCATTTCGGCGAAGGCCTTGTTCAGCGCCTCGCGCAGCTTCACGTCCTCGCGGCGCAGGCCGGCCGCGACTCCGATCCCCAGCGTCTGCGTGTCCTTGATGTCCTGGCCCATGATCGTGCAGCACTGACCTTCGGGCTTCTGCGACCACAGCCAGAGCTGCGCCTTGTCGCCGAACACCGCATCGATCTCCTGCCTAGCGAGCGCGCTCAGTTCGTCGGCGACGCTGGGGAAGCGCTTGATCTGGGCCGAGCGGCGGAAGCTCTTCTCGATCCAGTCGGCATGGCTCGACCCCTGCTGCACGCCGATCCGCTTGTTGCGCAGCAGCGATGGCGGCCCGTCGAACGGCGCGCCTTTGGCGGCGATGAAGGCGCCCGGCGACAGGTAGTAGCGCCGCGACATGCCAAGCCGGCGCCGCCGTTCGCTGGTGACTTCAAGCGACGACATCACGATGTCGAACTTCTTGTCGAGCAGCCCTGGAATGAGATCGTCCCATTTGACGGCGACGAACTCGCATTCTGCCTTCATGCGCTCGCAGGCTTCCTGCGCCAGATCCATCTCGAAGCCGGCGGGCATGCCCTTGCGGTCGAGATAATTGAACGGCGGGTAAGCGCCCTCGGTGGCGACGGTGATCTTGAACGCGGGCGGCGCGAAGGGCGATTTGGGCGGCGCGGCCCTCGTCTGGGGAACCGGGCGGGCCGCCGGCCTGCCGGGCTGGGCGAGGCTCGGTCCGCCGGCAGCAAGAAGCGCCAGCACCGCGAGCAGCCACCTCATGCCACAAGCCGCTCCAGGAGCGCATTCAGCCGTTGACGGCCGGCCGCCGTGGCCCTGAGCCGCGCAGGCGAGATTTCCAGGTAGCCGGCGGCGGCGAGCGGCGCGAGCTTTGCTTCGCCCAACGCCTCGACAGGATCGGTGCCCGCCACCTCGGCGAAAGCCGTCCGGTCGATGCCCTCGGCCAGCCGCAGCCCCATCATCAACGCTTCCTCCACCCGCTCCCGGCCCGCAACGTCGAACACCTCGGCCGTGCCGTGGCCGGCGCTTTCCACGGCGGAGAGCCAGGCCTCCGGCCCGCTCAGCCGCCGCGTCGCCCGCTTGGCGCTGCCCGTCGCCTGATGCACCGCAAAGCGGCCATGGGCGCCCGGCCCCACGCCGACGTAATCCTGATAGCGCCAATAGATCAAATTATGGCGGCAGGCGGCGCCCGACCGGGCGTGATTGGAGATTTCGTACGCCGGCAGCCCGGCTGCGGCGAGACGCGCCTGTGTCAGCTCGTACAATTCAGCGGCCAGCTCCTCGCCCGGCAAGGTGAAAGCGCCGCGCATGTATTCGCCGTAGAAGCGGGTGCCGCGCTCGATGGTGAGCTGATAGAGCGACAGATGCTCGCCGGCGAGCGCCAGGGCGCGGTCGAGCTCGTCCGACCAGGCCTGCAGTGTCTGGCCCGGGCGGGCGTAGATCAGATCGAACGAGGTCCGTTCGAATTGCTGCCGGGCGGTGGCCAGCGCCGCGACGCCCTCGTCGACGGAGTGTTCGCGGCCGAGGAAGCGGAGCGCCTCGGCATCCAGCGCCTGCAGACCGAGCGACAGGCGATTGACGCCGGCCTGTCGCAAGGCGGCGAAGCGCTCGGCTTCGACCGAGGTCGGATTGGCTTCGAGCGTGATCTCGACGTCGGCCGCCGTGTCCCAGAGCTGCCTTGTCCGGTCGATCAGGGCGGCGACGGTGTGCGGCTCCATCAAGGACGGCGTGCCGCCACCGAAGAAGATGGTCTCGACTCTACGCTGCGGCGCCTCGCGCGCCGCGTGCTCGAGCTCGGTCAACAGGGCGCGGCGCCAGCGCGCCTGCTCGATGCCCTCGCGCACATGGCTGTTGAAGTCGCAGTAGGGACACTTCGATTTGCAGAACGGCCAGTGCAGGTAGACGCCGAGCGGACTCATGTGAAACACGCCTCGACCAGGTGGCGGAGAGCCCGGCCGCGGTGGCTGATGGCGTTTTTTTCCACTTCGGTCATCTCTGCCGTCGTACGGCTCTCGCCCTTCGGCTGGAAGCAGGGATCGTAGCCATGGCCGCCGCTGCCGCGCGGCGGCCAGACGATGCGACCGTCAAGCGCGCCATGGAACAGCTCGACATGCTCGTCCGGCCAGGCGAGCGCCAGCACACAATGGAAGGTGGCGGCGCGTCCGGCGTCGGTGTCGGGCACACTGCGCTGCGCGAGCTCGTCCTGGATGCGCCGCATGCCGACCATGGCGCTGCGCGTCGGGCCTTCCCAATCGGCGGTGTAGACCCCGGGCTCGCCACCGAGGGCATGAACGCTGAGGCCGGAATCGTCGGCCAGCGCCGGCTGGCCGCTGGCGCGTGCGGCGGCCAGCGCCTTCAGCTTGGCATTCTCCGCGAACGTCTCGCCGGTTTCCGGCGGCGCCGCGAGCTTGAGGTCGACGGCTGACAGGATTTCGACTCCGAACGGAGAGAGCATGTTCCGGATTTCGCCCGCCTTGCCGCGGTTGTGCGTCGCCACGACCAACCTCGGCGCGGCGAAGCGGCGGGCCATCAGGACGACGCGCCGGCGGGCGAACCGATCGCCAGCCGCTGCAGGCGGGTGAGCTCGCTGACGCCCTTCTTGGCGAGCATCAGCAGTTCGTGGAACTGCGGCTCGGTGAAGGGGTCCTTCTCGGCCGTAGCCTGCACTTCCACGATGCCGCCATTGCCGGTCAGCACGAAGTTGGCGTCCGCCTCGGCCTTCGAGTCCTCGGGATAGTCGAGATCCAGCACGGGCGTGCCCTCCCACAGGCCGCAGGACACTGCCGCGACCTGGCCGGTGATGGGGTTGGCCGCGATCTTGCCCTCCTTGATCAGCCGCACGAAGGCGCAATGCAGAGCCACCCATGAGCCCGTGATGCTGGCGGTTCGCGTGCCGCCATCGGCTTGCAGGACATCGCAGTCGATATTGATCTGGCGCTCGCCCATGGCGCCCAGGTTGACCACGGCGCGCAGCGAACGGCCGATCAGGCGCTGGATTTCCTGGGTCCGCCCCGATTGCTTGCCGCGCGAGGCCTCGCGATCGGTTCGGGTATGGGTCGACCGCGGCAGCATGCCGTATTCGGCCGTCACCCAGCCGCGCTGGCTGTTGCGCATCCAGGGTGGCACCTTTTCGTCAACGGAGGCGGTGCAAAGCACGTGGGTCTCGCCGAACTTCACCAGGCAGGAGCCCTCGGCATAGCGGGAAAAACCCGGTTCGAGCGAAATCTTGCGAAGCTGGTCGGGGGCGCGGCCGGAGGGACGCATGGAGCTCTCCTGGAATTCCGACAGGGCTTATGGCCAAACCTGAAGCCGGCGACAAGCCGGCCGGTGCGGGGTGCTCTAGTCGGTGCGGATCAACCAGCCGCGCCGGCGGTAGCCCGTGCGGATGATCGACACCATCATCAAGCCTTGCACGAAGACGATGACGGGCAGGGCCATGACCAGCGCGAGCGCCGGGATGGGCTCGGGCAGGAAGGAAGCGACGCTCACCAGGAGGAAGGTGAGCAGGGCAAAGGCGATATTGGCCGTCACGGCGTGAAGAAGGTTGCCGGCCCCTGCCCACCACACGAAGACGACGCCCAGCAACCCGGCCCATAGATACGACCAGCCCCCGACGGTGACGCTCTTCTCCGAGTTCGGATGCTCGAAATAGTAACGGTGGAGCAGCAAGCATCCAATCTACACCAAGCCCCCTGAGGGGGCGAGGCGCGTTGACCTGACTGTGCCCCCTTCCTACATTTTGCCATGGCCATCCATCGCCTCGGGGTGCCGGCAGGGCTCGCACCCGATGCCGCGGCGCAGCGGCCGGCGGCCTCCGTCGCCGAGCTCAGCGAGCGCGCGCGTGAAGTGCTGCGGCTGGTGGTCGAAAGCTATGTCGAGACGGGCGAGCCGGTGGGCTCGCGCTCGCTGACGCGCCGCATCACCGAAACCCTGTCGCCCGCCACCATACGCAACATCATGGCCGACCTGCAGGATCTCGGCCTGCTCTATGCCCCGCACACCTCGGCGGGCCGTCTACCGACCGAGGCGGGCTTGCGGTTGTTCGTCAACGGCCTGCTCGAAGTCGGCAACATCTCGGAGGAGGAGCGCGAGAGCATCGAGGCGCGTTGCGCCGCCGTTGGACGCAGCATGACCGAGGCGCTGGAGCAGGCGACCGTCCTGCTGTCCGGCCTGTCGCGCTGCGCCAGCGTCGTCATGGCGCCCAAGAGCGAGCAGCCGCTGAAACACATCGAATTCGTGCATCTCGGGCCGGGCCGCGCCCTGGTGGTGACAGTGACCCAGTCGGGCCAGGTCGAGAACCGCCTGATCGACACACCGGTTGGCACGCCTGCCTCGGTACTGGTCGAGGCGACCAATTATCTCAACGCGCGCCTGACCGGTCGCACGCTCGAGGAGGCGCGGCGCCTGATCCTCGAAGACCTGAAGCTGAAGCGTGCCGAGCTCGACGACATCACCTCGCGGGTGATCGAATCGGGACTGGCGACCTGGGCCGGCGAGCCGGGTGGCGCCCTGATCGTGCGCGGCCAGGCACGACTTTTGGAGGACATCACCGCCATCGCCGATCTCGAGCGCGTCCGCGCCCTGTTCGATGCGCTGGAGCGCGGCGAAAGCTTCGCGCGCCTGCTCGAACTCGCCAACGTGGCGGCCGGCGTGCAGATCTTCATCGGCGCCGACAATCCGCTGTTCGCCAATACCGGGTGCTCGATGGTGGTGGCGCCATTCCGCGATTCGCAGGAGCGCATCCTGGGCGCCATCGGCGTGATCGGCCCGACGCGGCTCAACTACGCCCGCATCATCCCGCTGGTCGACTATACCGCTCGTACCATCGGCAGAATGGTCGGCTAGGCGCCTGCCACTGCTCAAGTAAATGTGTCATCCCGAGCGAAGCGAGGGACCTTTGCTGGCGCTATCCAAGAAGTGGGCTCCCTACTTGCGCCCTCAGCCTGAGACCGGCATGGCGCTAAGGAAAGGTCCCTCGCTGCGCTCGGGATGACACAACTGACTTTGCAGCGCCTCGTGTCGCTGCTCACCAGTCCTTCTCGTCGAAATCCTCGAACTGCTTCATGTCCTCCCCGTCATCGGCTGGCGCTGGCTTGACGGGGCTCTCGGCGGCGCTGAGCGAGACCACGCGCAGGCGCGTCTGCGGGCCGATCAAGGCGACCAGCTCCAGCAGATCCTGGCGGGCGAAGGCGATGCAGCCTTGCGTCGGGCCCATGTCATCGCGCGCGACATGGAGGAAGATGGCGCTGCCCCATTCGCCCTCCGGCGGATCGTCATTGTAGCCAACCGCGACCAGCAGGTCGTATAGCCCGTCCTCGCGCCACAGCCGCTCGTGGCTCCATTCGTTGGGCACGCGGACCAGGCGGTTGTAGGCGGGCGAGCGCGGGTCGTCGCACCAGCCGTCGTGCTCGTTGATCGGCCGGGCCGGCAACTGGACCTTGGGCAGGACCAGCCGGTCGTTGCGGTAATAGATGTGCCGCAGGGCAAATTCGCCCACCGGGGTGGCGGCGTCGCCTTCGACCTTGTCTTCGCGCACGCCGCCTGCGCCCACGACGCAACGCCAGCGATGCTCGCCCGCCGGGGTCGTGAGAACGGCCCAGGCCAGCGCCGAATCGGCCGAATCTGCCTGCACTGCGAGAATGTCGTCGAACATTGCCTGAAACTCCCGAGCCCTTCATAAATGCACGCCTTCGAAGGAGAAAGCATGGCTTATGTCGTGAAAGCGCCGGCAACGGTCGGCGTGCCGGTTCAGGGGACCTCGGACCTGTTCCCGGTCCGCCGCATTTTCTGTGTCGGCCGCAACTACGCTGCCCATGCCCGCGAGATGGGCCACGATCCCGACCGTGAGCCGCCATTCTTCTTCACCAAGCCGGCCGACGCCATCGTGCTCTGCACCGACCCCAAGAACCCGACCAGGATCCCCTATCCGCCGGCGACCAAGA
>JBPYDO010000307.1:0-5522 GCA_051985755.1 Reyranella sp. | reverse complement strand
AGCTTGGGCATGATGTTGTCCGTTCAGGAGGGAAAGGCTTCCTCGACCTCGCGCACCTCGGCATCGCTGAGAAGGCGGACCTTGAAGCCCTGCAGCAGCAGGTGGAGCTTGGCGGTCTCCTCGAGCTCCTCGATCGAGGCCGCGGCGGCCGATAGCGAAGTGCCGGCCACGACTGGCCCGTGATTGGCCAGCAGGACGGCGCGATGGCCCTTGGCGTAGTCGCGGATCGCCTGGGCGAGCTTGGCGTCGCCCGGCTTGAAGTAGGGCACCAGCGGCAGCTTGCCGACCCGCATCACGAAGTAGGCCGTGATCGGCGGCAAGGTCGTCGCCTTGCTGTGGTGGCAGGAGGGATCGAGGCAGGAGACCGCGACGGCATGCGTGCAATGCAGGTGCACGATGGCGCCGTCCTTGGGTCGCACGTCGTAGACCGAGCGGTGCAGCAGGGCTTCCTTGGTCGGCGGATCGCCGCCGACATGCTTGCCCGCAAGGTCGAGCTTGGAGAGCTGGCCGGGATCGAGCTCGCCCAGCGAGGAGTTGGTCGGCGTCATCAGCCAGCCGTCGGCGATGCGCGCGCTGATGTTGCCCGAGGTGCCCGGGCAGAGCCCGCGCGCAGCAAGCTTGGCGCCCATGGCGCAGATCGCCTCGCGCGCCTTGTCCTCGGCGCTCATGTGCGGGCGAAGGCCTTGGTGAAGAAATCGGGCGCGCCGAAATTGCCCGACTTCAGCGCCAGCAACAGCGGCTTGCCGCCGACCGACGCGGTCCAAGGCACGCCGGGATCGATCTCGGGGCCGATGCGCAACGCCTTGACGTCGAGTGCTCCCACGACGGCGCCCGATGTCTCGCCGCCCGCCACGACCAGGCGGCCGACGCCCGACGCCACGAGTCCCCGCGCCAGCGCCGCCATGGTCTGCTCGATGGCCTGACTCGATTTCTCCACGCCGTATTTCGCCTGCAAAGCCTTGACCGCGTCCGGCTTGTCGCTCGCCGACAAGAGGATCGGGCCGTTGCCGAGCTTGCCCTTGGCCCAGGCGAGTGCCTTGTCGGCGACGTTCTCGCCGCGGCAGATGGCATCGGTGTCGAGCGCCAGATGCGCGCCGGTGAACTTGGCGATTTGACCCAAGGTCGCGGCCGAGCAGGAGCCTGCCAGCACCGCCGCAGCTCCAGCGACCCTGGGTAGCGAATCGACGCCGGTCCTGTGCTGCAGGAGGCCGCGCCGGCGATAGGCCGCGGGCAATCCCAGCGCCACGCCCGAGCCGCCGGTCACCAGCTGATCGTCGCCGACCGCCTCGCCGATGATGCCGAGGTCGGTGTCGGCCACGGCATCGACCACGACATGACGCACCCCTTCGGCCGCCAGCTTGTCGAGTGCGGCCCGCAGCGTCGCCGACCCCGCCTGCACCTGCTTCAGCGCCACCAGCCCGACCTTGTGCCTGGTCTGCCGAGCGAGCACGCGCACCAGGCTCGAGTCCGTCATGGGATTGAGCGGGTGATGGCGCATGTGCGTGTCGGAGAGCAGCAGGTCGCCGACGAACAGGTGGCCGAAGAAGATGGTACGGCCATTTTCGGGAAGGGCCGGGCAGTAGATCGCCTGCCTGGCCTTGAGCGCATCGATCAGCGCGTCACCGACCGGCCCGATATTGCCGGCGTCCGTCGAATCGAAGGTCGAGCAATACTTAAAGAAGAAGCGGACGCAGCCCGCGCTCTGCAAGGCGGCCAACGCGGCAAGCGACTGGGCGATCGCATCGGAGGCGGCGATCGAACGGGTCTTGAGCGCCACGACTACGGCGTCGACGTCGGCTGGGATCGTGCCCCTTGCCGGCACGCCGATGGTCTGGATGGTGCGCATGCCGCCCTTCACCAGCATGCCGGCGATGTCGGTGGCGCCGGTGAAGTCGTCGGCAATGACGCCCAGGATGGCCATGGCCGGACGTTAGGCGATCACCGTTGCCTTCATCCAGAACTTTCGGCGGCGCGCCTGGCGCCTGGCAGCATCCTCGCCGTCATAGACATGCAACGGCGGCGCCGGATCGAAGGAGTCGCGGACATCCAGCGAATTGACGTTCAGGGTGGCGATCAGACGGCCCTCATCTTCCATGACCGCGCCAACATAGGTGCCGCACTTCGCGCAGAGCAAGAAGTCGGTGATGCCAAGCCCGAAGCGGTAGCGCTGGAGCGCGCCCGGCGCCGCCTTGAACTCGACCGCTCCGCCCGGATCGCCCATGGTGCGCGCGCCATGGCGGCGACAGAAGGTGCAGGAGCAGCGGCCGACGCGCATCTCTTCCGGCTTCTTGTCGGAGGTGAACGCGATCTTGATGGCGCCGCAGTGGCAGGAGCCGGGATAGATGGTCATGGTGCGATCAAGGTTGCCCTGAAGTCGTTGACGTTGGTGCGGGTCGGTCCGGTGACAAGGCTGTCGCCCAGCGCCTGAAAGAAGCCGTGCCCGTCATTGTCGTCGAGCATCGCCTGGGGGTCGCGCCCGAGTTTGCTGGCGCGTGCGAGCGTGTCGGGGGTGAACACCGCGCCCGCGATGTCCTCGGCGCCGTCGACGCCGTCGGTATCGGCCGCCAGCCCCCAGATATTGGCGGCGCCCTTGGCGGCAATGGCCTGGCTCAGAAGATACTCGACATTGCGGCCGCCGCGGCCCTTGCCGCGCACCGTCACCGTCGTCTCGCCGCCCGACAGCATGACGATGGGCTGGTTGGTGCGCCGCGCGATATCGAGTGCCTGGCGGGCGTGCTCGGAGCCGAGCGTCCGCGCCTCGCCCTCGAGATTGTCACCCAGCATGACGACGCCGAAGCCGCGCCGCTGCGCCAGCGCCGCCGCCGCCTCGAGCGACCGCCGCGGCGTCGCGACCATGATGGTCTCCACCTTGGCAAGCCTCGGGTCGCCGGGCTTGGGCGTCTCTTCGATGCGGCCGGCCATTCCCTCGCGCAAATAGGCGCGCACCGTGGCGGGTTGCTCGATCCGATATTTGTCGAGCACTGCCTGCGCATCGGCGAACGTCGTCGGATCCGGCACCGTGGGGCCGGAGCCGATCACGCCGGGGTCATCGTTGGGTACATCGGAGATCAGCCAGCTCAACACCTGTGCCGGCTGGGCGGCGAGCGCCAGCCGTCCGCCTTTGATGGCGGAGAGATGCTTTCGCACGGTGTTCATCTCGACGATGTTGGCGCCGGAATGCAGCAGCGCGCGATTGACCTCCTGCAGGTCGGGGAGCGTCAGCTCGGGGGCGGGCAGCGTGATCAGCGCCGAGGCGCCACCCGAGATCAGGCAGAGCACCAGGTCGTCCGGCGTGAGGCCTTTGACTTTCTCGAGCAGGCGGGCGGCGGCCGCGCGGCCCTTTTCGTCGGGCACCGGATGGGCCGCCTCGACGATCTCGATGCGCTTGCAGGCATCGCCGTAGCCGTAGCGCGTGACCACCAGGCCCTCGAGCGGGTGGGGCCAGCGCTCCTCGACGGCGCGCGCCATGGCGGCGCTCGCCTTTCCGGCGCCGACCACCACCGTGCGGCCACCCCTTTTGGGATCCGGCGGCTTGAGCGCCTGAATATAAGGTGCGAGGCAGGTTGCCGGCTGCGCGGCGGCAAGCGCCGCATTGAACAGATCGCGCAGGAAGGCGCGGGCCACGGCGTCTTTCATTGGCGCGATCTTCGCACTATAGGGGCGCGATGCAACTGCTGAGCCCCGGCGACCCGCCGCCATTTTCGGTTCACAACGCGACGGGCGCGGCGCCGCTCCTGTTGCTGTGTGATCACGCCAGCAAGGCGGTTCCGAAATCTCTCGCCAATCTCGGGCTCTCCGACGCCGAGCTGGCGCGCCACATCGGCTGGGACATCGGTGGCCTCGATGCCGCGCTCGAATTGGCGCGCGCCCTCGACGCGCCGCTGGTCGCCTCGGGCTATTCGCGCCTGGTGATCGACTGCAACCGCTGGCCGGGCGGCGCGGGCTCGATCCCCGAAGTCAGCGATGGCACGCCTGTCCCGGCCAACAAGGGACTCACGGCGACGGACATCGAAGCGCGCGCCGCGGCATGCTTCTGGCCGTATCACCGCGAAGTCGATCGCCAGCTCGATCGCCTGACGCAGGGCGGGCGCAAAGTCTGCCTGCTGGTGATGCACAGCTTCACGCCGCAGATGAACGGCTTCAAGCGGCCGTGGCACGTCGGCGTGCTGTGGAACGACGATGCGCGCCTGCCCGAGCCGATTCTGGCCGAGCTGCGGCGCGATACGAGCCTGATGGTCGGCGACAACGAACCCTACTCGGCGCGCGCCTCCTACGAATACACGCTCGCGGCGCATGCCAAGGCCCGCGGCCTGCCGCACTGCTCGCTCGAAGTGCGCCAGGATCTGATGGCGACGCCACAGGACGCCCGGGTCTGGGGCCGGCGGCTCGCGCCGGCCATCGGGGCGGCCGTTGCGGCGGCGCTGAGCTGAGCCTATATCCCGGAGAGACTCAGGAGACCCTCATGGACGACAAGACCCGCACCGAACTGGAAGCCGCCGCTTTCCGCCGGCTGGTCGAACATCTCAGGCAGCGCACCGACGTGCAGAATATCGACCTGATGAATCTGGCGGGCTTCTGCCGCAATTGCCTGTCGCGCTGGTACCGCGAGGAGGCTGGCAAGAAGGGCATCGAGATCGCCGATCCCAAGGCGCGCGAGATCGTCTACGGCATGCCCTATGACGAGTGGAAGGCGAAGTACAGCAAGGAAGCGACGCCCGAGCAGAGGAAGGCGTTCGAGAAGGCGCAAGCCAAGCACGGCTGACCTCGCGGGAAGCTTCTCTCCCCGTTATCCCCGTCATTCATCGCCGCATCGTCATTGAGCGGACACCTCGCTCGCCCTTAAGGTCCCGCGCGGTTGAGCAAGGAGCGTGGGACATGCCGGACGGGAGCGCCGTTTCCAAGAAGACAAAGGCCGGGCCGATCTCGGCTGACCGGCTCAAGAGCTTCGTCGAGCGCATCGAGAAGCTCGAGGAAGAGCGGCACGCGATCGGCGGCGACATCCGCGATGTCTATAGCGAAGCCAAGGGCGTGGGCTACGACATCAAGACGATGCGCAAGATCGTGTCGCTCCGGAAACTGGATGCCGCCGACCGCGCCGAGCAGGAAACCCTGCTCGATACGTACAAGCACGCGCTCGGCATGAGCTGAGCGGGCCAGCCGCTCAATACCAGATGTTCATCGGCAAGCCGAAGCGGTCACGCGCTTTGGCCGGCCCGAGGCGCGTCGCCTTGCCTTGGGCGATCAGTAGCGCGGTGCGGCATATGGCGATGGCATCCAGGATGTCGTCGCGTGCCGCGCCTTGCAGGCGCTCGATCTTTGCTTTGAACCCGTGCCGGCTAAGCAGGCGGCGCCGCTCGGCGTAGCCCTCGGGTCGGCGCTTCTTGCTGAGCACGGGATCGCCGCCATTCATGCGCGCGAAAGCAAGTTCGGGATGCGCCTCGCGCACGATCCTGAGCAGCCCCGGTCGTGCGCGCAGTAGCCCGTCCACTTCGCGCATCTTCTTGAACAGGTGAAAGGTCTGC
>JBPYDO010000306.1:0-6616 GCA_051985755.1 Reyranella sp. | reverse complement strand
CGCCCGGCACGAAGCCCGCGTGCCGGCCGTGCGCATGAGTTAACAGCGAGACGATCGCCCCGCCCTCGCCATAAGGCCGTGCTGCCAGGACGATTCCCCGGTCGGTCCATTCCATGCCGGCCGATATGGCCTCTTTCACGGTCGAGCGCCAGCGGCGCTCGGCCATCTCAAATCCTGGACAGGGTCACCGATGTCGGGATGGAGAGCCCCAGAAGTTCAAGTTGAATATGTTCGTTATCGGCATGGCCGCGGACGGTCAGCTTGTTCGCGCCCTCGTTTACTGTGATCTGTCCCGAACCGGTGACGTCGCCGGCCGCCGAGATCTCGATGGTAAGTGAACCGTTTGCTGAACCCATGCCGACGGCACTGCCGCCGGTGAACTCCAGGCTCGCCTCGCCGTGGCCGTTAGCCACGCGCATTGAGACTCGCGCGATACCGTAGTTGCCAACAGAGCCCTGCGGGGGCCGATAGTTGAACCCACCTGCAAAGTCTCCATTGATGGCGGGAACCGTGGGCACGCCGGAAATCTTTGACAGCGTTACAGATGTCGGAGCGCTGAGCCCCCCGAGCTCAAGCTGGATGCGATTGTCATCCGCATGGCCGTGAATGGTTAGTCTATCCGGGCTTCCGTTTGATGTGATTTCTCCTGAGCCGGTCACTTCGCCGGCCGGCGAGATATCGATAGTGAAAGAGCCATATGCTGAAGCCGTGGTCTCGTTACCGCTGAACTCCAGGCTCGCCTCGCCGTGGCCGTTAGTTACGCGCAGGACCACACGTGCAATGCCGAGAGTAACGCGGCCCAGGCGGGGCCGATAGTTGAATGCCCCCGTATAGGTTCGACTGAAGGCGGCAGCTGGGGGTGTAGGAGGCGCGGCGGCAGCCATCCTGGTTTCTTTCTCGGCTTTCTTTTTTGCCTCGTCGGCCTTCTTCTTGTCCTCCTCGATCCTGACCCGCTCTTTTTCGGCGTCGTCCGCCGCCTTCTTCTCAGCCGCCGCTTGCTCGGCCCTGGCCTTCGCGTCCGCCTCGGTCTCGAGCATCACCGGTGGCGCAGCAGCCGCCCCTGCGCGGGCCAGTGTCGTGGCAAAGGTGCTGCCTCCGCTCTTGTACGTTGCGGCGATCTTTTGGCCATCCGGGCTGAGCGCGAATTCCACGGTGCCGAGTTTGTCGCGATCGAGGACGATCCGATCATTTGCGAGCCGGGCCTTTGGATAGAGGTTGCAGCCCACGCTGAGATCGGGACGTGGACCTGTGCCGATGCAGTAGTACATCGAAGCAGTCGTCCCCTCGACCTTCTCGATCACGATCCGGAATTCGCCGGCGTAGCCGGGCCAGCCGCCGTCCCAGGCGCCCAGCCAGCGGGCCGCTCCAGTTTGGCCCGGCACCGGTATCTTCACGTCTGCTGGCAGCAGAACCGCCGCAACGTTGTCTGATTTGGCGCACTTGGTCTCACCCGGGGCCGGCAAGTGCTGCGGATCGAGAAAATCCTGCACGCAGTGGCCGAACCAGGCGTCGAACTGCCGGGTGTATCCCGCCGCATGGCCGCTGATCGGCAACGTCTCATCAAATTCGACAAAAGGCTGGCCCGTCGCAACAAGGGCTTTGCGCAGAGTCGCACCGAAACCGATGCTGTCGCGGTGCGGGACGTAGATGTCTTTGGGCGGCGACACGATCACGAGGCGCACGGACTTCTGCCCGGCCACGACATCGAGCAATTGCTTGTCCAGGGTGTAGTAGGCGGCTTTGCTCGTTCCGCCTGGATTGCCGGCATCGCTGCCATGTCCAGGCGAGAGGGCCACCACGGCATGGAAGAGACCGGGTGCGCGAGCGCTGGCCTCCAGCGAGATCGCGCCGCCGAAGGACCCGCCAGCCGCGATCACGCGCTGGTAGCCTGCCGCCTGTGCCGCCCTGGTTCGCTCGATGAGGTCGTCGACGTGACGCTGACCGCCGGCCGACCAGCAGTTCGACACGCTGCCGAACGCAGTCACGCAGTGTTCGTAGAGATTGTTGCGATTGACCTTGACGACGTCCCAGCCAAGCAAGGCCAGTCGGCGTATCAACAGCGGTGCGTGCTCGTGATAGGCCGGCATGTCGCCCGACACGCCATGGCTCCAGAAGATCAATCCCAGGGCCTTGCCCGGCCCGCGCACCGGCAGGTCGCAGAAGGCGTACTCGGCCCAATAGGCGCGCCCATCGGGATTCTGCCCGCAGGCCATCGCCGGATCACCGCCCGGCGGCACGGGAAGCTTGTCATTGGCGACGGCAAGAAAGGCTAAGCAGACAAGGCTCATCGCCAAGCCGATGGCAATTCTATGCATGCATTCTCCCCTGGCGAGCAGCATAGTCGACGCTGCCAGGCGTTTGCACAGAATTACGCGGCCAGTTCGACGCAGGGTGCGCTGACGGGCGACTCAAGGCGTTCGCTGCGGCGTTTCCTTGTGAAGCGCTTGATGAAGTTCCGAGCAATCTTTCGGCGGTGGACCACCTGACACACGCCAGGCACGAAGCAGCCCCAGCGTGCGGCACACCGCCTCCGGCCAGAGCGCCTGGCCGACCAGGGGAAAGTCGAGCACCGCGCTCAATCCGTCGGTGCGCGAGTAGAGCTGCAGGCGCCAGGCCGGAATGGACGACTTGGGGCTGCCGTAGAACGCCATGTTCACGTCGGGATCGTCGCCGATCGAACTCACGCAGCCTTTCGACTCATTCTGACGGATGTAGCACTGGAGCCCATCTTCGATCTTCAAGGCGTACTGGCCGCTGCCCACGGCACGGTCGCGCAGCTGCGCCTGGCGCTGCATTCCCTTCTCCGGTGACAAGGGCGCGGCGACGACGTGGACGAGGAAATCTTCCGAGCCGAAGGAAGGGCGACCGGGCTCGTCCGGCCAGTACATCGCCCGCCTCGTGCGATCCTTCTCGGGCAAGCCCCGCACGCCGTTCCACAACGGCTCGCCGTCGCTGACCCAAAAAACAAAGCGAAGAACCTGCTCGGGCTTTCGGGCGACGGACGCCGGCTGGATGTATGGGCCCGGAACCCGAAAAAGCACGCCGCCGACTCGGTAGTCGTGGAGCCTGCTCCTGTCTTCGAGAGGTTTCTTGGTGTCGGCGGTCTGGCACAGCGCGGCGAACGACGGGAAGCTCAGGCACAAGGCCAGTCCCAGGAGCGTTGCAGGCGCCTTACGGTTCATACTCCAATCCGATCGCCCGGTAGTGCGCCGGGTCGTCGGCCCATCGTTCGCTCACCTTGACGTGCAAAAAGAGATGCACCGGCCGCTCGAGCATGCGTGAGAGTTCGAGGCGGGCGCGGGCGCCGATCTGCTTGATGCGCGCGCCGCCTTTGCCCAGCACGATGGCGCGCTGGCCCTCGCGCTGGACGTGAATCGTCTGCTCGATGCGCACCGAGGTGTCGGAGCGCTCCTCCCACTTGTCGGTCTCGACCGCGGCCTCGTAGGGCAGTTCCTGGTGCAGCTGCAGGAACACCTGCTCGCGCGTCACTTCGGCTGCGAGGAGTCTCAGCGGCAGATCGGCGGCCTGGTCCTCGGGATAAAGGAACGGGCCGGCCGGCACTGCCGCGGCGAACGCCGTTGCCACGTCGGCGACGCCGTCATGCTTGAGCGCGCTCACCATGAAGGTGCGCTCGAACGGCACGAGCACGTTCGATTCGGCGCTGAGCGCCAGAAGCTTCTGGCGTGCCACGAGGTCGACCTTGTTGATGATCAGGAAGCGCGGCGCCTTGAGCGCCGCCAGCTTGGCCGCGATGGCGCGTGTTTCCTCAGAGAGGCCCCGCTCCGCATCGACCACCAGCGCCACGCAATCGGCATCGTCGGCGCCCGCCCATGCCGCCGCGACCATGGCGCGCTCCAATCGGCGCTTGGCGATTCGAAAAATGCCCGGCGTGTCGACCAGCACGACCTGCGCTCTTTCTCCATTGGGCAAATCCGCCATGGCGATGCCGATCACCCGCATGCGCGTCGTCTGCACTTTGGGCGAGACGATGCTCACCTTGGAGCCGACCAGCGCGTTCACCAGGGTCGACTTGCCGGCATTGGGCGCGCCGACGATGGCGACGAACCCCGCGCGCGTAGGAGCGCCGCTTTCCGCGCGGCTCATGTCTCCAGCCGTTCAAGCAGCACGGTCGCGGCCTGGCGTTCGGCCTCGCGCTTGCTGGGGCCGCGGCCGCGGGCAGGGTCGTGGCCCTTGATCGCCACGTCGACCACGAATACCGGCGCATGCGGCGGGCCCTCGCGGCCGACTTCGCGATAAGCGGGCAGCGGCAGGCGGCGGGCCTGCGCCCATTCCTGCAGCGCGGTCTTGGCGTCGCGCGGCGCACTGCGCTGCGCCGCCAGCCGTTCGCCCCACAACTGCTCGATACACTGCTTGGCAGCGGCAAAGCCCGCATCGAGGAAGATCGCCCCGAGCAGCGCCTCGAAGGTGTCAGCCAGGATAGTGGGCTTGACCGTCACGCTCTGGGCTCGCTCGGACTGGGAAAGCCGGATCAGCGGCCCGAGCCCGATCGCCTCGGCGATCTCGGCCAGCGTGCCGGCACGCACCATGGCGGCGTGGCGCCGCGCCAACTCGCCCTCGCGCTCCGCCGGAAAGCGGGCGAGCAGCAGCTCGGCCATGGCGAGCGACAGCACGCGGTCACCCAGGAATTCCAAGCGCTCGTTGCCGTGCGGGTAGAGGGCCTTGAGCTCGGGGCGGCGATCGAGCGCGCTGCGATGGGTCAGCGCCTCGGCGGCGAGATGGGAATCGGCGAAGGCATGGCCGAGGCCAGCAGCGAGCGCGCCGAGCTCGGCCTCGCCGAGCTTCAGTGGATCGCCGTGAAGAAGCGGTTGAAGCGGATCGCCTGCGGCCATTTCCACGGCTCCAGCCATCCGGCGGCGGCGGGATCGTGACTGAAGAAGATGAACTCGGCGCGGCCCACCAGGTTCTCGGCCGGCACGTACCAACCGAGCTCGTCACGCAGCCTCAGCGCGCCGGTGGCGTCGCGGATCTGCAGCTGGGTGCGGCTGTCGAGCGAATCGTCTCGGTTGTCGCCCATGACGAAGTACTGGCCGGCCGGCACCAGGAATTCCGGCGTATTGTCCGAGAGGCCGTTGTCGGTCGTCTCGATGATCTCGTGGCGGCGGCCATTGGGCAGCACCTCGGTGTAGAGCGTGCCCTTGCGGTAGCCGCCGGCGCCGCCCTGCACGTAGTCGCCGGTCTGGATGCGCTCGACCGCCTTGCCGTTGATATGCAGGATCCCGTTGGTCACCTGGATGCGGTCACCCGGCAGGCCGATGATCCTCTTGATGTAGTCGGTGCGGTTGGCGCCCTGGCCCTGGTCGCCCGGATATTTGAAGACGGCCACGTCACCGCGCTGAGGCGCGCGCCCGAAAATGCGTCCTGAGAAGAAGCCCAATGAGAAAGGGAAAGAGTGCCTGCTGTAGCCGTAGGAGTATTTTGAGACGAAGAGATAGTCGCCAACCAACAGGGTCGGGATCATCGAGCCGGACGGAATGTTGAAGGGTTCGATGACGAAGGTCCGAACGACGACCGCGATCAGAACGGCGTAAAGAACGGTTCGGACGGTTTCCCACCATCCGCCCGACTTTTCGTGTCCTCGCTTGCGTCTTTCAGCCACGTCCGTCATCGCTGTACCAGTAAAAGCCTGCCGAGCCTATAGCAGGGCTGCGAAATCATGCCCCCGCGTCCCTTCGCCTCCCCTGTGACGCCTTGCCTCCCGTCAGCGCCGAGGCTCACGATTTCGCAACTGCGGTGATGATCACAAAAGCTTGGGCCAACGGGAATTCGTCGGTCAGGGTGAGGTCGATTTGAGGCGACATTCCGGGCGGCGTGATTTCCTGCAGCCGGGCGAGCGCCCCGCCAGTCAGGGCCATTGTGGGCTTGCCGCCACGCAGATTGACCACGCCCATGTCGCGCCAGAAGACGCCGCGGCGCAGCCCGGTGCCCAACGCCTTGGAGCAGGCTTCCTTGGCGGCGAAGCGCTTGGCATAGCTCGCCGCGCGGGTCGCCCGGCCCTCCGAGCGCTTCTGCTCGGCCTCCGTGAAAATTCTTTGAACGAAGCGGTCGCCGTAGCGCTCCAGCGATTTTTCGATCCGCCTGATATCGACCAGGTCGTTGCCGATGCCGATGATCACGCCCCCGCCCCTGTCGCCGCTCCGCGCACCCCACTGCTTCGCGCCTCGTCCATCAGGCGACGCATCTCGCGGATGGCGGCATCAAGGCCAACGAAGATCGCCTCGCCCACCAGGAAATGCCCGATGTTGAGTTCGCGCACCTCGGGAATGGCGGCGACCGGCCCGACATCGGCGTAGCTCAGCCCGTGCCCCATATGGCATTCGAGGCCAAGCCGCATGCACAGCGCCGCGCCCTTGGCAAGGCGATCGAGCTCCGCCCTCTTGGCCGCGCCTTCGAGCTCGCAATAACGGCCGGTATGCAGTTCGACCACGGGCGCACCTAGGCTCACCGCCGCATCGAGCTGGCGTGGCACGGCTTCGATGAACAGCGACACGCGGATGCCGGCGTCGCTGAGGCGCGCCACCATCGGCTTCAGGTGATTGTGCTGGCCGGCCGCGTCGAGCCCGCCCTCGGTGGTCCGCTCCTCGCGCTTCTCCGGCAC
>JBPYDO010000305.1:0-24162 GCA_051985755.1 Reyranella sp. | reverse complement strand
GGCCCTGCTGTCGGTCGGCCATTGGCAGGGCAGGTCGGCAGTGCTACCCGGGCAAAGGCAAACGTGTCCGGAGTCCCTGCGATGCCCGAAGCCTTCATCTGCGACGCCATCCGCACCCCGGTCGGCCGCTACAACGGCGTCCTCGCCGCGGTGCGCGTCGATGATCTCGCCGCTCATCCCATCAAGGCGCTGATGCAGCACAATACCGGCGTCGATTGGGGCGCGGTCGACGACGTGGTCTATGGCTGCGTCAACCAGGCGGGCGAGGACAACCGCAATGTGGCGCGCATGGCGGGCCTGCTCGCCGGACTGCCGGTCGAGGTGGCGGGCGCCACGATCAACCGGTTGTGCGGCTCGGGTCTCGAGGCGGCGGGTCATGCGGCACGCGCCATCAAGCTCGGCGAGGCCGATATGATCATCGCGGGCGGCGTCGAGGGCATGACGCGCTCGCCTTACGTGATGGGCAAGCCGGAAGGGCCGTTCGACCGCGGCCTCAAGCTCGAGGACACGGTGCTCGGCTGGCGCTTCGTCAATCCGCGCATGAAGGCCGCCTACGGCATCGACCCGATGGGCCAGACCGCCGAGAACGTCGCGACCGAGCACCAGATCAGCCGCACCGATCAGGACGCCTTCGCCTACCGCAGCCAGCGGCGCTGCAAGGCGGCGCAGGATCGCGGCTTCTTCGACAAGGAAATCGTCAAGGTCTGCGTCAAGAAGGGCAAGACCGAGAGCATCGTCGACAAGGACGAACATCCGCGCGGCGACACCACGATGGAGACTCTGGCCAAGCTGCCGCCCGCCTTCCGCGAGGGCGGTTCGGTGACCGCCGGCAACTCCTCGGGCATCAATGACGGCGCCTGCGCCATGATCGTGGCCTCCGAGGCCGCCGCCAAGGCCAACGGGCTGACGCCCCGGGCGCGCATCCTGGCCACGGTGTCGGCCGGCGTGCCGCCGCGCGTCATGGGCATCGGCCCGGTGCCGGCGACCAAGAAGCTTTTGGCCAAGCTCGGCATGACGGTGCGCGACTTCGACACCATCGAGCTCAACGAAGCGTTTGCGGCGCAGGCGCTGGCCGTTCTGCGTCAGCTCGGCCTGCCGGATGACGCCGACAACGTGAATCCCAACGGCGGGGCGATCGCGCTCGGCCATCCGCTCGGCGCCTCGGGCGGCCGCCTGATGATCACCGCGCTCAACCAGCTCGAGGCGAGCGGCGGCAAGCGCGCGCTCTGCACCATGTGCATCGGCGTCGGCCAAGGGATCGCGCTGGCGCTAGAGCGCGTTTAGCACCGAGTACAATTTGAACTGTGCGGCGCCCGCGCTTCGGTCGCTGCGCTCCCTGCAGCGCTACACGCCGCCGGGCGCTACTACGTAGCGCCTAAGCCACAGCGTTCAGATTTATCCCGCCCTGGCGCATCTCGGTCAGCATGCGCTTGCGGCTGCCCTCGAGATTGATGGCGGCGCAGGCTTCGACCACGACGGCGACGTCGAAGCCGGCCTGGCGGGCATCGATCGCCGACCAGGCGACGCAGTAATCGAGCGCCAGGCCGCAGAAAACCAGCCGCGTGAAGCCTCGCGCCTTCAGGTAGCCGTCGAGGCCGGTGCGGGTCATGCGGTCGTTCTCTCGGAAGGCGGAATAGGAATCGATGCCGGCGTGATAGCCCTTGCGCACGATCATCTCGGCCTTCGTGGCGGCGAGCTCGGGATGGAAATCGGCCCCGAAGCTGCCCTGCACGCAATGGTCCGGCCACAAGGTCTGCGGGCCGTAAGGAAAGCTCACCGTGCTGAAGGGTGCGGCGTCCTTCCAAGCGCTGGCGAACGAGGCGTGGCCGGGCGGATGCCAGTCCTGCGTCAGGATCACATGGTCGTGGCGAGTTATTAGGCGATTGACCAGCGGCACGACGGCGTTGGCGCCGGGCACGGCGAGCGCTCCGCCCTCGCAGAAATCGTTTTGAAAGTCGGTAACGATCAACGCCTCGTTCGGCATTACGCTAACTCCCTACGATCGGCTCGATGTCTCCGCGGTCCTGCTCGTCCTGGAATGAGGCGATCCAGTGACTGAGCGCGCCGCGCTCGATGGCGCCGCGCAGGCCGCGCATGACGTCCTGATAGTAATGCAGGTTATGCCAGGTGAGCAGCATCGCACCCAGAATCTCGCCGCTCGCGATCAAATGATGGAGATAGGCACGGCTGTGGTTGCGGCAAGCGGGGCAGGAACATTGATCGTCGATCGGCCGCGGATCGTCGCGATGGCGCGCGTTGCGCAGATTGAGCTCGCCGCGGCGGGTGAAGGCCTGCGCCGTGCGGCCGGCGCGCGTCGGCATCACGCAGTCGAACATGTCGACGCCACGCCGGACCGCGTCCACCAGCTCGGCGGGCCGGCCGACGCCCATCAGATAGCGCGGCTTGTCGACCGGCAGACAGGGCAGGGTCTCGTCGAGCGTGGCGAACATCATCTCGCGTCCTTCGCCGACTGCTAACCCACCAATGGCGTATCCGTCGAACCCCATGGCGATCAAAGCTGTGGCCGATTTGTGACGTAGCGCCGGATAGACACTGCCCTGCACGATTCCGAACAATCCGTATCCCGGCCGCTCGACGAAGGTCTTCTTGCCGCGTTCCGCCCAACGTGCAGTGAGTAGCATCGACTGTTCCGCCGCCTTCTGCTCGACCGGCCAGGTGGTGCATTCGTCGAACGACATGGTGATGTCGGCATCGAGCAGGCGCTGGATCTCGATGGCGCGCTCCGGCGTCAGCCGATGCTCGCTGCCGTCGATCGGCGAGCGGAAGGTGACGCCGTCCGGGTCGAGCTTCCTGAGCTTGGCGAGCGACATCACCTGGAAGCCGCCCGAGTCGGTGAGAATGGGTCCCGGCCAGTGCATGAACTTGTGCAGGCCGCCCAGCGCTGCGATCCGCTCGGCACCGGGCCGCAGCATCAGATGGAAGGTGTTGCCCAACACCAGTTCCGCGCCGGTTGCGGCGATCGACTGCGGCGTCATGGCCTTCACCGTGGCCGCGGTGCCGGTCGCCATGAAGCACGGCGTCTCGACCGTACCGTGCGCCGTCGTGAGGCGGCCGCGCCGGGCGAGCCCGTCCTGGGCCAGAAGCTCGAAGGAAAGACTCATCGCCGCAACAGACAACAATCGCCGTAGGAATAGAAGCGGTATCGCCGGGCGACGGCGTGGGCGTAGGCGGCTTTCATGCGCTCGAGCCCGGCGAAGGCCGCGACCAGCATGAACAGGGTCGAGCGCGGCAGGTGGAAGTTGGTGAGCAAGAGGTCGACCGCCTGGAAGCGGAAGCCGGGCGTGATGAACAGCGCCGTCTCGCCCTGCCAGGCCTTGATCTCGCCGCGCCGGCCTTGCGCGACCGTTTCGAGCAGGCGGAGCGCCGTGGTGCCGATCGCCACGATCCGCCCGCCGGTCCGCCGTGCCTCGGCAACGGCAGCGGCGGTGGCTTCGGGAACCTCGCCCCATTCGGCGTGCATGACGTGGTCTTGGGTGTCGGCGGCGCGCACCGGAGCGAAAGTGCCGGCGCCGACATGCAGGGTGACGCAGGCGCTCGCGATGCCGGCGTCAGCCAGGCCGGCCATCAGTTCGGGCGTAAAATGCAGGCCGGCGGTCGGCGCCGCCACCGAGCCGTCGATCCTGGCGAACATGGTCTGATAGTCGTCGCGGTCCCGGCCGTCGGCGAGCCCGCCCCTGATATAGGGCGGCAGGGGAACGGCGCCGGCACCTTCGAGCGCCGCCAAAAAGGCTGCGTCGCTTTTGTCGAAGGCCAGCACGATGGCGCCCTCGTCCTCGATCTCGGCCACCGTGGCGCTGAGACCACCCGCAAACGTGAGGCCATCGCCCGCGCGCAGGCGTTTGGTCGGTCGGGCGAAGCAGCGCCACCGGCCGCCGCCCAAATCGCGGATCAACAGGGCCTCGACCTTGACGTCCTGTCGGCCGTCGCCGCCCTTGCGCACGCCAAGCAGCCGCGCCGGTATGACCCTTGTGTCGTTGAAGACGATGAGATCGCCGGCGCGCAGCAGTTTCGGCAGGTCGCGCACCTTGCGGTCGTTGAGCGCGTCGGGTGTTACTTCCAGCAGGCGCGCCGCATCGCGCGGCGACACAGGCCGCTGGGCGATCAGGTCCTGAGGAAGTGCAAAGTCGAAGAGATCGACGCGCATCGCGCCTCAAGTGGGGCCGATGTCCATGACCTCGGCGTCGGAATCGTCGGCCGGTGGCTGGCTCAGGGGATCGAGCAGGGCTGCGAAGCGGTGCACGCCGTCCACCACCTGGCGCTGGGCCCGGGCGCGTGTCTCGAGGCAGTGCAGGTGCGCCAGCGTCTCGCCGAAGGCGAAGACCACCTGATTGTTGTCGAGATGGCGCGGGAACAGCACCGGCACCATGTCCCAGCCGGTGGCGCCCTTGGCGCCGGCGCGTGCGAGCGCCGTGGCCATGTCGTTGAGGCGCGCGTCGTGGTGGGCTACCAGCTGGTCGAGCCGGGTATGCAGGCCGACAAACGGGAAGCCGTGGCTCGGCAGCACGAGCGCGTCCGCCGGCAGGCGGCGGAAGCGCGAGAAGCCGTCGAGGAACCAGGTCAGCGCATCGGCCAAGGGCTCGTTCGGCCACACGCCGACATTGGTGCTGATCTTGGGCAGAACCTGATCGCCGGCGATCAGCACGTTCAGCTCGGGGCACCACAGCGAAGCGTGCTCGGGCGCGTGCCCGCGGCCCACGATCACGTCCCAGCGATGTCCGCCCAGCAGGATCGGATGGGCGTGGATCAGCCGCTGGAACGAAGTCGGTAACGGCACCACGCCGCGCGCATAGCCGCCTTTGTGGCGGTGGAACAGGGCGATCTTCTCGGCCGGCACGCCGTTCCGCGCGAGGTGCTGGGCGCGCACGTCCTCGTTCTCGATGAAGTCGTTGCGCGCGGCGATGGCGCTCATGTACTCGCCGAGCGTCATGTAGAGCGGCGCCTGCCAGCGCTCGCACAGCCAGCCCGCGAGGCCGACATGGTCGGGATGCAGATGGGTGGCGATGACTCGCGTCACGGGCTTGCCGCCGAGCCTCTCGGCGAAGATCTTGTCCCACAACTCACGCGTCGCCTGCGTGTTGATGCCGGTGTCGACGATGGTCCAGCCGTCCTTCTCCTCGACCAGCCAGAGGTTGATGTGGTTGAGCTGGAAGGGCAGCGGCATGCGCAGCCAGAAGATGCCAGGCGCCACGTTCTTGATGGCGCCCGGTTCCGGCACCTCGCCGCAGGAAAAGCGCAGCTGCGCCAACAGGCGCTGCGAAAGATCGGGTGAATCGGGCATGGGAACTACCTAAGGGCGACGCCGTCTGCCGTCACTTCTGCCGCGCGACTGCCCGCCATGCAATATCGCGCCGGCAGAAGCCCTCGGGCCAGTCGATCAGGTCCACGGCGCGATAGGCGCGCGAGCGGGCCTCCGCGACGGTTGGCGCCAGGGCGGTGACGTTCAGCACCCGGCCGCCATTGGCCAAGATGCGGGCGCCATCGGGCTTGGTTCCGGCATGGAAAATCTGCACGCCTTCCACCTTGCCGGCCGCCACCAGGTTCCTGATCTCGCTGCCTCGTCGATAGTCGTCGGGATAACCCTTGGCCGCCATCACGACGGTCAAGGCCACGTCGTCCGACCAGCGCAGGTCGAAATGGCCCAGCCCGCCCTCGGCCGCGGCCAGCAGCGCCGGCAGGATGTCGGACTTGAGGCGCATCATCAGCACCTGGCACTCGGGATCGCCGAAGCGGCAGTTGTACTCGACCAGCCGCGGGCCCTTCGGGCCGATCATCAGACCGGCATAAAGCACGCCCTTGTAGGGCATGCCTTCGCTCTTCAGCGCACGCACGGTGGGCAGCACGATCTCCGTCATGGCGCGCTCGGCCATCGCTTCATCGAGGATCGGCGCCGGCGAATAGGCGCCCATGCCGCCGGTGTTCGGCCCCTTGTCGCCATCGAAGGCGCGCTTGTGGTCCTGCGCGCCGGGCAGCGCCAGCGCGTGCTCGCCGTCGCATAGTGCGAACAGGCTCGCCTCCTCGCCGTCCATGAATTCCTCGACCACCACCGAGGCGCCGGCCGCGCCGAAGCGGTTGGCGGTCAGCATGTCGTGCACGGCGGCGAGGGCCTGCTCGACGGTCTCGGCGACGACGACACCTTTGCCGGCAGCGAGCCCGTCGGCCTTGACCACGATCGGCGCACCGCAGGTCTTGATGTAGGTCTCGGCGTTGGCGAGATCGGTGAAGCGCTCGTAGGCGGCGGTGGGAATGTTGTGTCGGCGGCAGAGGTCCTTGGTGAAGCCCTTGGAGCCTTCGAGCTGGGCGGCCTTGGCCGACGGACCGAACGCCTTGATGCCGGCTTCGCTCAGACGATCGGCAAGCCCTGCGACCAGCGGGCCTTCGGGGCCGACCACGACCAGGTCGATCTTTTCCCGCCGGGCGAGCGCCACCTGTCCCGCGATGTCTTCGGCCGCGACCGCCACACATTCGGCCACTTCGGCGATGCCGGCATTGCCCGGGGCGCATAACAGCTTGGTGCAAAGCGGCGAGGCAGAGATGGCCCAGCAGAGCGCATGTTCGCGGCCGCCGCCGCCCACCACCAGGATTCGCATGGCGAGGCTTTGACCACAGTTTGCGCAGCCCCCACAAGCCGCTACGCTTGGCAAAACAATGGATAACCTCGAACCCCCTGGCGACCCGAAGAGCGGGCCGAGCAACGTCCCCGAGTTCACCGTCTCCGAGCTGAGTGTCGCGCTCAAGCGCCAGCTCGAAGGCGCCTTCCCTCGCGTGCGGGTGCGCGGCGAGATCAGCCAGCCGTCCTTTCCGCGCTCGGGCCACTGCTATTTCCGGCTGAAGGACGCCGACGCCGTGCTCGATGCCGTCGCCTGGCGGCTCACCTTGCCGCGGCTCGGGCTCAAGATCGAAGAGGGCATGGAGGTGATCGCCACCGGCAAGATCACCACCTATCCCGGGTCCTCGCGCTATCAGATCATCATCGACCGGTTGGAGCTGGCGGGCCAGGGCGCGCTTCTGAAGCTGCTGGAGGATCGCCGCAAGAAGCTCGCCGCCGAGGGCCTGTTCGACGCCGAGCGCAAGCGCCTGCTGCCCTTCCTGCCGGAGGTCGTGGGCGTCGTGACCTCGCCATCGGGAGCGGTGATCCGCGACATTCTGCACCGGCTCGCCGACCGTTTCCCGCGACGCGTGCTGGTCTGGCCGGTGACTGTGCAGGGCGAGCGGGCCGCGGCCGATGTGGCAGCGGCGATCGCCGGCTTCAATCGTCTCGCGCCGCGTGGCCGCGTGCCGCGGCCCGACGTGCTGATCGTGGCGCGGGGCGGCGGCAGCCTCGAGGATCTGTGGGCCTTCAACGAGGAGATCGTGGTGCGCGCCGCGGCGGCCTCGATCATTCCCCTGATCTCCGCCGTCGGCCACGAGACCGACACGACCCTGATCGATTTCGCCGCCGACCGGCGCGCGCCGACGCCAAGCGCGGCCGCAGAGATGGCGGTGCCGGTGCGCGCCGACTTGGTGGCCGAGGTGCTCGACTACACCAAGCGGCTGGTGAGCGGCATGACCCGCATGCTGCGCGAGGGCACCGTCCAGGTGGCTGGCTTCGCGCGCGGACTGGGCGATCCACGCCGCATGATCGAGGAGCGCCAGCAGCGCATCGATATCGTGGGCGAGCGGCTGGCCCTCGGCCCGCGCCGCGTGCTCGAGGTCAAGCAGCAGCTGATCGCGGCGGAGGCGCGGGCGCTGCGCGGTGCCGGCGAGCGCTACAAGAGCGAGATGAAGTTGCGGGTCGAGCGCACCGCCGAGCGGCTCGATCAGTTCACCGAACGGCTGCACCGCGCCGGCTCCGACCTGCTGGCCCGCGGCGGCGATCGCATCGACCAGCTCGGCAAGCTGCTGGAGAGCTACTCCTTCCGCTCGGTGCTGAGCCGCGGTTTCGCCCTGGTGCGCGACCAGGACGGCCATCCGGTGCTGGCGGCGGCCGGCACTTCGGCCGGCGACACGATCAGCATCGAGTTCCGGGACGGCCGCATCGCCGCCAAGGTGAGCGAGGGCACCGGCCTGTTGCCCAAGCCCGCGCCTGGCCCGCGCAAGCGCGACGGCGGCAGCGGCAATCAAGGCTCGTTGTTGTAGGACAGGCGAGATGACCAACGCATTGTCGGCCGAGACGCTGAAGAATTTCCGCTATGCCAGCACGGCCACCGTCTCCATGCAGATGCTGAAGCGGGGCTTCCGCAACGCGGCGATCAACGGCGTGCGGCCGCTGAACCCGAAGGCGGCGCGCCTGGTCGGGCCGGCCTACACCTTGCGCTACATTCCCGGCCGCGAGGACCTCGACAAGCCGCCGACGCCCGCCGATCCGCCGTCGGCGCAGCGCGCCGCAATCGAGGAGACGCCAACGGGCCACGTGCTGGTGATCGGCACCGAAGGCAACACGCGCTCCGGCACCCTGGGCGATATCCTGGCGCTGCGTCTCAAGGTACGTGGCGTCGCAGGCGTGCTCTCGGACGGCGCCATGCGCGACACGCCAGTGATCGGCAAGATGGATTGGCCGGTCTATTGCAGCGCCGCCGCGGCGCCGCCCAGCATGGCCAACCTGCATCCGGTGGAAGTGCAGACGCCGGTCGGCATCTGCGGCGTGCCTGTCTATCCCGGCGACGTGATCGTGGCCGACGAGGATGGCGCCATCGTCGTGCCGCGTCATCTCGCCGACGAGGTGGCGCGCGATTCCTTCGAACAGGAGCGGCTGGAGAAGTTCGTCGCCATTCGCGTCGGCCAGGGCCGGCCGATCCCCGGCACCTATCCGCCCAATGACCAGACGAAGAAGGATTATGCCGAGTGGATCAAGGCCGGCGAGCCGCCGACCTGGCCGAAATAGAACTAGGTTTTGAACGGCTCGAGTTTGAGGCTTCGCTTTTCCAACTCAGGGCGAAGCGTTCGCACGACGTCTTCGCTGAGCTTCTTCCCGAACACCGAACCGAGTACTCGTGCCCGGCCGATGATTGAAGGCAATTCGGCGACCAATTTCTTGCCGACGGCGCTTTCATAAAACGAATTGATGGCTGCCAGTTCCGTGGCATCGAAATGCAGCGCATAGATCGCCGCCACAGCGTCGAGGAATTGTGGCATGCGCTTCTCGAATTCCGTGCGGAACAACGGCATTACTTTCTCGACCTCATCCGCCTTGCCCGGGTTCGACGACTTCAGGATTCTCATGACGGCTTCCAGCTGGGCGTCATAGGCTTGCCGGGCAAGCGCGGCCGTGCCGACCTTTTCCATGAGAATTTTGGCCTGAGCGAGGGCCTCAGGGTCGGCCGCCGTCTGTTGGGCACTGGCAGGAACACCCGAAACAACGACAAAAGCCAGGGTGCTTATCGCAAGTAATGCTCGCATGGGCCGGCTCTCCTGCTGAGAGCTAACACTACCGACGTCGATCTTGTCATCAGGCAAAGCTACGACGCGGCGTTCGGCACGACCCGTCGCTTGAGCGGCTGCCAGGTGCTGCGCGGGATCTGCCGCAGCGTGTCGCAGAACTGCCGGGCGCAGCGTTCCCAGGTGAAGCTCTCGGCGTGGCTGCGGCAGTCGGCCGGATCGCAGGCGATGGCGGCGAGGCAGGCGGCGCGCAGATCCTCGTTGAGCGCGCCGACCTTGGACGTGGTCACCACGTCGAGCGGCCCGGGCACCGGAAAGGCGGCGACTGGCAGGCCGGAGGCGAGCGCCTCGACCATCACCAGGCCGAACGTGTCGGTGCGGCTCGGGAAGACGAAGCAGTCGGCCTGGGCATAGCGGTGCGCCAGTTCCTGGGTGTCGACCGAGCCGAAGAAGCGCGCGTTGCGATAGCGGCGCTTCAGGTCCTTGAACTGCGGGCCGCCGCCCACCACCCACTTGGTGCCAGGCAGATCGAGGTCGAGGAAGGCCTTGATGTTCTTCTCGATCGCCAGCCTTCCGGCATAGAGCCAGATCGGCCGGCCGTCCTTCATCTCGTGGCGCGGCTGCGGGCGGAAGGCCGCGATATCGACGCCGCGCGACCACGGCACCAGCTTCTTGAAGCCGCGCGACGCGAGTTCGTCGCGGATCGATTTGGCGACGACCAGCACCGCCGCCGACGGCGCGTGGAAGCGGCGCACCAGGGCGTAGCTCCAGGCAAGCGGCAGTCGGATGCGGGCGTAGACGTATTCGGGAAAGCGCGTGTGGTAGGCCGAGGTGAAGGGGATGTCGCGCTTGAGGCAAAAGGCGCGCGCCGCCCAGCCGAGCGGACCCTCGGTCACGAGATGGATCGCGTCGGGCGCGTAGAGCTTCAGCATGTGATGCAGCCTGGCCGACGGGAAGAGCGACAGGCGGATCTCGGGGTAGGTCGGGCAGGGCAGGGTGCGGAAGCGGTCGGGTCCGAAGACCTCGACTTCGTGGCCCTCGGCCTGCAGCAGGCGGACGATCGTCTCGATGGTCCTTACGACGCCGTTGATCTGCGGCCGCCAGGCGTCAGAAACGATGGCGATGCGCAATTCGCCTCTACTCCGCCGCCAGTTGCTGGGGAACGTAGTTCGGCAGCAGGTTGTCCTGGCGCGCGTGCTCCTCCGCCCAGCGCACGATCCTGAGCCGCCCCTCGAAGTCCTCGACCAGCGCCGTGCAGCTTTCGACCCAGTCGCCGTCGTTGCAGTAGAGGATGCCGTCGATGGTGCGGATCTCGGCGTGGTGGATGTGGCCGCAAACCACGCCCTCGACGCCGCGCCGGCGCGCTTCGGATGCCACGGCGCGCTCGTAGTTGGCGATGAACTGGACCGCGTTCTTGCCCCTGTGCTTCAGGTAGGCCGAGAGCGACCAGTAGGGCAGGCCGAGCTTGCGGCGACCCCAGTTGAAGATGGTGTTGATGCGAAGCGCGGAGTTGTAGGCCCAGTCGCCGAGCAGGGCCAGCCAGCGCGCGTAGCGCACGATGCCGTCGAACTGATCGCCGTGGATCACCAGGAGCTTCTTGCCGTCGGGCTGAACGTGGATCGCTTCTTCCTCGACGCGCACGTCGCCGAAGGTCAGCTGGCAGTATTGCCGCGCCGCCTCGTCATGGTTGCCGGGAATGTAGATGACGTTGGTGCCCTTGCGCGCCTTGCGCATGACCTTCTGCACCACATCGTTGTGCGCCTGCGGCCAGTACCACCAGCGCTTCAGCCGCCAGCCATCGACGATGTCGCCCACCAGATAGAGATAGTCGGACTCGTTCTTCTTCAGAAAATCGAGCAGCATCCCTGCCTGGCAGCCGCGGGTGCCGAGGTGAATATCCGAAAGGAAGATCGCGCGATGGCGGGCGGTATGGTGACGTTCGACTACGGTCATCGATACACAGCCATGTGGATAACGACTCGACCGACACAAAATCTGTCGTGCGCGATTGCACGAACCTCAGCGGATTGTGTATGTCAGCCGTTGCGCGCCGGTGAATCGGTTGTGACAGTTGGATGACAAATACACGCCCCAAAGCGATTTTGCTGATCCGTAACCCGACCGCCGGGCGCCGCCGGCGCCGGCTGGTCGCCGCCGTGGTGCGCCTGGTCCGTGCCGAGGGCTGGAGGGTCGACCAGGTCGACACCGAGGCCCCGGGCGACGCAAGGCGGCTGGCCGAGACCTGCGACGCCGAGCGCTATTCGATCATTGCCGTGGCGGGCGGCGACGGGACCATAAACGAGGTGGTGAACGGCCTGGCGCATCGCCGCAACGGCAGCCCGGCCCTGGCGATCGTGCCGCTTGGGACAGCCAACGTGCTGGCGCACGAGCTCGGCCTGCAGGCGCGCGCGGCGGAAGTCGCCAACACCATGATCGCCGGCCGCGAACTGCTGGTGCGGCCCGGCGAGGCCACCAATGGCGGCGCGCCGCGCTGCTTCTCCCTGATGGCGGGCGCCGGCTTTGACGCCAAGGTGGTCGCCGGCGTCTCGGCGCGCATGAAGCGCCGCTTCGGACGCGCCGCCTATCTATGGCGCTCGCTGATCGAGACCCGGCGCTACCGGCCGGTGCGCTACGCGGTCGAAGTCGATGGCCGGCGCTACGAGGCGGCGTCCGTAATCGTCTCGCGGGCGCGCATGTATGCCGGCCCCTACATCGTGGCGCCCCAGGCGACTCTCGGCGAGCCGTTGTTGCACGTTTGCCTGTTCGAGCGCTGGGGCCGTTCGCACACCTTGCGGTTCGGCCTCGCCCTGCTGATGGGCCGCCTGCCGCGGGCCGGCGGCTATCGCGTGGTGACTGGCCGCGACGTCACGATCTCGGTGCTGAGCGACGCCGGCGAGCTCGGGCAGCAGCCAGTGCAAATCGACGGCGACGATGCGCTCACCCTGCCGGTGTCGATCGCCGTTGCGCCTGCCGCGGTGAGGCTGCTGCAGCCGGCCTAGCCCGCTAGCGCACCGCCTGGACCAGGCGCTGCACGAATTCGGGAGTCGGGTGGCCGTCGGCCGGCAGGCCGATCTGCTTCTGGAAGAGGCGCACTGCCGAACGCGTCTTGGGGCCCAATAGGCCGTCGGCCTCGTCGGTGTAGAAGCCGAGCCGCGCCAGCCGGCTCTGCATGTCGATCACGGTGTCGCGCGACAGCGGCGCGTCGTCGTCGGGCGGCGGCTGCATGACCGCCGGTCCACCGGCGATCTGCCGCGCCAGGATGCCAACCGCCAGCGCATAGAGCGTCGATCGGTTCCAGTTCATCACGGCCTTGAAGTTCGGATAGAGGACGAAGACCGGCCCGCGCCAGCCGGCCGGAAGCGCGATGGAGGCCAGCTCGTCGGATTGCGGCAAGGCAGCGCCGCCCGCCAGCCTGACGCCCATCCCCGTCCAGCTGCGCAGCGGCTTCTCGATCGAGCTGTCGGCCTGCTCGAGCGGAAAGTTCTTGGGCAGGATCACCTCGTCGCTCGATGGCAGGCCGGGGCGGAAGCCGATGCCGCGCAGGAAGTTGGCGGCCGAGGCGAAGCTGTCCGGCATGCTGTTCCACAGGTCGATGCGGCCATTGCCGTCGCGGTCGACCGCCCATTTGGTGAAGGTCGAGGGCATGAACTGCATGTTGCCCATGGCGCCGGCCCACGAGCCCTTCATCTGTTGGCTGGTCATGCCGTTGCTGGCGAGGATTTTCAGCGCCTGCACGGTCTCGTTGCTGAAGAAGGCCAGCCGCTTGGTCATGCAGGCGAGCGTCGCCACCGAGCGCACCACCTGGAAGTCGCCGAGAAAGCTGCCGTAGTTGGTTTCCATGCCCCAGAAGGCGACCAGATACTGCGGCGGCACGCCGTACTCGCGCTCCAGCGCATCGAGCAGGCCGCGATATTGCCCGACCTTCTGCTGGCCCTTGGCGATGCGGTCGGGCGTCACCGACTGGCCGACATAGCGGCCGTAGGTCAGGGTGAATTCCGGCTGGTGCGCGTCGTAGTCGATGACTTTCTTGTCGGGCGTGAGGCGGCTGAGCGCGCGGTCGGCGACGGCGGCCGGCACGCCCTGGCGCATCGCCTCGGCACGGATCGCCTGCAGACAGTCGCGGAAGTCGCCGGATTGGGCCAGGGCGGCTGGGGCGAGCGACGACGCCAGAAGGGCCGACGTTGCGGCCAGGGTGATTTGCCTGGTGGAGGGGGGCATTACCGCCAACTCTATCACGAGCCGGCGATTGTCATCCCTTCGATTCGCACCGTCGGTGCGTTGGTCGAGCTTTTGAATTGCAGGTCGTTCGCGGGAGTCATATGGAGGAACATGTCCTTGAGGTTGCCTGCGATCGTGATGCCGCTCACCGGCCAGGCGCGCTTGCCGTTTTCGATCCAGAAGCCCGAGGCGCTGCGGCTGTAGTCGCCCGTCACGCCGTTGACGCCGAAGCCGATGAGATCGGTGATGTAGAGTCCGCTTTTGATGTCGGCGATCAGCTCGTCGGGCGAGACCTTGCCCTTCTCGAGATAGAAGTTGGACGTGGTGGGCGACGGTGGCCCCGACGTGCCGCGTGCCGCATGGCCCGTCGGCTTGAGGCTGAGCTGGCGCGCCGCGGCGAGGTCGAGCAGCCATGTCGTCAGCACGCCGTCGGCGACCACGGCGTAGCGCTTGGCGGGCAAGCCTTCGGCGTCGAACGGCCGGCTGCCAAGGCCGCGCTTGCGCAGCGGATCGTCGACAATGCGGACGCCCTTGGCGAAGATCTGCTGGCCCATCCGGTCCTTGAGGAACGAGGTGCCGCGCGCCACGGCGCGGCCGTTGATGGCGCCCGCAAGGTGGCCAAGAAGCCCGCCGGAAACGCGGCGATCGTAGACCACGGGCAGCCGCGCATTCGGCGCCTTCTTGGGGTTCAGCCGCTCGACGGCGAATTTGCCGGCGTTGCGGCCGACCCGCTTGGCCGCCATCAGGTCGTCGAAGTGCACCGCGCTCGACCATTCGTAGTCGCGCTCCATACCGGTGCCTTCGCCAGCCAGCACCGAGCAGGAAATCGAATAGCCGCTGCGCCGATAGCCGCCGGAGAAGCCGTTGCTCGCCGCCAGCATGACGCTGGTGCGGCCCCAGCCGGCCTCGGCGCCCTCCGAGTTGGTCACGCCCTTGACGGCGCGCGCCGCATCCTCGCTCTCGGCGCAGAGCGCGAGCAGCACCTTGGCCGAAGGCCGGTGCCGGTCGTCGATGTCGAGGGTGGGCCAGCGCTTGGCCAGCAATTCCGCGGGCGCAATGCCGCAAACCGGATCCTCCGGCACGGAGCGCGCCATGTCGACCGCCCGCTCGGCCAGGGCGCGCAGTGCCTTGGGCGCAAAATCGGTCGAGGAGACGAAGGCCTGGCGCTGGCCGACGAAAACGCGCAGGCCGAGGTCGCGGCCTTCGCTGCTCTCGAGCTTCTCGCGCTTGCCCAGGCGCTGGGCGACCGAAATCGATTCGCCGTCCACATAGAGGGCGTCGGCGGCGTCGGCGCCGGCCGCCTTGGCCCATTTCATGAGATCGGCGAGCAGGTTGGCGTCTGGCTTGTTGGCCGGACGCGACTTGGTCGGGCGCGACTTTTTCGCGGCGGCGGTCTTCTTCCTACGAGCTTTGGCCATGCCGCCTTTCTACGCGCAGCTCAGGCGAGAGCCAATGCCCGGTTGGCGGCGCAGGTCACCGCCTTCAGCGAGGCGGTGACGATGTTGGAATCCATGCCGACGCCCCACAGGACGCGGCCATCGCCGGTCTCGGCCTCGATGTAGCTCACGGCCTGGGCATCTTCACCGGCGCCGGCGGCGTGCTGGTGGTAGTCACGGACTTTTATCCGCACACCGCAATCCTTGGCGAGCGCCTCAACATAGCCCGCGATCGGGCCGTTGCCGTGGCCGGTGACGGTGCGCGCCTTACCATCGACCGTCACCTTGGCGTCGATCAGTCGGAGTTCCGGATGGCCCGGCTGCGGCAGGGTGGTGTTGCCGACGAAGGCGATCGGCGCCATCTTCTCGAGGTACTCCCTGCGGAAGGTGTCCCAGATCAGGGCCGGCAGGATCTCCTTGCCGCTCTCGTCAGCGATCTGCTGGATCGTCTTGGAGAACTCGACCTGGAGAAGACGCGGCAGGTCGATGCCGTAGTCGGTCTTGAGGATGTAGGCGATGCCGCCTTTGCCCGACTGGCTGTTGATGCGGATGATCGCCTCGTAGGTGCGCCCGAGATCGGCCGGATCGATCGGCAGGTAGGGTACCTCCCACACTTTGCTGTTGGACGCCTGCAACGCCTTGAAGCCCTTGTTGATGGCGTCCTGGTGCGAGCCCGAGAAGGCGGTGAACACCAGGTCGCCGCCATAGGGATGGCGCGGGTGCACCGGCAGCTGGTTGCAGTACTCCACCGTCTGGCGGATCTCGTTGATGTTGGAGAAGTCGATCTCCGGATCGACGCCCTGGGTGTACATGTTGAGGCCCAAGGTCACGAGATCGACGTTGCCGGTGCGCTCGCCGTTGCCGAACAGGCAGCCCTCGATGCGCTCGGCGCCCGCCATGTAGCCGAGTTCGGCGGCCGCCACGCCGGTGCCGCGGTCGTTGTGCGGATGCAGGCTGAGGACGATGGAATCGCGGTACCGGAAGTTGCGGTGGCACCATTCGATCTGGTCGGCATAGATGTTGGCCGAGGCCATTTCGACGGTCGCCGGCAGGTTGATGATCATCTTCTTCTTTGGCGTCGGCCGGTAGACGTCGCCCACCGCCGCGCAGATGTCGCGCGCGAACTCGAGCTCGGTGCCGGTGAAGCTCTCGGGCGAGTATTCGAAGATCCAGTCGGTCTTGCGATCGGCGTCGGCCAGCTGCTTGACCAGCTTGGCGCCCGACACGGCGATGTCGATGATGCCGTCGAAGCCGGTGTTGAACACCACGCGGCGCTGCAAGGTCGAGGTCGAGTTGTAGAGGTGGACGATGGCGCGTTTGGCGCCGCGGCAGGCTTCGAAGGTGCGCTCGATCTGCTCGGGCCGGCTCTGGGTCAGCACCTGGATGACGACGTCATCGGGGATCATTTTCTTTTCGATCAGCTCGCGCACGAAGTCGAAATCCGTCTCCGACGCGGCTGGAAAGCCGACCTCGATCTCCTTGAAGCCCATCTGGCAGAGCAGCCTGAACATCCGAGTCTTGCGGTCGGAGTCCATCGGCTCGATCAGCGCCTGGTTGCCGTCGCGCAAGTCGACGGCGCACCAGATCGGCGGCTTGGTGATGACCGCACTGGGCCATCGTCGGTCCTTCAAGTCGATCGGCTTGAACGGGGCGTACTTCTCGCCCGCGGTCGGCATCATGGGTTTCTGGGCTGACATTTTTTGGACTCCTCGCGCCGCACACAGGCCTGGTGCTGGGGCCTCAAAGCGAACACTGCGATGGAATGAAAAGAAGTGGCGGCGACTGGTGGCAAGGAAAGGACGAACGACAAGGGATCCGCAGGTGCCCGGGTCGCGGGCGGCGGATCAGCCAATAAGTCGAAGCGTCGTCAGTCGCAGCATGTCGAGGAGGACAATCCTCGATTTGGCGGCCTGCGTCAACCGCCGGGCGGAGCCGTCAAACAGGCTCGAAGCAAGCCCAAAAATAATGACCCGCCGGACGCTTAGAGGGGGCGCGTCCGGCGGGCCTGGTTTGCCGCGTTTAGTTCAGTGGAACGTTGAAGTTCAGGTTGAGGCCGGCGGGCGCCGGAGGCGGCGCGTACACGACCGGCGGTGGCGCGATGAACACGGGGCGCGGCGCGACATAGACCGGGCGCTCGACGACATAGTGCTCATGCTCCCAGTGGCGGTGACGCTCCCATCGATCGTGATCGTGGTCCCACGCCAGCGCAGCGGTGGAGAGAGAGAGGATGGCGGAACCGGCGATCAGCGCGGCGCCGAGAGAAAGGATGTTCTTGGTGACACGCATGGGGCAAACCTCCGTTGACATCAGAGATACGCAGCGTGTCCGCGGACAATCTCCCGATCGATTAAGGCATTCTCGCGAAAAGTGAGTCGCGTTTCCGCCAACATTCGTCCGGCCGGCATTCTCTGCCGGCCGGACGCCGTAAGCTTCATGTCAGCGAATCAACTTCAGCCCAGGGGGACGTTGAAGTTGAAGTTGAGACCAGGCGGGCCGTAGTAGGCCGGCGGTCCGTAGACGACGGGCGGTGGGTAGTAGGGCGCGTACCAGCCGTAATACCGGTAGCCCCAGTACGGCCCGTGCCAGTAGTGACCCGGTGCATAGTGCCAGTGACCCCAGTGGCCGTGATGCCAGTGGCCGTCTCGCGCTTCGGCGCTTGCACCTAAGGCAAACAGGGCAAGGCCGACGATGGCGAATATCGTCGTGGCCCGACCCAGACTGCTCTTCAAGATGTCGCGCATGGCAACCTCCTTTGCAGTCGGATAACGCCTTCCGACCTCGCTTAGATGGCGAGCGATTGTGACCAACAAGGGGAATTTGTCGTCAGCTTGGTGTCAGCCGACGCGACCCGATTGCGTGTCAGCCGACACGCCGCGATTGCGGCCGAGAATGCGCTTTCGGCGACTCTCGATCAGCGCAGCGGCACGTTGAAGTTCAAGTTGATGCCGGGCGGGCCGGGGTCGATGTAGGCCGGATAGGCCGGCACATAGACAGGCGCCGGATAGTAAACCACCGGAGGCGGGGCCGGGACGTAGTAAACATGGCCGGGCGGTACGACGTAGTAGCCGTGGTGGTGCCGCCAGTGATGATGGCCTTCGTCGTCATCGTCGGCGCGTGCCACGGTACCAACGAGAGCCGTTCCGACCACTGCCACCATCAAACAGCTGCGGGTGAGGGATTTGACGTCCAGGCGCATCGCGGTCTCCTCTCGGACACCTCTAACGCGCTAGCCCCGGCAAGGTGGCGGAGGATCCGGCCGTGGTCGCAAATTTCGCACCCGTGTCGGCCCACGTTTCGCGGCGGCGTAAGCTTGTGGTAAGCGAAGGCAAGGAATTGGAGGCGTGGAGGATGCCGGGTCCGCTGGCGGGCGTCAGGATTCTGGACTGTACGACGGTCGTGCTTGGCCCGTGGGCCGCGCAGCAGCTCGGCGATCTCGGCGCCGATGTCGTCAAGATCGAGCCGCCCGAGGGCGACACGACGCGCCAGCTGGGGCCGGCGCGTCATCCCGGCATGGCGGCCTTCTATCTCGGCTGCAACCGGTCCAAGCGCTCGCTGGTGCTCGACCTCAAGCAGGACGCCGGTCGCAAGGCGCTGTTCAAGCTCGCCGAGACCGCCGACGTCTTCATGCACAACTATCGCCCCGAGCCTGCCAAGCGGCTGGGCGTGCCCTATGAGGCTTTCGAAAAGGTCAATCCGCGGCTGATCTATCTCGCGACCTATGGCTATCGCTCGGCCGGGCCGCTCGGCGCGAAGGCGGCCTACGACGACATCATCCAGGCGGGCTCGGGACTCGCAGCGCTGCAGACCGTGGTCGCCGGCCAGCCGCGCTTCCTGCCAACCATCGTCGCCGACAAGACCAGTTCCAACGGCGTGGTCTCGGCGCTGCTCGCCGCGCTCTATGCGCGCGAGAAGACGGGCCTTGGCCAGGCGGTCGAGGTGCCGATGTATGAGACCCTGGTCTCGTTCGTGATGGTCGAGCATCTCTTCGGCGAGACTTTCAAGCCGGCGCTCGACACGGCCGGCTACAAGCGCGTGCTCAACAAGGAGCGCCGCCCGTACAAGTCCAAGGACGGCTACTTCGCCTTGCTGCCCTACACCGATGGCCACTGGAAGGAGTTCTGCACGCTGGTCGGCCGCGAGGATCTCGCCAAGGATCAGCGCTTCCAGGGCATCACCAATCGCCTGAAGAACGTCGAGGCCTATTACTCCACGCTCGCCGGACTTTGCGCCGAGCGCACCAATGCCGAATGGGCGGCGCTCTTGAAGAACTCCAACGTGCCGCACGGGCCGGTCAACACGCTCGAGGACCTGTTCGCCGACCAGCAGCTCAACGCGACGGGCTTCTGGCGGGATGTCGAACATCCCAGCGAAGGCAAGCTGCGTATGCCCGACATCCCGCCGCGCTTCAGCAAGACCAAGCCTGAGATCACGCGGCTGCAGCCGCGGCTCGGCGAGCACAGCATCGAGGTGCTGAGCGAGGCGGGCTTTTCCCAGGCCGAAATCGACGCCATGCTGAAATCGGGTGCCACCAAGACGGCATAGGCGCGCCGCATGGGCAAGGGCAGGCTGGAAGCGTTCAGCGACGGCGTCATCGCCGTCATCATCACCATCATGGTGCTGAACCTGAAGGTGCCGCAGGGCGAGGATCTCGCGGCGCTCGCGCCGCAGATCCCGACGCTGCTGGGCTACGTCCTGAGCTTCGTATTCGTCGGCATCTACTGGAACAACCACCACCATCTGCTGCACGCCACGCAGCACGTCTCAGGGCTGGTGCTGTGGGCCAACCTGCATCTCCTGTTCTGGTTGTCGCTGGTCCCGATCGCCACCGGCTGGTTGGGCAGCAGCAATTTCGCCGTCTGGCCCGTCGCCATCTACGGCGCGCTGCTGCTGTGCTGCGGCCTGGCCTTCTACCTCTTGAGTCACTTGCTGATCCTGAGCCACGGCCAGGGCTCGGTGCTGGCGACGGCTTATGGGCGGGACTTCAAGGGCAAGGTTTCGCTCGCGATCTATGCCGTGGCGATCGTGGTCGCCTTCGTGCAGCCCTGGTTCGCCGTTGGCCTCTACGTCGTGGTGGCGATCGTCTGGCTGGTGCCCGACCGCCGCATCGAAAAGGCATTGGAGACGTTCGAGCGCCCGTAAGGCCAGGGTCGCAGATTGGTCGCGCATTTGTGGGTAAGTCCCTGCCTCGCCCGAAGGAAATCGGTTTCGCGCCAGTCAGGCGGGTGTGACCTACCCGTTTGGGCTGCGAGGTATTTAGGAACGTTTGTTTGCAAGAAGTGGATCACGGTGTAGAGCAACTTAGGGTGGTAGAACCGCGTTGTTGCTCCAGATGAACCAAGTGGGAACCGTTCGTCGATGGCGCTGGACGTCTATGTCGGATCGCTGACGCGTTACTACGCCGGCGATTGGGAAAGCGCGGCGGAACGGGTGGCTCGGGCGAGATTGAAGGGCCGGGAGAGAGCGTCGCCGCGGCCGCGCGAGCGTGCCTCGCGCGCGCTCAGGGACAGCGCCCGGCTGCGGCCCAGGATCCTCGCCTGGCGCGACGCGCTCGGCCAATCGCTCGGCGCCAATGTCGCAGGTCCGCTCGATTGGGACGAATCAGACGAGGCACCCTACTTCAGCGCACAGCCGGGTTGGGACGGCTTCGGCTCGCTGGTTCTGTGGGCGGCCTATGCCGAGCACAAGAAGCTGCGGCGCCCGACGGTGCTGCCCGAGGAATGGGACGACGATCCGGCCCTGCTGCGTTGCAACGCCGACGGATTTCGTTCGCGCTTTTCCCATCTCGTGCGCAACGTCGAATTGTGGCTGCCGAGCGCCTTTCCCTTCACCTTCGAGGGCGACGATGTCGACGGCCGGCGGATCGTGATCGGCTCGGCCAAGACTCTGTCGCGCCAGCTTGCCGACCTGAACGCCGCCACCTGGAAGGTCGACGACGAAGCCGAAGCGGCGTCCTGGGGACGACGCCCGCCTCTGCCTGACGCGGCACTGGAGTGGAAGGCGCGCTATGCCTTTGCCGTGCTTACCGGCCTCGCTCGCCACGCCGTCGAGCATCAGCTGCCGATGAAGCTCGACTACTGAAACGACGCCGCTGAAACGACGCCGCCCGCGACGGGGGCGTCGCGGGCGGTTATCGAGCCGAGCCGGTGGCTTCAGTAGCCGGCGGGGGGCGCGGTCGGCGGCGGCTCGGTCGTGGGAGGACGGTTGCGGCGCTCGGCCATGAACTGGTCGAACTCGGCGCGATCCTTGGCCGACCGCAGCTTGTCGAGATACTCGCGGAACTCGCGCTGCTCCTCGTCGAGCTTGCGCAGCGTCTCCTCGCGATATTCGTCGAAGGCGACGTTACCGGACGAATAGTGGTGACCCCAACGCTGGCGGCGCTTCCAGGCGCGCCATTCCTCGCGCTTGGCGCGCCACTCTTCGCGCGCGGCGCGCCAGTCCTTGCCGCGCCATTCGTACGAATGCCCATCGGGCGTCTGCCAACGGCCGTAGCCGTAGTGCGAACAGAACATGCGTCCACTCCATTTGAGATAGATCAGAAGGGCGAGGCCGATCGGCCAGAACACGATGAAGCCGAGCACCACCAGCGCGATCCAGGCGGGCCGGGGGATGTCGTCCAGTTTTTCCATCAGGCCTTCCATTGCGGGCCTCCAATTTCCACGGGCGCTAACATGTAAATGTTAACGACATTTACATTGGGCATTTACCCCGGGGGAGTCAAGGGCCCTTCAGGTATTTCGCGGAAAACCCAATCCCTGCAGGTAGATGAGCATCGCCGATTCGAGCAGTTCGTCGGCCGTCATGGGCAGCGTGCGCCGGCCGCTGTCGCCGCGGCCGAACAGCGAGGCGATGCCGTGCGCCATCGACCAGAGATGCAGGCTCATCATCAGAGCCGGCGGCCGGTTGCTGGGCGGCAGGCCCGCGACCAGCGTCTCGGCCGCGGTGCGCAGCACGCCGAAGGCTCGGTCGCCCGCCGCGCGCAGGTCGGGATTGAGGTCTGGCGGCAGTGCCGATTCGAACATCGCCGCGTAGTAGGCCGGCTCGGCGCGCGCGAAGGCGAGGTAGGCGCGGCCGATATTGTGAAAGGCGGTGATGGGATCGGGTTTGCCGTTGGCCCAGCCGGCCTTGAGCATCGCCTCGAAACGCTGGAAGCCCTCGCGCGCCACGTCGGCTAGGAGCGCATCGCGGTCGCGGAAGTGGCGATAGGGCGCGGCCGCGCTGACGCCTGCCGAGCGCGCCGCCTCGGCGAAGGTGAAGCCTGCCGGCCCCTTCTCCTTGATCAAGTCGCGCGCCGCCTTGATCAGCGCCTCGCGCAAATTGCCATGGTGATAGCCGCGTGGCTCCGGTTTCTTCCAAGCCATGTTAAGGGAGTTTACATTAAAGACCTGCGCGGTAACAGCGGACACCTGCGTGTTTGCATCGTGTCGTGCACTGTGGCCCGATGCGGACCATGCCTCCCGCTTTTGAACTGCGCGCCTCCAAAGCGTCCGATCTTGCCTTCTGCTGGCCGATCTATCGCGACGCCATGCAGCCCCTGGCTCAGGGCCTTGTGGCCTGGAACGAGGCAGCGCAGCGGCGGCTCATCGAGCAAGTCATCGGTCACGCCGGCACGTCAATCCTGCAGGCCGAGAAAGTCGATTCCGGTTGGCTCCAGGTCGAGGAGAGCCAGCATGTCGTGCAGCTGAAGCATCTCTACCTGCTGCCGCAGATGCGCAATCGCGGCCTGGGCACCGCCTTTCTGATCTGGATGAAAGAGCGGGCCGATCGCAAGTTCAAGGACCTTACGCTCGAAGTGATGACCAACAATCCGGCGCGGCAACTCTACGAACGGCTCGGCTTCAAGGCGCTCACGACCGCGGACAACAAGCTGACGATGCGCTACTGACCGCGCGGCATGAGCTCGCCGCGCTTGCAGCCTTTCCCGCGCGAATTCGAAGACCTGCTGAGTGCTGCCGGCCGGCGCGTCCTGGCGGGTACGCATCCTCTCTGCGGCGCGCTTGCCAACCCGCGGACACGGTTTCTTTGTCGCGACGATCTGCTGGACCGAGCAAAGGCCGCGCGGCTGCGCGGGGCGCTGGAGCGGGCGCTCGGCGACAAGCTCGAACCGATCGCGCGGCCGATCCCGCCGGAAAGCATCTGGGACATGCGGCGCGACTACGAAGAGCTGCTGCCCAAGACGGCGCGCGCCCGCACGATCTACTTCTACAGCCGCCGCGAGCCGGGCGTGAAGGCGGCGGAGAAGGTCGGCCTGGTGCGCCTCATGCGCTCGGCGTCGTTTCGCGCCTTCGCCGAGGCGCTGGCGGGCCGCAAGCTCGCTTCAGGCTGGGGCCTGCAGGTCCTGCGCTACGGACCGGGCGACTATGCCGGGCCGCACAACGATCACCATCCCGAGAACTCGCGCGCCAGGAGGGGCTACATCGACCTGCATCTCAGCTTCAGCACGCCGGGTGCCGAGCAGGCGCTGGTGCTCAGTCGCGCCGGCCACTTCAGCGAGACCGTTTCGATCGCGGGTCCGTCGACGGTGAGCGCCTATCGCCTGCCGTTCTGGCACTTCACCACGCCGCTCGTCGGCGGTGCCAGGGCGGCGCGCTGGGTGCTGCTCGGAACTTTCCTCTACGCGACTTCGCCCCGCTCTACTTGACACCCAATGGAACGACGCTGATCGAGTTGCGCGGGCTGCCCTCGAAGATGCGGTCGGTGTAGGTGAGATAGATCAGGGCGTGCCGCTTGGCATCCCAGAAACGCACGATCTGGGTTCTCTTGAAGATCAGCGAGGCACGCTCGCTGAAGACTTCGTGCGGGCTCTTGAGGTGCGCGAGCCTGGACTCATCGACCGGGCCGGTCTGGCGGCAGGCGATCGACGCCTCGCCCGGATCCTCGGCGACGCCGATGGCGCCTTTGATGCCGCCGGTGCGGGCATGCGAGAAATAGCAGGTCACGCCCGCCACGTCGGGGTCGTCGAAGGCCTCGACTACGATCTTGTCGTTCGGCCCGATCCACTTGAAGCGGTAACCAACGGCGCCGATATCCTCGGCGTGCAGCGATACGGCCGGGACGGCAAGCAACGACAACAGGACAACGAGCAAGCGGCGCATGACGGGCGTTCCCTATGGTTGGCGAGCGCCCAGGAAAATGG
>JBPYDO010000304.1:0-17557 GCA_051985755.1 Reyranella sp. | reverse complement strand
TCGTGAGCTTCGGCCGCGGCAACGTCCTGGTGCTGAGCCGCTACCTGGTGCAGGTCCAGGAGCCGCTGCCGCTAAACGCGCTCGGCTTCGATGTCAGGAGCTTCAAGGCGATCGCCATCAAGTCGCGAGTGCACTTCCGCCGCGGCTTCGACGATTCGGGATTTGCCAAGACGATCATTTTGGTGGAGCCGGTCGAGCCTTTCCTCGGCACGGTGAGGCTCGAGGGACTGCCCTACAGGAACGTCGACTTGAAGAAGTTCTACCCCTACGGTGACGTCAAATTTCCCCAGTCATAGTTATCTAGGAGGACCTCACGATGGCGATCGAAATCCTAGAGATCCATCACACCGGCATCCGCGTCGACAGCGGTGGGCAGAAGCTCGCGGCCACCGAGTCGTTCTACAAGGACGTGCTCGGTCTTTCGCGCGACACCGGCCGGCCGACCATTCCGGGCATCCCGGGGGCCTGGATCAATGTCGGCGAGGTCGGCCAGATCCATCTGATCGGCGGAGCGCAGCCGTCGCCGGTCGCCAAGGGGCCGGGCGAGGATCCGACGCGGCCGCATATCGCCTTCGCGGTCAAGGACATCGTGGCGACGCGGGCCGAGCTCGACCGCATGGGCGCGAAGTACTGGGTGATCGAGGGCCTCACCAGTCCCGATTCGACTCAGGTCTTCATGAACGATCCGTGCGGCAACATGGTCGAGCTGCACCAGGTCGACAAATGCCGCTGCCGCGCCTGCGCCCGCGTGTGAGCGGGCATTACTACTCGGCGGCGCGCAGCGGCGTGGGCCTTGGGTGCATCGCTGCCGCCAGGCGCCGGTCATAGACCTCGCGCCACGGATTCTGGTCGTCGCTCGTGAAGTAGCCGCTGCGCGCGCCGTGATAGACGTCGGCGTCTTCGACGCCCGGCGGCATCACGCCATCGTCGCGCAGTGCGCGGGCTGCCATCAGAAGGCGCCGGCGGGTCCGCGTGACCATCAGGTCCGACGGCGCCAGATGCTCGAACGTGTGGTCGACGATCGGGCCCATGCTTTCGGTAATCGCCTGGTCCTGCAGGTGCACTCCGTCGATGCCGCTATAGATCAGGTTGTTGCGCTGGGCCTCGCGGTCCATGCCCCAATCGTTGCCTTCGTTGTAGGCGTGGCGCCAGCGGCCGAGCCAGTCGGTGGTGTTGGGCAGGAGCTTGTTGACGCGCCCCAATCCGCCGATCGGCGTGCCGTCCTTGAAGGTCGGTTGCGGCAGCGACATCGCCGAGGTGGCGCGCTTCCACCAGATGAAGACGTACATCGTGTGATTGTCGTCGAGCGGCACCCAGGCGCGGCCGTGCGCGTGGCTGTCGAACTCGCCGTTGGGCGCCTGCGTCCAGAAGGGAAACAGGAAGTTGGCGAAGCGCCAATAGGTCCGACCGGGCCCCGCTGAGCGGTAGCCGCAGTATTGCGTGCCCCAGGGCGCATCGGTGACGTGATACTCCGGCGCTCGGATCGTGACCGTGTGGTAGACCGGATCTCCCTCGGACAGCCTCGCTGGATCGACGTGGCCGCCGTGCAGGTAGCCGAAATGCGAGGTATCGAGTTCGCCGTCGATCGCCTGCAGATAGTTGCAATCGCGCTGGATCATGCCGACGCTGATCTCGTCGTCCGGCGCATCGAGAATCTGCAGCGCCGGCAGCGGCGGCGCCTGCTGGCGCTCGCCCATGTACACCCAGACGAGACCGGCGCGCTCGACGGTCTGGTATGCCTTGGCTCGCACCTTGTGCTTGAAATCCTGGTGCGCCGGCACGCTCGGCATCTCGAGGCACTGACCGGTCACGTCAAACTTCCAGCCGTGATAGAGGCAGCGAATGCCGCCTTCCTCGTTGCGGCCGAGGAACAGCGAGGCGCAGCGGTGTGGGCAGCGATGGTCCATCACACCCACCTTGCCGGCGCTGTCGCGGAATCCGATCAGCTTCTCACCGAGCAGCATGAACCTTACTGGCGGGCCGTCGCGCTCGAGCTCCGACGACTTGAGCGCCGGCATCCAGTACTGGCGCATCATCTGACCCATCGCGGTGCCGGGGCCGACCCGCGTCAGTTCCAAGCTTTCGCTCGCTGATGTCATCCCTGTCCTCTCGATGCTTGGCGTGGGACCGGCCGGAAAGACGATCGACGGTCTTCAGCCTACCTGCCTGGACCGCGATAGGCGACGCTCTTCTGCAGCGCCGCGTCGGTCTCCTCGACCGAGAGCAGAGCCGTCGTCCTGGTGCGAGCCAGACCTGTGCCGGAAATGGCCAGCGACAGGGCAGTGACCGTTACCACGTCGGGAAGGTCGACGATCGCGACCACGTCATGCTTTCCGAGCGCGAAATAATAGGCTTCGAGTTTGCCGCCGACTGCCGCGACCGCCTGGGCGACGGCTGACCGCCGACCGCTCGCTTTGTCCTTCTGCAGACCCTTGAGACCCTCGACCGTGTAGGACGCCTCGACCATGTACTTGGGCATGACGCTGCCTCCTTGGAAATGGTTGCGGAGTTCGTCTCCTTTGCCTGCCAACGGGAACCGGTCGAACCATACGCCGGTGCCCCGACCATGTCAGTCGAGTGAGAATGTCGCCATTCCTCTGACTGAGCCACTGCAACATCCAGGGGCCTCCAGCCGGTAGGCAAAGACGCGAGATGAGGGTATTTTAGCGGCTCCGAATTGGGGGACCTGGGACGGTCGAGCAGCGGCCGCGTCCAGGAATATTTTGGCATGGCATTGAGCCAGCCGAGCGCGACAGCGCCCGGCGAGCGAGGGCGATCGACTGTCCGACAGTTCGTCGAACTGCTGCGGACCTTTCCCCGGCAAGCCCGCTTGGCTCTGGGAGTGCGGGGCGTCGCGTGGGCGACGGCCGCCGGACTGGTCGGCCTGCTTTGCTGCGCGGTGGCGCTGATCGACCTCACGCAGTCGGTGCATCGCTCGGACGTCGACCGGCAGCGGCGCCGATCGGCCGAAGTGCAGGAATTCGAACAGAGCTCGCGATCGCTGATCCGCATCATCCACCTCATGGCCTATGGCGCCGTGAGCGCCGCCGAGGGTGAGCCGGACCTGCGGCGGAACTGGACCCGTTTTGAGGGTGCGGTGAAAGCGGTCTGCATGGCCTCGCGGTCCGGCGCCGAGGCCACGTCGCGGCGGCTCACCGAGCTTTGCGCGTCGGGTTCGGTGATGCGCGACCTGCTGGCGCCGGAAATCGCCGTGTACCATCCGCCCGATCGGATGATCAGCGCGCCGATCATGGCGCAGGTCATCAGCCGGCTCGGCGAATTCAACAACACCAGGACGGCCATCATTCGCCAGACCGATTCGGTAGTCGAGCGCATGGCGACTGACTACGACGTGGCGCTGCTGGTGCTGACCCTGAGCACGGCGGGGTTCGTCGGAGCCGGACTGGTCTTGATCATGCTCGTCGGTCGTGCGGCGATGGACTACCACACGCAGTGGCGCGACGCGCACGATGCGCGTGAGCTGTTGCGCGAGACGATCGACACCGTGCCGGCCGGCATCGTCGTCTATGATCAGAAGGAGCGGCTGATCGTCTACAATTCGGCAGCGGCGGAAATCACCCCGATCCTCAGGCGGCCGGAATCCGTCGGACTTACCTACGAGGAGTTGGTGCGGGTGAACATGGGCCCCAGCGGCCAGTTCGGCGGCTTGCAGCAGAGCGACGCAACCGGATTGATCGAACGCTTTCGCAGCAAGGGAACGAGGCGCCTTCGCGAGATGGGTGACGGACGCTGGTTCGAATGGTCGGAAAAGCTCACCGGATCGGGGCGCACCGTCGGCTTGCGCGTCGACGTGACCGAGCTGAAGGCGCATCAATCGGAGCTGGAGCAGGCGCGCGCCCAGTATCAGGCGCTGGTCGATTCGCTGTCCGACGTGGTCTATGCCCTCGATGTTAAGGGCACCTTCAGTTTCGTCAGTTCGTCGGCCGTTGAACTACTTGGCGTTGCGGCCGATCAGCTGATCGGCAAGCGTTTCATCGACTATGTCGTGCGCGAACAGGTCGAGGAAGTCATCGCGGCCGGGCGCGCCCACTACCAGGCGACCGACGACAAGGTGATGCAGGCCCAGCTGCGTATGAAACGGCCCGACGGGACGATCCGCCATGTCGAGGCTCGCTATCGCAAGCCCGCCGGCGGTATGTCGAACGGCGTCGTGCAGGTGGGCGTCCTGCGCGACGTCACCGAACGCGTCGTGCTGAGCGAGCGGCTGGAGCGCCAGATGGCAGAGCGGCGCGCAACCGAACAGGCTCTGTTCGACGCCGAACGCCTGACGACTGTCGGCGAGATGGCCGCGACCCTGGCCCATGAAATAACCCAGCCGCTGCAGGTCATAAACGTCGCCTGCGCCTCGGCCGCCGACGAGCTGGCCCAGGCCGCGCAAGGCGGGACGGTCGACCGCGAATTCCTGAGCGCCAGGATCGCTCGCGTCGTTCAGCAGGTGGACCGGGCCAGCCGGATCGTCGGCGACCTGCGCGCGTTCGTTCGCGGAACTGCGTCCGAGCGGGCCGCCCCGTTCGACCCTTCCATCGCCGTGCGGAGCGCCGTCGACCTCACCAGCCACGGTGTACGCCAGGCGCGCGGCGCACTGACCGCGTCGGTCTCCGACGAACTGCCGGCAGTATTGGGGCATGTCAGCAAGCTCGAGCAGGTGCTGGTCAACTTGATCAACAATGCCCGCGACGCCGGAGCGCCTACCATCGACGTGATTGCGATGCCGCTCGACCGTGAAGGGCGCCACTTCGTGCGGATTGCGGTCGAGGATAGCGGCCCCGGGATCGCCCAGGATATCCTGCCGCGCCTGTTCCTGAGCTTCGTCACGACCAAGCCGCGCGGCACGGGGACAGGCCTTGGCTTGCGCATCTGCCGGCGCATCGTCGAGGAGATGGGCGGCACGATCTCCGCCGGCAACCGCCCGCAAGGCGGCGCGAGCTTTGAAATCGTACTGCCCGCGGCCGCTGCCGCCCGCTAGGACGTCGAATCAGCCAGCCACGGCCTTCATCAACGCCAGCGCCTCGGGCGTGCTCCAGTCGGCCTCGCCTTCGAGGCGGCCGACCTCGCGCCCTTGCCCATCGACCAGGATCGACGTCGGCAGGATGGAGACGTCGAGGGCCTGCATGACCTTGCGGTCCTTGTCGAAATAGACGCCGAGATTGGTGAGCTTCTTGTCCTCATAGAAAGGACGCACCTTGCGACGCGACAGGCCGTCGAGCGACAGTGGCAACACGACGAACCGGTCCTTGCCCATCTCGGCCTGTAGCCGGTTCAGGCTCGGCATCTCCTTGACGCAGGGCGCGCACCAGGTGGCCCAGAAGTTCAGCAGGACGGTCTTGCCCCGGTAGTCGCCGATCTTGAGCGGCTTGTCGTCGGCATCGAGGAAAGCCAGGTCGGGAAGGGGCTTGGGCTGCTTGGCCAGCTGGAATTTCGCCAACGTGCCCTTGAGCAATTCGGGTCCGACATTAGCGAAGGCAGGGCTTGCGAGCAGCAGGAGCCCTCCCCCCAGCACGGCCCTTCGGCAGAGGAAATGGGGAACGGGATATGTCATAAGCCGCCTTCTTACAGCACTACTGGCTACAATTCATGGCACGGAACAACACAACCAAGCGAGGGGCATCCCGGCAGGCGAAGAATACCGATCCCAACGCGATGTGGGGCGGCCGCTACAAGCTCGGCCCGGCGGAGATCATGGAGAAGATCAATACCTCCATCGGCTTTGACCGCCGTCTCTACGCCCAGGATATCGCTGGCTCGATGGCGCACGCCGACATGCTTGTCGCACAGGGCATTCTTTCGGCCGCCGACGGCCGCGCGATCAAGCGCGGCCTCGCGCAGGTGAGGACCGAAATCGAGAACGGCAAGTTCAAGTTCTCGGCCAAGCTCGAGGATATCCACTTCAACGTCGAAGCTCGGCTCACGGAGCTGATCGGGCCGGCCGGCGGACGGCTGCATACGGCTCGTTCGCGCAATGACCAGATCGCGCTCGACATGCGGCTTTGGGTGCGCGACACGGTCGATCGGCTGGAAGCAATGCTTCGTGAGCTACAGTCGGCCCTGATCGACCGCGCCGAGGAGCATGCCGCGACGATCATGCCGGGCTTTACCCATCTGCAGACAGCGCAGCCCGTTACCTTCGGGCATCACCTGCTCGCCTATGTCGAGATGTTCGGCCGCGATCGTGGCCGGCTCACGGACTGCCGTGCGCGCCTCAACGAATCGCCGCTGGGGGCAGCAGCGCTCGCCGGTTCACCGCATCCGATCGATCCCCGCAAGACGGCGAAGGCGCTGGGCTTTGACGCCCCGATGGCCAATTCGCTGGATGCCGTGTCGGACCGCGACTACGTCGTTGAGTTCCTCGGCGCGGCGGCGCTTTGCTCGGTTCACCTGTCGCGCCTCGCCGAGGAGATCGTGATCTGGTGCTCGCCGCCCTTCCGCTTCATTGCGCTCAGCGACGCCTTCACCACCGGCAGCTCGATCATGCCGCAGAAGCGCAATCCCGACGCCGCCGAGCTGACGCGCGGCAAGGTCGGCCGCATCCTTGGCGCCTTCGTGGCGCTGTGCACCATGCTCAAGGGGCTGCCGCTCACCTACGGCAAGGACATGCAGGAGGACAAGGAGCCGCTGTTCGACGCCGCGGACTCGCTCGAACTCGGCGTCGCGGCCATGAGCGGGATGATCCGCGACCTCAAAGCCAATGCTGGACGGATGCGCGACGTCGCCGCTGCGGACTACTCGGTGGCAACCGATCTCGCCGACTGGTTGGTCCGCGCGCTCGGCTTGCCCTTCCGTGAGGCGCACCACATCACCGGTCGGCTGGTCGCCAAGGCTGCCGACAAGCATGTCGATCTCGACGAATTGTCCCTGACCGAGATGCGGTCCGTCGAACCCCGGATCGACAGGCGTGTCTATCGCGTGCTGAGTGTCGAGGCCTCGGTGGCGGCGCGGCGCAGCCTGGGCGGCACTGCGCCGGGCAATGTCGCACGGGCGATCAAGGAGGCGCGTCGGCGGTTCCTCGCCGGGCGGCCGACCAGGCACGGACGATGAGCTTCTTCGCCTACAAGGACGGCGCGATGCAGGCCGAAGGCGTGGCGCTGGCCGCCCTCGCCGCGCATGTCGGCACGCCGTTCTACTGCTACTCGACGGCGGCACTGCGCGCTGCCATGCGGGAATTCACCGAGGCGATCGCGGGCACGCCGGGACTGCACGGCTCGCGGGTCTGCTACGCCATGAAGGCCAACAGCAATCTGGCGATCGTGCGTCTGTTCGGCGGCATGGGTGCCGGCGCCGACATCGTGTCGGAAGGCGAGCTGCGGCGGGCGCTGGCCGCCGGAATCGCGCCCGCGCGCATCGTCTTTTCCGGCGTCGGCAAGAAGGCGTCCGAGCTCCTGGCGGCGCTGCAGGCCGAGGTCGGCCAGATCAACGTCGAAAGCGTCGCGGAACTGGAAATGCTGAACGCCGTCGCGGCCCAGCTCGGCAGGACGGTCGACATCACCCTTCGGGTGAACCCCGATGTCGATGCGGGCACACACGCGAAAATCACGACCGGGCGCAAGGAAAACAAGTTCGGCATCGACATCGACCTGGCACGCGACGCCTTCGCACTCGCGGCACGATTGCCCAACCTCAAGGTGGTGGGCGTGGCGATGCATATCGGCTCGCAGCTCACCTCGCTTGAACCTTATCGACGCGCCATCGTGCGGGTGCGCACGCTCATCGGGCAGCTGCGCGCCGACCGCCATCGCATCGAAAAGTTCGACATCGGCGGTGGGCTGGGGATCGTTTACGCCGATGAAAATCCGCCTTCGATCGCGGAGTTCATGCAGGTTGTCGGCAAGGAGACGGCAGGGCTTGGGTGCGAACTGACCTTCGAGCCGGGCCGTCGCTTGGTCGGTGAAGCTGGCGTGCTGGTGTGCGGTGTGATCCTGGTAAAGTCGGGCGTTTCCAAGACTTTCGTCGTGGTTGACGCGGCGATGAACGATCTGATCCGGCCGACGCTCTACGAGGCGTGGCACGACATTATGCCGGTGCGCGCGCCCCGCCCCGATGCCGCCATGATCCGCTGTGACATTGTCGGGCCAGTGTGCGAGTCGGGAGATTACCTGGCACAAAACCGTGATTTGCCGCCACTTTCTGCCGGGGACATCGTTGTGATACGGTCCGCGGGTGCATATGGAGCGGTCATGGCCTCGAGCTACAACAGCCGGCCGCTGGCACCCGAGGTGATGGTCGATGGCACGCGATTTGCGGTCGTGCGGCCAAGGCCGTCGATCGACGAGATGATCTCCGCCGAGCGGCTGCCGCGGTGGCAGACACCCGGCAAGACGTAAGCGATCCAACGACAAGGCGTTTCAGTCGATGAGTGTGAGCCCAGCCCAACCGATCGAAGCGCCCGGAGTCGCTCGCAAGGTCGGATTGGCGTGGGCCGCGCTTGCCTGGGAGGGCCTGTGGCCACGCCTGATGCCACTCGTCGCCCTTGCCGCCCTGTTCGTCGCGGCCGCGCATTTCGACCTGTTTGCCGGGATCGATCCATGGGTCCATACGGGCGTGCTGGCAGTGCTCGGGCTCGCCGCACTCGGCTTCTGCGGGTGGCAGTTCAGGCACTTTTCCTGGCCCGACCGTGACGCCGCCATCCGGCGCCTCGAGCGCGACAGCGGCGTGCCGCACCGGCCGCTCGTCGCCGTACAGGACCGCCTGGCCGCCGGCGAGGGCGATGCCATGGCATCGGCCCTGTGGGAAACCCACCGCCAGCGCGAAGCCCGGCGCCTGGCAAGCCTCGCCAACAAGCTCGCCCATCCGGGACTGGCGCGGCTCGACGTCTGGGCGCTGCGGCTGGTCCCGGCGCTCGCCCTGATCGTCGCCTTGGTGTTCGCCGGTGGATGGCGCAGCGATCGCATGGCCGCTGCCTTCACGCCGGCCTTTCCGCCGCCGCCGCCGGTGGTCGCCAATCTGTGGATCGCGCCGCCGGCCTATACCGGCAAGCCGCCGATCTATCTCGAGATGGCGGACCACGACAAGCTCTTGCGCGTGCCGGTCGGCAGCAAGCTTGCGGGCTTCGTCGATGATGTGCGCGGCCGCCACGCGCCCAAGCTCCTGATCGACGGCAAGGCGAGCGACTTCGCCACCGTCAGCAAGGGCAAGTACCAGATCGAGGCGACCATTACCCAGGGCAAGCAGATCGCCCTGGAGGCGCGCGGCGACGAGCAGGCGCGCTGGAAGCTGCACGTCATTCCCGACCTTGCGCCGACCATCGAGTTCGCCCGGCCGATCGGCGTCGACCGCTGGTCGACCAAGGTCGACTACATTGCCGGCGACGATTTCGGTGTGACCGGCGTGCAACTGCAGATCCGGCTCGACGGAAGCCAGTTCGGCGCCGACATGCTGACTGACAAGGACGAACCGGAGGTGATGCGCATCGACCTGCCGGTCGCCGGCAGCTCCAAGAAGGTGACCGACACCTTCGTGCGCGATCTGACCAGTTCGCCGTGGGCGGGGATGAAGGTCCGGGTCATGCTGTTCGCCACCGACGCGCTCGGCCAGAAGGGCCGGAGCGCGGTCGAGAGCTTCCTATTGCCCGAGCGGGTGTTCAACGATCCGACGGCGCGGGCGCTGATCGTGCTGCGCAAGGCGCTGACGCGCGATCCGCGGGCGCTGCGCCAGGACGTCGCCGACGGCATGGCGATGATCGTCAAGCGGCCGGACGACTACCGTCACGACCCTGTCGTGCAGCTCGGCCTGCGGCTGGGTTCGGCACGCCTTGCCCAAAACGGCGACAAGCCGACGATCGTCGACACCCAGAAGCTTCTCTGGGACCTCGCGATGCGGCTGGAGAACGGCTCGCAGACGGACGCCGAGCGGCAGCTCGAGCAGGCGCGCCAGAACCTGCGCGACGCCATCCAGCGCCACGCCGGCGACGAGGAGATCGAGCGCCTGATCCAGCAGCTCTACAATGCCATGGACCGCTGGCAGAAGGACCTGGCCGAACGCATGAAGGATCCTGCGGAACGCCAGCGCATGATGGAGCAGGCGGAGCGGATGGATCCCAACAACACCATCACCTCCGATGACATCCAGCGCATGCTCGACAAGATCCGCGAGATGGCGCGCAACGGCCAGCGCGAGGAGGCCAAGCGGCTGCTCGAAGAGCTGCGCAAGATGATGGAGAATGCCACGCCCATGCTGGCCAATCCCAACCAGCAGCGTCGCGGCGGCCAGCAGCAGGGCCAGCAGGGCCAGGGCAGCCAGCAGGGTCGCGAGATGATGAACCAGCTCGACCGCCTGTCGCGGCGGCAGAATCAGCTCTTGGGCGAGTCCGAGCGCGAAGGACGCCAGCAGCAGGGACGTCAGGGCCAGCGCGGACAGCAGTTCGGACAACAGCAGGGGCCGGGCGGCAACCAGCAGGGCGACGGCCAGTGGGGCGAGGAGCAGCGTGGACATCAGGAAGGCCTGCGCCGTCAACTCGGCGAGTTCATGCGGCGGCTCGACGAGCACGGCATGCCGATGCCGGAGTCGCTGGGCCGGGCCGAGCGCTCGATGCGCGATGCCGAGCAGGCGCTGCGTCGCGGCGATCCGCGCGACGCCTCGCGTGCCCAGCGCCGCGCGCTCGACAACCTGCAGCAGGGCATGGGCGATCTCGCCGAGGAGATGCGCCAGCGCGGGCCAGGCAACGGCCGCGACCTCGCCGAGATCGAGGAGCGCGAGCGCCACAGCGAAGACCGCGATCCGCTCGGCCGTTCCGACGGAAATTTCGGCGACTCGGTCGACACCGGCGTCGACAAGATCCCGCTCGAGCTCGAGCGCCAGAAGAGCCGCGAGATCCTCGACGAACTGCGCCGCCGGGCTGGCGAAATGAACCGGCCCAAGGAAGAGCTCGACTACATCGATCGGTTGTTGAAGACCTACTAAGTCCGCCGGCGGCGCGGGCAACGCGCGCGTGACAAAGCGGTTGCGGACCGCTTGTGATCAAGCTGTGACTGGGCCGCTTTTCCTCGACGCCCGATTGCTCTGCCTCTTAACCTCACGTCTCAGCAGTGAGGGGCAGACGATGGGTAAACAGTATCGAGTAGAGCCCGAGGGCGAGCGCTGGCGGATCAAGGTAGACGGCACACAGCACGGGCCCTTCACCAGCAAGATCGAGGCGATCGCCGCGGCGATCGACGACGCCGAGCGGTTGGATCCCGAGCTACAGCGGCGCTCGCAGGTGCTGGTGCAGCAGGTCGATCGCAGCTACCGGGTGCTGTGGACGCACGGCCGCGTTCCCGCGCGCTCGGCGGCGGCTGCGCGCAGCCGTTGAGGGCTGTTCAGGAACCGTCCGCCGCCCTTTGCACCACGCCGATATAGGGCAGGCCGCGGAAGCGGTGCGCCCAGTCGAGGCCGTAACCCACCAGGAATTCGTCGCCAGCCTCAAAGCCGGTGAAGTCGGCGTCGAGCGGCGTCTGGCGCTTGGCCCGCTTGTCGAGCAGGGTGCACACCCAGACGCGATGGGCGCCGCGCTCCTTCAGGAGGTTCTTGGCGAAGCTGAGCGTCAGGCCCGACTCCAGGATGTCGTCGACCAGGAGCACGTCGCGCCCGCGCACGTCGTCGACGATGTCGCGCACGATGCGCACGTTGCCGCTGGTCTTCGTGCCCGTGCCGTAGCTGGACAGTGTCAGGAAATCCATCGACCAGTTGGCGCCGGCGCGGCTCAGCGCCCGGATGAGGTCCGCGGCGAAGACGAAGCTCCCCTTGAGCACCGATACGACCAGTGTGTCGGCGGGCAGCTTGGCCGCCAGTTCGGCGGCCATTTCATCAACCCTCGCGGCGATCTCGGCGGCGGAGAAGCGGATATCGACGGTCGGGCGCTCGGCCATGGCCGAAGGCGCGTCATTCGACCGCCGGCACGATATCGGTCGTGCCGGCGGGCGGTTCGTCGAGTGTCTGGCTGAATGAGAGCCTGGCGCCGGGCGCGATCGGCCCCAGCTTCTGCGGGTAGGATTTCTCGCCGACCACGTCGTTGTCCTTCTTGAAGATGAACTTGAGCGCCGTGCTGGTTCCCGCTGCTGTGCCGGTGTTGACGATCTCGCCGTGCACGATATAGCGGCCGTCCACCAGCTCGACCTTGCTGGCGCCAAGGTCGACCTCGAGATGGGCAGTCTCGGCCGCAGGCTTCGCTGCGGTGGCCGGTGCCGCGGCCGGTGTCGGCGGTGTCGGCGCCGTGGCCGGTGCCGGCGTCGAGGCTGTTGCCGGCGCTGAGGGCACGGCAGAGCGCGAGGCGCTCAGCGTCTTGGAGACGAAGCCCGTGATCTGGTGGCCGAAGAGGTAGAAGACGGCCGTCGCTACCGCCGCCACGAGGACCGCGCTGCCGGCGATGACGGCAGGGGTGATCCAAGCCGCCTCGTTCTTTGGTTCGATCACCGCGGGCAGGGCCGCGCCCCGCGTCGGTGGCCGAATCACCAGATCCGGTGTCGGCCTGGGGCCCTCGACCTTCTGGAACCAGCGGTTGTCGCAACGGGCGCACTGGACGGTGCGCCCGGCAGGGCCGATCGCCAGCGGGTCGACGGCGTAACGCGCCTCGCAGTTTGGACAGGTAACGATCATGACATGAGCGCGGACGTGACCAGGATCGGAAGGGTGCCCACCAGATGTGCTTTGCGGGCGGACACTATGCCACTAAAACTGGGCTTACAATATGTTCGGCTTCGTCCTTTGGCTGCGCTCGCTCTGCTTCAACGTCGGCTGGTATGCGGGCAGCACAGTCATTGCCGTGTTGGGCTCGCCTATTCTCCTGCTGCCGCAACGCGCGGTCGCCGCCTGGGCGAAAGTCTGGATCGGCTTCGTCTTGGGCTGGCTCGATCTCACCTGCGGCCTTAGCCACCAAGTGACCGGGGCTGAGAACCTGCCCGACGGCCCGGTCATCATCGCCTGCAAGCACCAGTCGAGCTGGGAGACGCTCGCCTTCACACGACTGTTTCCGCGCATCGCCATCGTGCTGAAGCGCGAGCTTTTGTTCATCCCCGTCGTCGGCTGGGCGATGGCGCGCGCCGGCAATATCGCCGTGGCGCGCGGCGACGGGGCCGCAGCGTTGCGCGGACTCGTGCGCCAGGCCAGGCGGGCGCTGGGCGAGCAGCGATCGATCGTGATTTTTCCAGAAGGCACGCGCGTCGCGGTTGGTGAACAGCGGCCCTATCAAGTGGGCATCGCCGCGCTCTACCGACAACTCGGCGTGCCTGTCGTGCCGATCGCGCTCAATTCCGGCCTATTCTGGGGCCGCCGCCAATGGGTCAAGCGGCCTGGCGTGATCACCCTGGAAATCCTTCCCGCGATTGCTCCCGGCTTGGATCGCGAGGCCTTCATGACCACCTTACGGGACCGCATCGAAACGGCCACGGCCCGCTTGGTTGAGGGTGTCAGAAGGACTGGAACGAACTAGGAACTGTTGATAGATTTCGGCGATGGATTGGGCACCCGTATCCCAGCGCATCTGGGACATGAAATACCGATTCCGCGAAGTTTCCGGGGGTTTCGACGCTGACCTAGAGGCGACGTGGCGGCGGGTGGCACGCGCGTTGGCCGCTCCCGAGAAGGATCCTGAGTTGTGGGCTGGCCGCTTCCAGGACGCCCTGCGCGACTTCAAGTTCCTGCCAGCCGGCCGGGTGATTGCGGGCGCCGGGACGGGCCGCTCGGTGACGCTGTTCAACTGCTTCGTCATGGGCGCCATCCCCGACGACATGTCGGGCATCTTCGAAAGCGTGCGCGAAGCAGCGCTCACCATGCAGCAGGGCGGCGGCATCGGTCACGACTTCTCGACCCTGCGGCCGGCGGGCGCGCTCGTGAAGGGCGTCGGCGCCGACGCCTCGGGGCCACTCTCGTTCATGGATGTGTGGGATTCGATGTGCCGCACCATCATGAGCGCAGGCTCGCGCCGTGGCGCCATGATGGCGACGCTGCGCTGCGATCATCCCGACATCGAGGCCTTCGTCGACGCAAAGCGCAATCCCAATCGGTTGCGCATGTTCAACGTCTCGGTGCTGGCGACCGACGCCTTCATGCACGCAGTGGAGGACGACGCCGACTGGGACCTCGTGTTCGCCGGCAAGATCTACAAGACCGTGAAGGCCAGGGCGCTGTGGGAGCGCATCATGCGCGCCACCTACGACTGCGCGGAGCCCGGCGTCATCTTCATCGATCGCGTCAACCGCCGGAACAATCTCCACTACTGCGAGACCATCCAGGCGACGAACCCGTGCGGCGAGCAGCCTCTGCCGCCTTACGGCGCTTGCCTGCTGGGCTCGGTCAACTTCGCCGCCCTCGTGGTCGAGCCCTTCACGCCGCAGGCCCGTCTCGACCTCGAGGCGCTCGAGCGCCTGGTGCCGCTTGCCGTGCGCATGCTCGACAATGTGGTCGACGTCTCGAACTTTCCACTGCTCAAGCAGCGCGAGGAGGCGAAAGCCAAGCGCCGCATCGGGCTCGGCGTCACCGGCCTTGCCGACGCCCTGATCCTGTGCGGTGTGCGCTATGGCTCGCCGCGCGCGGTCGAACTCACGCGTGAGTGGCTGGCGGCCGTGCAGCGCCTTTCCTACCTCGCCTCGGCCGATATCGCCGCCGAGAAGGGCAGCTTCCCGCTGTTCGATCGCGCCCGCTATCTCGCCGGCGAGACGGTCTCGGCCCTGCCCGAGGCTGTGAGGACGGCGATCAGCCGCTACGGCATCCGCAACGCGCTGCTGAATTCGATCGCGCCCACCGGCACGATCTCGCTCCTGGCTGACAACGTCTCTTCCGGCATAGAGCCGGTCTTCGCCTTCAGCCATGTGCGTCACGTCCTGCAGCCCGACGGGACGCGGCGCGAGGAGAGCGTGGAGGACCACGCCTATCGCTTGTGGCGCGGACTCAAGGGCAACGAGCCGCCGCCCGCCGACGTCTTCGTCGATGCCCAGACGCTCACGCCTGACGATCACCTCGCCATGCAGGCGGCGGCGCAGGACTTCGTCGACAGCTCGATCTCCAAGACGATCAACCTGCCGCGCGACATCTCCTTCGAAGACTTCAAGCACGTCTACGAGGAGGCCTACCGTCTGGGCTGCAAGGGCTGCACGACCTACCGGCCCAACGAGGTGACCGGCGCCGTGCTGGAAGTCCGCCCGGCGGCCGAAACGGCGCGCCTCGTGCCGGCCGCGGTCGAAGCCAGGGACCGCGTCGTCTATATCGCCCAGCCGCTCGACCGGCCGGAGGACTTGCCGGGCAAGACCTACAAGATCAAATGGCCGGGCAGCGACCATGCCATCTACATCACCATCAACGACGTCATACAGGACGGCCGTCGTCGCCCCTTCGAGATTTTCATCAATTCCAAGAACATGGAGCACTATGCCTGGACTGTGGCGCTGACCCGCATGATCTCGGCGGTGTTCCGCCGCGGCGGCGACGTTTCCTTCGTGGTCGAGGAGCTGAAGGCGGTGTTCGATCCGCGCGGCGGCCAGTGGATGGAAGGCCGCTATGTGCCCTCGCTTCTGGCCGCGATCGGCGGGGTGATCGAGCGCCACCTGATCGACATCGGCTTTCTCAGCTCTGGCGAGGCGCCGGATCTGGCCGATGCCGGCGAGCCGAGGCGCCGGCTGGTGGCCGGATCGCGCGAAGCCGCTCCTGAAGCCGAAGGCGGCTCAGCCGCCGGTGGGACGCGGCTTGGGCAGTGCCCCAACTGCGGGGCTGCGGCGCTGACGCACCAAGAAGGCTGTGACATCTGCCTGAATTGCGGCTATTCGCGCTGCGGTTGATCGGGCGGCAGCGCTGAGCTGCGCTCTGAGGAGGTTGGTTGCATGAGGCGGGTTGGGGTGCGGGCAGTGTCGCTGGCAGTCGGGCTGGCGCTGGCCTGCAGCGGTCCGGCCCTGGCTCAGCCGCTGCCCAGTGGCCGCGGCGACCTGCCGTTCTCGTTCGCCCCGCTGGTCAAGAAGGTGTCGCCGGCGGTGGTCAACATCTACACCGCCACCACGCTTCGGGTGCGGCGGCGCCTACCGTTTCCCTTCCCCGGCATGCCGGAGGGCAACCGGGTGCAGAACTCGCTGGGCTCGGGCGTGCTGGTCAAGGCGGACGGCCTGATCGTCACCAACAACCACGTCGTGAAGGGAGCCGATGAGATCCGTGTCGTGCTGTCGGATCGGCGCGAGTACGAGGCCAAGCCGTTGGTCCAGGACGAGCGCTATGACCTCGCCCTGCTGCGCATCACAGACGGCGGGGAGAAGTTCCCCTTCCTCGACCTGCGCGATTCGGACTCGATCGAGGTCGGTGACGTCGTGCTGGCGATCGGCAACCCCTATGGCCTGAACCAGACGGTGACCTTCGGCATCATCTCGGCGCTGGCGCGCTCGGCTGGCGGCGTCAACGATTCGAGTTTCTTCATCCAGACCGATGCCGCGATCAATCCGGGCAATTCCGGCGGCGCCCTGGTCAGCCTCGACGGCCGTCTGATCGGCATCAACACCGCGATCTTCTCGCAGAGCGGCGGCTCGGTCGGCATCGGCTTCGCCACGCCTTCCAATATCGTGGCGCGCATCATCGCGGCCGGCGAGCAGGGCGGGCGCATTGTGCGGCCGTGGCTCGGCATCGCCATGCAGCGCATCACGCCCGACATCGCCTCGGGGTTGGGCCTGGCGCGGCCGGCCGGGCTGGTCGTCAAGGAGGTCTTCGCCAAGGGTCCGGGCGATCGCGCTGGTCTCAAGCGCAACGACGTGATCGTCGGGCTGCACGGCCAGCCGATCGACGACGAGGCGAGCCTGCGCTTCCGGCTGGCGACGCTCAGCGTCGGCGAGACGGTGCAGATCCGCGTCATACGCGCCGGCAAGGAATTGACGCTCGAGGTGCCGCTGATGGCGCCGCCCGAGGATCCGCCACGCGAGCGCACTGTTCTCGACGGCCGCCAGCCGTTGAGCGGTGCCACGGTGGTCAACCTGTCGCCGGCCGTCGCCGAGGAGATGGGATTGATCGAGTGGCGGCCAGGTGTCGCCGTGGTCCAGGTGCAGCCCGGCTCCTATGCGGCGCGTTTCATCCGCGTCGGCGACATGGTGATTTCGGTCAACGGCAAGGAAGTGAAAACCGTCGCTGACCTGCGGGCCAGGATCGCGGCCGGCATCTCGAGCCTCAGCATCAGCCGCGAAGGCCTCGTATCGACGATCCAGTTCAGATAGGCCAGTCTGCCTGGCAATGGCCGAACTTTTCGCCTCGCTTGCCCCCACGCCGCTCGCCGACCGGCTGCGACCCAAGGCGTTGGGCGACATTCTGGGGCAGGACCATCTCTTGGGGCCGGAAGGCCCGATCGGCCGCATGCTGGCGGCCGGCAAGCTTTCGTCGCTGATCCTGTGGGGCCCGCCAGGCTGCGGCAAGACCACGATCGCCCGCCTGATCGCCGAGGCGACCGACCTGCACTTCGAGCTGCTGTCGGCGGTGTTCTCCGGCGTCGCCGACCTTCGTCGCATCTTCGAGGCGGCGCGGCTCAGGCGCCGCGATGGCAAGGGCACGCTCTTGTTCGTCGACGAGATCCACCGCTTCAATCGCGCCCAGCAGGACGGCTTCCTGCCCT
>JBPYDO010000303.1:0-3374 GCA_051985755.1 Reyranella sp. | reverse complement strand
CGATTGGCCGGGCGGCACGTCGTGCAGCCAGAACAGGCGCTTGGGCTGGAAGTCGAGGCCGCGGCCGAGCTGCAGGAAGTTCACCCGGCCGCGCTCGTCGGCGGCGCCCGGTACGGGAATCCAGCGGCAGTTGCGGGCTTTCAGAACGGGAGCGGTCATGCCCTCTTGGTCGCAGCGAGCTTGCGCCATTGCATGTACACCACTCCGCTCAGGGCCACCAAGCCGCCCACGATCTGGTAGGCGTTGGGCACGAAGCCGTAGGCCATCGACCATAGCACGGCGAAGAACGGCACCAGGTTGGTCCACAGCGAGGCGACCGCCACGCTCAGGCGACTGGCGCCGATGTTGAAGGCGAAACTGCCGAGCCCGCTCGCCAGCATCGCCACGACGATGAGCTGGGTCCATACCCAGCCCTCGCCGACGCCGAACGGCGAGCGCGCCAGGCCCAGCAGCACCATCGCGACCGTGGTGAGCCCGAGCCACAGCATGGACGAGAGCGAGGCGACGAAGGCGCGATGTAGCTGGCTCTCGCCACGGTCGAACCAGGATTGGGCTTTCAGGGCATAGAGCGTCCACAGGATGTTTGAGAGCAGCACGATGATCTCGCCGCCGCCGAAGGTGAGATGACCGGCGCCGACCAGGCTGCTCGAGGACAGGATCGCGCCGCCCAGCACCGACAGCGCCAGCGCCACGCCGAACCCCGGATCGAACCGCAGCCCCGCCGCCAGCCGCACCGTCAGCGCCGCCACCAGCGGGCTCGCCACCTGCACGGTCGCCGCCGTAATGGGATTGCTCCAATAGAGACCGAGCGCATAGACGGCGAAGAAGCTCGACATGATGAAGCCCAGCGCCAGGAAGCGGCCGAGCGGGAGCGCGATGCGCAGCGAGCGCCGGCCTTCGGCCAGCCACAAGAGCAGCGCCAGCGCGACCGTGGCCGCAACGGTGCGCAGCGCCGTCATCGGAATCACGTCGAAGTAGCGCAGCATCACCTTGGTGACCGGCAGGTTGGCGCCCCAGGCTGCGCCCACGAACACCATGGCGGCGAAAGCCACTCCCAGATGCCGCGATTCGCGGCGCAACGCGGGGATGGCCGGCATGTCGCGCATCAGCGCACGCTACGCCGGCGCTGCTGACAGCGTGATGTCATGACCGGCGCCGCACCGCCTGGTAGCCGACGCGGCAATCCCCATAGACGTCCGGCTTTTCAGTCGAGACGCGGGCCTCGACGACTTGCGGGTGCGCGAGGCAGAGATCGAGGATCGCCTCGACCAGCGTCTCCTGCAGGTTGAAGTGGCGCGACTTGGCGAGCGCCACGACGCCGCTATGCACCTTGTCGTAGTTCAGCACGTTGGCGATGCGGTCGTTGTGCGCCTTCGCCGGCGGCGCCAGCACAAGCTCGATGTTCACCACGATGGTCTGCGGCTTCTGCTTCTCGAAATCGTGGATGCCGATCGAGACGGGCAAGCGGAAGTCGTGGAAGAAGATCCTGCGATCCTGGTCGGGGGCCGGGTTGGGGGCCATGTCACTTCTTCTTGCGGAAGGCAATATCGCGCGGCCGCCCGGTCAGATGCTCGCCCGAATCGACGATCAGCACGTCGCCAGTGTAGCTCGGGGTCGCCACGACAAAACGTAGCGCGCGTACGAGATCTTCTGCGGTCACGCCGACACCCAGGGGATTCTGCCGGTGCTGCTCGGCGAAACGCGAGTCGGTCTGATTGCCGCTGCGCAAGGTCAGGCCGGGCGCGATGCCGGCAACCCTGAGCCGCGGCGCGAAGGCCTGCGCCAGCAGCGTCGTCAGGCCCTGCAGGCCAACCTTGGAGAGCGTGTAGGTCAGGAAGTCGGGGTTGAGGTTGTAAAGCTTCTGGTCGAGCAGATTGACGATCAGCCCGGTCTCGCCCCCCGGCAGCTGGCGCGCCAGCGCCTGCGACAGGAGCAGCGGAGCGCGCAAGTTTGTCGCCATGTGGCGGTCGAAGTCCTCGGCCTTGGCCATCGGCGCGCGGTCGAGCTTGAACAGCGAGGCGTTGTTCACCAGGCAGGTCAGGGTGACGCCCTTGGCGCGGCACCGGCCGACCAGACCCTCGGCCTGCCTCGCCGAAGAAAGATCGGCCTTCACCGCCTTGGCCCTGCCGCCCGCCGCGACGATGCGCGCCACCGTCTCGCGCGCCTCGGCAGCGGATCGGTTGTGATGCACGAAGACGTAAAAGCCGTCAGCCGCCAAGGCCTCGGCCAAGGCACGGCCGATGCGCACGCCCGCGCCGGTGACCAGCGCGCCCTTCAAGTTGCCTCCCTAAACACGGCGGTCTAGTAGCATGCAGCCATGGAAACCGTCGATTGCGTCGTGATCGGTGCCGGAGTCGTGGGCCTCGCCGTGGCGCGTGCGCTGGCCCTGGCCGGCCGCGAGGTCATCGTGCTCGAGGCGGCCGACGGTATCGGCTCCGAGACCAGCTCGCGCAACTCCGAGGTCATCCATGCCGGGATCTACTATTCCAAAGGCAGCCTGATGGCGAAGAGCTGCGTCGAGGGCCGCCGCCAGCTCTACGCCTATTGCGCTGAACACGACGTGTCGCACCGCAACTGCGGCAAGCTGATCGTCGCCACCAATGCCGCCGAAGGCGACATGCTGAAGTCGATCAAGGGCCGCGCCGAAGCCAACGGCGTGGAAGGCATGCGGCTCGTGAGCGCCGCCGAGGCGCGGGCGATGGAGCCCAATCTGCACTGCACGGCCGCGCTCCTGTCGCCCGCGACCGGCATCATCGACAGCCACAGCTACATGCTGGCGCTGCAGGGCGATGCCGAGAGCCAGGGCGCCATGGTCGCTTTCCTGAGCCCGGTGAAGGCGGGCCGAGCCGCCGAGGATGGCGTCGAGCTCGAGGTCGGCGGGGCCGAGCCGATGCGCCTGAAATGCCGCTTGGTGGTGAATTCGGCCGGTCTGCATGCGCCGACGCTGGCGCGCGCCATCGCCGGCATGCCGAGCGACAAGGTCCCGACGGCCTACTACGCCAAGGGCAACTACTTCACCCTAACCGGCCGCTCGCCTTTTTCGCGGCTGATCTATCCCGTGCCGGTGCCGGGCGGCCTCGGCGTGCACATAACCGTCGATCTCGGCGGCCAGGCGAAGTTCGGTCCCGACGTCGAATGGATCGACAGCGTCGACTACACGGTCGATCCGCAGCGCGCCGACAAATTCTATGCCGCCGTCCGCAAATACTGGCCGGCGCTAAAAGACGGCGCGCTGCAACCGGGTTATGCCGGCATCCGGCCCAAGATCGTGCCGCCCGGCGCGCCGGCACAGGACTTCACCATCCACGGGCCCGCTCATCACGGTGTCACAGGATTGATCCATCTCTTCGGCATAGAGTCGCCCGGCCTCACGG
>JBPYDO010000302.1:0-8355 GCA_051985755.1 Reyranella sp. | reverse complement strand
AAGCGGGTGCGCCGCAAGTTCCGCGAGGTCGACAGCGAGTTCGAGCAGATCGAAACGCTCTATGGCATCGGATACCGGTACCGCGACTCCTGATTCCGGCTGGCGCCGGCTCGCGGCGACGTTCAGGCGCCTGATCCCGACGTTCCGCCAAGCGCGGACGCTGGCGCCTCCCGAATCGCCTTCGCTGCTGCGCCGCCGGCGCAGCCAAAGCCGGCGCTACTCGCCGCTGACGCGCCGCATCCTGTTGCTCAACATCGTGCCGGTGGCGCTGCTCGCGCTGGGCGCGGTCTACCTCAGCGACTACGAGGACGAACTGATCGACGCCGAGCTCGCCTCGCTGCTGGTGCAGGGCGAGATGGTGTCGGCCGGCATCAGCGAAGTGGCGGTGGTGGGCGGCGAGACCACGGTCAACCGGCTCGACCCCGACGCCGCCCGCCAGCTGCTCACCCGCTTGGTGCGGCCGACCGGCGTGCGCGCCCGGCTGTTCAGCGAGACCGGCGAGCTGTTGGGCGATTCGGCGGTGCTGAGCGAAGTCGGCCGCATCCGCAGCGCGCCCCTGCCGCCGCCGGAGGCGCCGCCGGAACCCGAGAAGCGCTTTGGCGAGGGCGTGGCCGATTGGCTGGCCCGCCAGCTGTCGCGCGCCGATCGCTATCCCCCCTATGTCGACCGCCTCGTGCCGACCGTGCGCGACTTTCCCGAGGCGGCGAGCGCGCTGCGCGGCTTCAATGCTTCGGCTGTCCGCGTCACCGCCAACGGCCGGCTGATGCTGAGCGCCGCGGTGCCGGTGCAGCGCTACAAGCAGGTGCTGGGGGCGCTGATGCTGACCCGCGACAATCGCGCCATCGCCGCCTCCCTGCGCGAGGTGCGCTACGACATGTTGACCATCGCCGTGGCGGCGCTGGGCATCACCGTGCTGCTCTCGCTCTATCTCGCCAGTACCATCACCCAGCCGATCGTGCGGCTCGCCCGCGCCGCCGACGAAGTCCGGCTGGCGCGCGAGAGCCGGCCGGAAATCCCCTATCTCGGCAAGCGCGGCGACGAGATCGGCGATCTCAACGATGCGCTGCGCTCGATGACCGACGCGCTGTGGCAGCGGCTGAACGCCATCGAGAGCTTCGCCGCCGACGTGGCGCACGAGCTCAAGAACCCGCTGACTTCGCTGCGCTCGGCGATCGAGGTCGCGGCCCGTCCCGACCTTGAGCCCGAGCGGCGCACGCGCCTGATGTCGATCGTCATCGAGGACATCAACCGGCTGAACCGGCTGATCTCCGACATTTCCGACGCCTCGCGGCTCGACGCCGAACTGATGCGCGGCGAGGTGGCGCCGGTCGACCTGCAGAAGCTCCTGTCCGACATCGCGCACCACTACACCGCGACGGCGGCGCAGAAGGGCGGCATCGGCGTCGAATTCAGGCTGGCCGCCAACCCGCCCTTCGCCGCGCACGGCCATGCCGGCCGCTACGGCCAGGTGTTCCGCAACGTGGTAGAGAACGCCCTGTCGTTCAGCCCGCCGGGATCGCGCATTCTGCTCGAGCTTGGGCGCGAGGCGCGCAACGGTCCCTTCGTGGTGACGATCGACGACGAGGGTCCCGGCATTCCCGAGGAGAACCTCGAATCGATCTTCCAGCGTTTCTATTCCGAGCGCCCGACCGAGCATTTCGGCCAGCATTCGGGTCTTGGCCTGTCGATCTGCAGGCAGATCTTGGAGACCTACGGCGGCTCGATCTCCGCTGCCAACCGCCGCGCGCCAGACGGGCGCGTGCTGGGCGCACGGTTCATCGCCCGGGTTCCGGCCGCCGACGCGCGCAAATGAGGCGCACCTGATGTTCGTGCACGCGACGTCGGTCGCGCTAAGGGGGCGCGACGGGCGGTGGCGGGCGGCGCTCCTGCGCGGGCCGTCGGGCTCGGGTAAGTCCGACCTCGCCTTGCGCCTGATCTCGGCGGGCGCCCGCCTGATCGGCGACGACCAGACGCACGTTGCCAAGAAGCGCAGCCTGCTGTTCGCCGAGCCGCCGGACGCACTGGCCGGGCTGATCGAAGTGCGCGGCCTCGGCATCAGGCGGCTTGCCAAACGGCAGCTGCTGGGGCGCGCGCCGCTTGCCCTGCTGGTCGACCTGGTGCCGCCGGAAAAGGTCGAGCGCATGCCCGAGCGGCAGTCCGAGAAACTGCTGGACGTCGCCTTGCCGGTCGTGGCGCTCGCCCCCTTCGAGGCCTCGGCGGTCGCAAAGTTGATTCTTGCCATGGAGCAAAAGCCAGCCGCATGATTGCGGCCAGCGTCCATGTCCGACACGCGCCGTCCATTCGTGTTGATCACCGGCCTGTCCGGTGCCGGTCGCGCCACCGCCCTGCGTGCCCTGGAAGACTTCGGTTACGTCGCTGTCGACAACGTGCCGTTGCCGCTGCTCGGCGACTTGATGCGCTCGACGGCTGGCAGTCCGGGCGAGATGGCGGCGCCGCTCGCCTTCGGTGTCGACACCCGCACCTATGGCTTCGACGCGCTCGCGCTCGTGCGCCGGTTGCGCGAGCTGCGCACGCGTGCGGATCTCGCGCCGCGTCTTCTGTACCTCGATTGCGACAACGAGACCCTGCAGCGTCGCTACACCGAATCGCGCCGCCCGCATCCTCTGGGAGCCGACCGTCCGGTGATCGACGGCATCGTCGACGAACGCCGCCAGATCGAGTGGCTGCGCGATTCGGCCGACACCGTCATCGACACGTCGTCGCTGACGCCGAGCCAGTTCAAGCAGATCCTGGCCGGCCACTTCGGCCTGGGCGCGAGCTCGGGCATGCGCATCGCCGTGATGTCGTTCTCTTATCGGCGCGGCCTGCCGCGCGAGGCCGACCTGGTGTTCGACACGCGCTTCCTCAAGAATCCGCACTACGAACCGGCTTTGAAGGCGCTTACCGGGCGCGACGCAGCCGTCGTCGCCTTCATCGAGAGCGATCCGGACTACCGCCCCTTCATCGATCGTCTGGAGGGAATGATCGGGCCGCTGCTGCCGCGTTTTGACGCAGAAGGCAAGAGCTATTTGACCATTGCCGTGGGCTGCACCGGCGGCCGCCATCGGTCCGTAGCGGTGGGCGAGCGGCTGGCGGACTGGTTGCGCAAAGCCGGCCGCTCGGTCACTCTCTCGCACCGCGACGTCGATCTCGGGGGAGGTGATGCCGCGGCGGGGAGACATACGGGCATGGGCGGATGATCGGCATCGTTCTCGTGACCCACGGCAACCTGGCGCGCGAATTCCTGGCCGCGTTGGAGCACGTCGTGGGACCGCAGCAATGCGTTTCAGCAGTCTGCATCGGCGCCGACGACGACATGGAAAAGCGGCGCAGCGAAATCCTCGAACGGGCCCGCGCTTGCGACACCGGCGAGGGCGTCATCGTGCTGACCGACATGTTCGGCGGCACGCCGTCCAATCTCGCCATCTCGATCATGGAGCAGGCGCCCATCGAGGTCCTGGCCGGCGTCAACCTGCCGATGCTGGTCAAGCTCGCGAGCGTGCGCAACCGGCCGATCGCCGAGGCCGTGCGCATGGCGCAGGAAGCCGGCCGCAAATACATCACCGTCGCCTCCCGCATCCTGGCCAAGGAAGCCTCGTGACGGAAGCGGCAGCGGATGGCGCCCTGGGCGCCATCCGGCGCACTTTCATCATCGCCAACAAACGCGGCCTTCATGCCCGCGCCGCTGCCAAGTTCGTGCGCACCGCCGGCCAGTTCGACGCGGTGATCAGGCTTGGCTTCAAGGGCCAGGAAGTCTCCGGCCTGTCGATCATGGGCCTGATGATGCTGGCCGCCGGCATGGGCAGCGAAGTCGAGCTGAGCTGCTCGGGCCGCCAAGGCGCCGAGGCCATGGCTGCCCTGTCGGCCCTGATCGAAGGCAAATTCGGCGAAGACTGAGCCCGGCATAAAGGCCGGGGAATATCAGCATAAATTCTTGCTTATATGCGCATGGGACGCGTTGAGGACGCGGCAAGCCGCTGATAAGACACGCGCCTTCTCCCGCCAACGCAATCGCCGGAGCGCCGCATGGCACAGGACTACGTCGTCAAGGATATCGGGCTCGCCGACTGGGGCCGCAAGGAAATCGACATGGCCGAGACCGAGATGCCGGGGCTGATGTCGATCCGCAAGGAGTTCGGACCCTCAAAGCCGCTCAAGGGCGCGCGCGTGGCGGGCTCGCTGCACATGACGATCCAGACCGCGGTGCTGATCGAGACGCTGAAGGCGCTGGGCGCCGATGTGCGCTGGGCCTCGTGCAACATCTATTCGACGCAGGATCACGCTGCGGCGGCGATCGCCAAATCGGGCACGCCGGTCTTCGCGGTCAAGGGCGAGAGCCTCGAGCAGTATTGGGACTACACCCACAAGATCTTCGAATGGGGCGACGGCGGCACGCCCAACATGATCCTGGATGATGGCGGCGACGCGACGCTCCTTGTCCATCTCGGCATGCGGGCCGAGAAGGAGACGGTCCTGATCGCAAAGCCAACCAACGAAGAGGAGGAAGTCCTCTACAAGGCGATCGCCAAGACCAACAAGACCCGGCCCGGCTGGTACGCCAAGGTCGGCGCCAACATCAAAGGCGTCACCGAGGAAACGACCACGGGCGTGCATCGTCTCTACCAGATGGAGAAGGAGGGCCGGCTCTTGTGGCCTGCCATCAATGTCAACGATTCGGTCACCAAGTCGAAATTCGACAACCTCTACGGCTGCCGCGAATCGCTGGTCGACGGCATCCGCCGCGGCACCGACGTGATGATGGCCGGCAAGGTCGCGATGGTCGCGGGCTTCGGCGACGTCGGCAAGGGCTCAGCCGCCTCGCTGCGCCAGGCCGGCTGCCGCGTCATGGTCTCGGAAATCGACCCGATCTGCGCCCTGCAGGCGGCGATGGAGGGCTACCAGGTCGTGACCATGGAAGACGCCGCGCCCAGGGCCGACATATTCGTCACCGCCACCGGCAACGTCGACGTGATCACGCTCGACCACATGAAGGCGATGAAGCACCGCGCCATCGTCTGCAACATCGGCCACTTCGATTCGGAGATCCAGATCGCGAGCCTCAGGAATTTCAAGTGGCACAACGTCAAGCCACAGGTCGACGAGATCGAGTTTCCCGACGGCAAGCGCATCATCGTCCTGAGCCAGGGGCGGCTGGTGAATCTCGGCAATGCCACGGGACATCCGAGCTTCGTGATGTCGGCCTCGTTCTCCAACCAGACGCTGGCGCAGGTCGAGATCTTCAGCAATCCCGGCAAGTACCACAAGAAGGTCTACACGCTGCCCAAGTCGCTCGACGAGAAGGTCGCGGCCCTGCATCTCGAGAAGGTCGGCGCCAAGTTGACCAAGCTCAGGCCCGACCAGGCGAAATACATCGGCGTGCCCGAGGCCGGCCCCTTCAAGGCCGAGCTCTACCGCTACTAGAGCAGCGCCCGAACCGCCCACAGGCGGGCGCGTGCTAAAAAGCCGGTATCGAAAGATGCCGGCTTTTTCAATGCCCCTGGCTAACGAGACCGCAACCGAGGCGCTGGGCGCCACGTTGGCCGAGCGCCTGAAGCCGGGCGATGTCGTGGGCCTCAGAGGCGAGCTTGGCGCCGGCAAGACGACCCTGGCTCGGGCCATCCTTCGCACTGCCGCAGGCGATCCCGACCTGATCGTGCCGAGCCCAACCTTCACGCTCGTCGAGGTCTACGACACGCCACGCGGCAGCTACTGGCACTTCGATCTCTACCGCCTGGAGGCTCCGGAACAGATTTACGAACTTGGTTGGGAAGAAGCGCTGGCAGGCGGTATCGTGCTGATCGAGTGGCCGGAACGGCTGGGCAATCTCCTGCCCCGCCACCTCAGCGTCATGCTGGAGATCGACGGCGATGCCCGTCGCGCCTTGCTCGATGTCTGATCGCGACAGGCTGCGCGCCGGCTTCATCGCGCGGGCGGACTGGGGCGATGCGCACGAAAGCTTGCTCGCAGGCGACGCGTCGTTCCGCAAGTATTTTCGCCTCGCACGTGGGAGCGGCACAGCTGTCGTCATGGACTCTCCCGCGGCGCACGAACCCGTGGGACCTTTCGTGCGCATCGGCAAACATCTTCGCGCGCTCGGCCTCAGTGCGCCCGAGATCCTTTTTGAAGATGCAGCCAACGGCTTTCTGCTCCTGGAGGATCTGGGTGACGACACTTTCGCCCGCGTCCTCGAGGGCGGCGGCGATGAAGGCGCGCTGTACGAACGCGCCACCGACGTCCTGGTGGCGCTGCATGCGGCGCCGGCGCACGGCCTTCTCCCTGGCATCGGCGCCTACAAGGGAGAAGCCCTGATCGACGCGGCGATGCTGCTGCCCGAGTGGTATCTGCCGGCCGCGACCGGCCGGCCCCTGCCCAACGAAGAAGCCGAGCACTATCGCGCGGCGTGGCGCGCCTGCCTCGCCGAGCTTCCCGCGACCCCTGATGCACTGCTGCTGCGCGACTATCACAAGGACAATCTCATGTGGCTGCCCGATCGCCCGGGTGCGCGGGCCTGCGGGCTGCTCGACTTCCAGGACGCGCAGCGCGGCCATCCGTCCTACGACCTGGTGTCATTGATCGAGGATGCACGCCGCGACGTGTCGCCCGCCGTGCACGCCGCCTGCCTCGCCCGCTACCTCGCGGGCACCGGACTCGCGGCGCGTGACTTTCACGCCGGCTTTGCCCTCATGGCCGCCCAGCGCCACGCCCGCGTGATCGGCCTCTTCGTGCGGCTGCTCGAACGCGACGGCAAGCCCGATTACCTGCCGCACTTGCCGCGGGTCTGGCGCCTCTTCGGACGCGCGCTGAAGCACGAGGCATTGCGGCCGCTCAGCGCCTGGGTCGACCGCCTCCTGCCGCCGTCGCTGCGACGCATCGGGGCCGCATGATCGACACCGCGATGATCCTGGCGGCAGGTCGCGGCGAGCGCATGCGGCCGACGACCGATCGGCTGCCCAAGCCGCTGATCGAGGTGGCGGGCAGAAGCATGCTCGACCGTTCGATGGAACGGCTGGTGCGCCATGGCGTGCGTCGCATCGTGATCAATGTTCATCATCTCGGCGAGCAGATTGTCCGCCATGTCGGCGACCGTGCGCTTATCGTTCGCGAGGAGCACCTGCTCGATACCGGCGGCAGCGTGAAGAATGCGTTACCGTTGCTTGGCGCAGGGCCATTCTTTGTTGTGAACGGCGATGGCTTGTGGCGGGACGGCGCAAACCCAATCTTGTCGCGCATGGAAGCTGCCTGGGATCCTGGCCGCATGGATGCGCTGCTGCTGCTTCATCCGCGCGAGACGGCGATCGGCGGTGAGGCCGCCGCGCGGGGTGACTATTACCTCGAAGGCGACGGCCGCGCGCGGCTGCGCGATGCGACCGGCCAGGCGCCGTATTTCTTCGCCAGCATCTCGATTTGCGACGCGCGGCTGTTCGCCGGGGCGCCGGCCAGTCCGTTCTCGCTCCTGAAGCTCTGGAATCGCGCCCAGGCGAGCGGCCGCCTGCACGGCATCGTGCACGACGGCCAGTGGTTCCATATCGGCACGCCGGGCGCGCTGGCTGAGGCCGAGGCGGCGCTGGCATGAAGGGCCTGTACTCCATCGGCATCGATCGACGCTTCGCCGACGAGCTGGCGCGTGGCGTCCTGGCCGGCCACGCCGGCGATCCGCTGGCGCTCGCCGACTCCTTGATCCTGCTGCCGACCCGACGCTCGGTGCGGGCGCTCGCCGAAGCCTTCCTGCGCGCCACCCACGGCAAGCCCATGCTGCTGCCGCGGCTGGTGCCGATCGGCGACATCGACGATAGCGACGGGGACGGCGTGCTCGACGAGAGTGCGGCGCTCGACTTGCCGCCTGCCATTCCATCGGCCGAACGCGAGGCGCTGCTGTCCCGCCTGGTGGCGGCCTTTCGCGACGAGCGCGGCCAGCCGATCGCTCAGACCGCGGCCCAGGCGCTCGACTTGGCCCGCGAATTGGGCGCGATGCTCGACGAACTTGCCGTTGACGGCGTGGCGTTCGATCGCCTTGAGACATTGGTCGAAGGCAACTTCGCCAGCCACTGGAAGCGCACTGTCGAGTTCCTGGCGATCGTCGGCCGCGCCTGGCCCAAGGTCCTCGCCGAGCGCGGCGAGATCGACGCACTCGACCGGCGCACCCGGGCGATCCGCGCCCAGGCCGGGCGCTGGCGCGAGCGGCCGCCGGCAATGCCGGTGATCGCCGCCGGGACGACCGGCTCGCAACCGGCGACCCGCGAGCTTCTCGCCGTCGTCGCCGGCCTTCCGCAGGGCGCCGTCGTGCTGCCCGGGCTCGACAAGGAGATGGACGAGGCGAGCTGGCAGAAGCTCGACCCCACGCATCCGCAATTCGGG
>JBPYDO010000301.1:0-4718 GCA_051985755.1 Reyranella sp. | reverse complement strand
GCCACCCAGCCCGGCAGGAATTCCAGTATCAGGCCGCCGACAATCGCGCCGGTGATGGAATTCATGCCGCCCACCACTAGCCCGAACAGCATCTGCAGCGAGAGGGACAGGTTGTAGGCAGTGGGGCCGACAAAGCCGAACTGGAAGGACGACAGGCAACCCGCCAGGGCAATGAAGGCGCCGGCGAGGCCCGATGCTATGGCGCGCACGCTCGCGACGTCGATGCCCTGGGCCGCGGCCGCGAGATCGTGGTCGCGGCTCGCCACGAGCGCGCGGCCCGAGCGGCCGCTGGTGAGATTCGCCGTGACCCGCGCGCCGAGGGCGAGCGCCATGAGCGCCAGCAGGAAGCACCAGCGGTCGTTGCTGACGGCCGCGAAGGGCGCTGTCGGCGGGTCGAGGTAAAGGCCCTGCACGCCGCCGGTCCAGCCCTCGATCACACGCCAGCGCAGCAATTGCGGGAAGGCGATGGCCAGCGCGTAGCTCATCAGCGCCTGCGTCCAGATGCTATGGCCGCCCGCTACCCGCCCCAGGCCGTAGCCGGCGCCGTAGCCGACCAGCGGCGCCAGCACCATCGCCCAATGGACCGAAAGCGCCGTATGGTTGGCCAGGAGAGCGGCCGAGTAGCCGCCCATTCCGAAAAGCGCGGCCTGGGCAAAGGAGAACTGGCCGCTGACGCCGCACAAAATGACCAGGCCGAGGAGTGCGATCGCCCAGACGATCGCCTCGGTGAAGCGAAAGACCATGAAATCCGGAAAACAGAACGAGAGTGCGGCCGCGCCCGCGAAGCCCATGGTCCACACGGTCCGCATGGCGCTAGCATAGGCCGCGCAGCCACCGATTGGGAGGCATCTGATGAAGCTGAGACAGTGCGTCTTCGTCACCGCGGATCTCGAAAGCTCGCGCGCCGAGCTGTGCGACATACTGGGGATCGACGTCGCCTACCGCGATCCCGGCGTGGCCAAATGGGGCCTGGTCAACGTCGTCTGCCCGACCGGCCACGACTTCCTGGAGATCGTGACGCCCAGCCAGCCCGGCACGTCGGCTGGCCGCTATATCGAGCGCCGCAAGGGTGACGGCGGCTACATGGTCATCATCCAGGTCGCCGATGCGCAGGCCGAGCGACGCCGTGTCACCGGGCTCGGTGTCCGCGCCGTGGCGCAGAAGGACCTGCCGGAATACCAGTACACCCACTTCCATCCCTCCGACACGTCGGGCGTGCTGCTGTCGCTCGATACCACCTTCCCGCCATCGGGCGTCGATCCCGCCCTGTGGTGGCCGCCCGCCGAAAAGGACTGGCTGAAGCACGCCCGTTCGGACGTCACCAACGGGCTGGCCGGAGTCGAGATCCAGAGCGCCGATCCTGACGCGGCGGCAGCGCGCTGGTCGAAGATCCTCGGTCGGCCGGTCGAGGGTGACACCATTCGGCTCGACGACGAGGGCGAGATCCGCTTCGTGCCGATCGCCGACGGCCGTGGACCGGGTGTGTCGGCCTACGACGTCAAGGTGGTCGATCGTGAGCGAGTGCTCGCGGCCGCGAAGAAGCGCGGCAAGCAGCACGGGCCGACCCAGGTCGAAGTCTGCGGCTGCCGGATCAACCTCACATGAAGCCGCTACTGATCGTCGGCAATCACCTCTCGCCCTATGTGCGCAAGGTGTTGCTTGTGCTCGAACTCAAAGGCATCGCCTACGAGATCGATCCGCTGGTGCCGTTCTTCGGCAACGACGCCTTCTCCAAGCTGAGCCCATTGCGGCGGATCCCGGTACTGATCGATGACGACCTGGTGTTGACCGACTCGACGGTGATCTGCGAGTACCTCGAGGATCTGAAACCCGCGCCCGCGCTCTATCCCAAGGAGCCGCGTGATCGCGCATGGGCGCGCTGGCTCGAGGAATTTGCCGACACCCGCATGGGCGACGTCTTCATCTGGCGTTTCTTCAGTCAGAAAGTGATCCGGCGTGGCGTGTGGGGCGAGCAGCCGGATGCAGCCCTGGTCGAACGCAACCAGAAAGAGGACATGCCGGCCGTGCTCGACTATCTGGAGGCCGAAGCGCCTGCGGATGGGTTTCGCTTCGGCGCGCTCGGCATGGCCGATATTGCGCCGGCGTGTTTCTTGCGCACGGCGTCCTATGCGCGCTTTCAGCTCGATGCGGCGCGCTGGCCGAGGACAGCGGCCTGGATGGATCGCACCATGAAGGCCGCACCCTTCGAGAAGCTCGCCAAATTCGAAGCTGTGATCGCCCGCACGCCGGTCGCCCAGCAGCGCGAAACACTGAAGTCGCTGGGCGCGCCGCTCAGCACCGTGAGTTACGCGAGTACGACGCCAAGGCGCGGCGTGATGCCCACGTGACCCTGCGCTGGCCACCCGCCTTCGCCTGGGGGCATGTCGGCGGCGCGCTGGTGATCGGCGTGGCGGCCGGATCCGTTGTCGACAACGGGAGGGCCGTCTGGGAGTTCGGCGGCTGGATGGCGGGCGGTGCGCTGGTGAGCGCACTGGTTTGTTGGTGGTGGCCGGGCTTTGCCGGCCGCTGGTGGAAGCTGTGGCCGATGGCCGTGCTGGCCAATCCGGTGTTCCTCATCGGCCTGGACTGGATGTGGGTGGACCGCGCGTGCCTGCTCCACTACACCGGCCCTTGGGAATGCATGCTCACTGGCATCGGGCCCGAAACCGCCACAGGTTGCTTGCCGTCGCCGCTCCTGGGATTGGCGGCGAGGTGGGTCGCGGGGCGATCCTCCGCGAAAGCTGCCAGCAGCCCTTGACTGTGCGCTGGCCGCCCGCCTTCGCCTGGGGTCATGTCGGCGGCGCGCTGCTGATCGGCGCCGTGGTTGGCATTTTCTTCGATTGGAAGGCCGTCTGGGTGTTCGGCAGTTCGATGGCGGGCGGCGCCCTGGTGAGCGCCCTGGTGTGCTGGTGGTGGCCGGGTTTTGCCGGCTCCTGGTGGAAGCTGCTGCTGGTGGGCCTGGCCGCCAATCCCCTGTTCCTCGGCGCCGTGGTCTGGATGTGGATCGATCGCGAATGCCTGCTCGGGCATGTCCGCGGCTGGAACTGCTTGTTGTCCGATGTCGGTCCCGACATCGCCGCCGCGTGCCTGCCGACGCCATTCTTGGGGTTGGTAGCGAGGTGGGGTTGGCGGCGTCTCCGGCGAACCTAGGCCGCGATGGCGCGGTCGAGGCGGTTTTGGATGATGGCTTCGGCTTCGCGCACGATGCGCTCGATCAACTCCTTGCAGCTGGGGATGTCCTTGATCAGGCCCATGACCGTTCCGGCCGACCAAATGCCGTGCTCGAGGTCGCCCGTCTCGTAGACCACCTTGCCACGCGTGCCGGCCACCAGCGGGCCGATCTCCTTGATCGTCTTGCCCTCGTGCTCCATCTCGATCGCCTTCCTGGCGACCGAGTTGCCGTAGACGCGGCTGGTGTTGCGCAGGGTCCGGAAGATGAGCGAGGTCGAGCGCTCGTCGCTGTCGACGAGCGCCTGCTTCACCTTGTCGTGAATCGGCGCTTCCTTGGTCGCCATGAAGCGCGTGCCCATATTGATGCCCTCGCAGCCGAGCGCCAGCGCCGCCACCAGGCCTCGCGCATCGCCCAGGCCGCCCGAGGCGAGCATCGGGATCTTGATGACGTTGGCCGCGGCCGGCAGCAGCACCAGGTTGGGGATGTCGTCCTCGCCAGGATGGCCGGCACATTCGAAGCCGTCCATCGAGATGGCGTCGACGCCGATGCGCTCGGCCGTCACGCCATGGCGCACCGACGTGCATTTGTGGATCACCTTGATGCCGGCGTCCTTGAGCTTGGGCAGGAAGGGCTTGGGATTGTTGCCGGCCGTCTCGACGATCTTCACGCCGGAATCGATGATCGCGTCCATGTATTCGCCGTAGGGTCGCGGCACCAGCGTCGGCAGGATGGTGAGATTGACGCCGAACGGCTGATCGGTCATGTCGCAGCAGCGCTTGATCTCCTTGCGCAGGTCCTCCGGCGTCGGCTGGGTGAGGCCTGTCAGGATGCCGAGCCCGCCCGCATTGGACACCGCCGAGGCGAGCTCGGCGCGGCCGACCCACTGCATGCCACCCTGCACGACCGGATGCTTGATGCCGAACATTTCGGTGAAGCGAGTCTTGATCATTCCTCTCCCCGCAAGAGCATTGCGGGGAGATTAGATCAGACTTCGCCCGATCGTGCGAAGCGGGGAAGCAAGCTTCCGCTGAGCGGACTAGACCAGCGCGGCGTCGAGCGTGATGTCGGCCTTAAGCACTTTCGAGACCGGGCAGCCGGCCTTGGCCATGTTGGCGAGCTCGGTAAATTTGGCCGAGTCCGTGCCGGGGATCTTGGCCTTGAGCGTGAGGTGAACGGCGGTGATGGCGAAGCCGCCCTCGACCTGCTCAAGCGTCACCTTGGCGCTTGTGTCCATCTGGTCGGCCTTGAGCCCGGCTTCGCCAAGGATCAATGACAGCGCCATGGTGAAGCAGCCGGCGTGGGCGGCGCCCAGCAGCTCCTCGGGGTTGGTGCCTTTCTGACCCTCGAAGCGTGAGGCAAAACCATAGGGGTAGTCCTTCATCGCGCCCGATTCGAGCGAGATCGCACCCCTGCCGTCCTTCAGGCCGCCGGTCCAATGAGCCGAGGCATTGCGAATGATCTTGGCCATGCGGTTCTCCTTCTGCGTCAAGCGTTGCCCGCCCTCGCCCGCACATGCTCGGCGAGCGCCAGCGAGGCCGTGAGGCCG
>JBPYDO010000300.1:0-19105 GCA_051985755.1 Reyranella sp. | reverse complement strand
TTTGATGAATCCCAAAAATCCGGTGGTCGATACCACGACGAGGGAGATACGCGAGGCAGCGCACCAGCTGGGCCGGCCCCTCGATATCCTGGGCGCCGGCACGGCAGGCGAAATCGACGCGGCCTTTGCGAAGCTCACGGATCGCCGGAACATCGCGCTGGTCGTCATGGCCGAGCAATTTTTCGATGAGTCCCGGCGCGAACAAATCGTCGCGCTTGCGGCACGCCACGCCATCCCGACCATCTACGGACAGCGCGAGTACGTGGTCGAGGGGGGCTTGATCAGCTATGGAACCGATTTGGCGGACACGCACCGCCAGGTTGGCAGCTATGCCGGCCGCATCCTCAAGGGCGCGACGCCCAACGATCTGCCCGTGGTACGGCCGAGCAAGTTCGAGATGCTCGTCAACGTGAAGACCGCAAAGACCCTTGGGCTGACCATACCCGTCAACCTGCTCTCGGTCGCCGACGAGGTGATCGAGTGAGCGTACGCCTAGCTTGAGGGATCGATCGGCGTCACCACGCCCTCGGCAGCTTCAATGACTTCGCCGGCATCGAGGCAGAGATCCTCGCGATTGCGCATGGCCATGATCTGCACGCCGGTGCGCAGCTTGCCGTGGCTGCCGACCGGCACGGCGAGGCCGGGCAAGCCAAGTAGCGGCGCAATGAAAGCAGGGTGCATGGAGTTCATCACCTTCGCCTGGCCCGCGAGCGTCGTGTCGCTCACCTGCTTGGGCGGCAGATCGGCGAGGGTGGGGAAGATGACCAGCGGCCATTGCAGCATGAAGGTCATCCAGCGGAACAGCACGCCTTCGCGCTCGGTGAGGGCGCCGAGATAGGTCGGCAGATCCTGCGGCTTGTGCAGCTCGAGCCAGCAGCGCATGGCGGCGATGCCGTCGGGGTCACCCATCTTCTGCATCTGCGGCCACAGGCCGTGGAAGGACTCCGTGGCGATGATCAGCTGCCAGAGCTCGACGCCACGCTCGAGATCGGGCGGCATGATCTCCTCGACCACGTAGCCTGCGCCCTGGAGATGCTTGCCGGCCGCCCGCACGGCCGCGGCCTGCGCCGGGTGGGTCTGGCAGCCGGGGAACTCCGGCACGATCGCGACCTTGATCGGCCGGGCCGGCGGCGGCCCTTGCATGGGGACGTCGTTCCAGCGCCAATCGCGGCGATTGCCGCGTGCCATGGCTTCGAGCGCAAGACGCGCGTCCCGCACGCTGCGGGTATGCGGCCCCTGCACCGCCATCAGGACGCCGCCGACCGGCCGGCCGGCGTTGGCCGCCGTCGGATTGAACGAGGGAATGCGCGCAAAGCCGGTGCGCAAGCCGACCACGCCGTTGCAATAGGCCGGAATGCGCACCGAGCCGCCGATGTCGTTGCCGTGCGCGATGGGTCCGATACCGGTCGCGGTCGCCGCTCCCGCGCCGCCGCTCGAGCCGCCCGGCGTCACCGAGGGATCGCGCGGGTTGAGCGTGCGGCCGTGTAGCGCGTTGTCGCTGAAGATGCGCATGGAGAAGGCGGGCGCGTTGGTGCGGCCGATGATGATGGCGCCCGCTTGCTTGAGGTTGGCGACGACCGGGCTGTCCTCCTGGGCGATGAAGTCCTTGAGCGGCACCACGCCGTTGTCGGTCGCCTGGCCGGCGACGTCGACATTGATCTTGATGGTGACCGGCACGCCGTGCAGCGGCGGCAGGGCGTGGCCGCGCGCGCGGCTCGCATCGGCCGTCGCCGCCGCGCTGCGTGCGTCCTCCTCGAGCACGCGCACCACGGCGTTGATGGCGGGGTTGACCTTGTGCAGGCGGCCGAGCACCGAGGCGATGGCTTCGGTGGCCGAGGCCTGGCCGGTGCGGATCAGGCGGGCGAGATCGGTGGCGTCGTACTGCCAGAGGTCCATGGCTACTCCTTCACTTCTTCTTCGATTGGCTGCCGCAGAAGATCATGTTGCCATCGAGGTCGGCAACGTCGAAGTCGCGCACGCCGCAGGCGTGCTAGGATTACGGCAATTGAACATGGAGGTCCTGTCATGAAATGGCGCGATCGACGGCTGCTCGACCTATTTGGCGTGGACCATCCCATCATCCAGGCGCCGATGCCGGGCATCGTCTCGCCCGCCATGACCATCGCCGTGTCGGAAGCGGGCGGGCTGGGCTCGGTCCCGGGCGCCACCGCGACACCCGAGAGCCTGCGCGGGGAACTGCAGATCGTGCGCCAGGGAACCGGGCGCTCGTTCAGCACCAATTTCTTCGTGCACAAGCAGCCGTCGCACAATGCCGAGAGCGAGGCGCGCTGGCGCAGGCGGCTGGCGAACTACTACCAGGAGCTCGGCGTGGCGGCCGACGCTGGCGCGGGCGGACCTTCGCGCGGACCCTTCAACGCGGCGCTGTGCGATGTGGTGCTGGAGTTCAAGCCGCGCGTGGCCAGCTTCCATTTCGGCCTGCCCGATGCGGCGCTGGTGAAGCGCCTGAAGGACGCCAAGATCGTCATCATCTCGTCGGCGACGACGGCGGACGAGGCGCGCTGGCTCGAGCAGAATGGCTGCGATGCCATCATCGCCCAGGGCAACGAGGCCGGCGGCCATCGCGGCATATTCCTGACGGCCGACATCTGGAGCGATCTGTCACGCCAGGCGGGAACGATGGCGCTGGTGCCGCAGGTCGTCGACGCGGTGAAGGTGCCGGTGATCGCCGCCGGCGGCATCGGCGACGGGCGCGGCATTGCGGCGGCGCTGGCGCTGGGGGCGGCCGGCGTGCAGATGGGCACGGCCTTCCTGATGACGGCCGAGTCGAAGATCACGCCGTTGCATCGCCGAGCGCTGAAGGAGGCGCGCGACAATAGTACGGCGCTCACCAACGTGTTCACCGGCCGGCCGGCGCGCTCGATCGTCAATCGGATCGTCCGCGAGGTCGGGCCGATCAGCGCCGACGCGCCAGCCTTTCCGTTGGCGGCCGGCGCGGCGCATCCTCTGCGCGTCGCGTGCGAATCCAAAGGGTCGCACGAGTTCATGCCGCTATGGAGCGGCCAGGCGCCGACCTTGGCGCGTGAGATGCCGGCCAGTGCGCTGGTCGCCACGCTGGTCGACGAGGCGGCTGCCGTGCTGGCGCGGGTCGCCTAGAAGATCGAAAAGTACTCGCGCTGCTCCCAGTCGCTGACTTCCAGCGAGAAGCGGTCGAGTTCGGCCTGCTTGAGCTTGAGATAGTAGTCGACGAAGAAATCGCCGAAGCCTGAGCGCAACGCCTTGTCCTCGCGCAGTGCGGCCAGTGCCTCGTCGAGCGAGCGCGGCAGCAGCGGCGCCTTGGTCTCGTAAGGCGCATCGGCCGAGGGTCCGGGGTCGGCTTTGGTCTTGATGCCGTCGAGGCCGCAAACGATCTGGCTCGCCATATAAAGGTAAGGATTGGCCGCCGGCTCGCCGACCCGGTTCTCGAGATGAGTGGCTGGATCGCCGGGGCCACCGAGGACGCGCACCATGACGCCGCGATTCTCGCGCGCCCAGATGGCACGATCGGGTGCGAGAGAGAAGGGGCGGTAGCGCTTGTAGCCGTTGAGCGTCGGCGTACTGAAGGCCGCCGCGGCGCGAGCATGTGCGAGCAAGCCCGCCATGTAGTGCATGCCGACGGAGGACAGCGGTTCCTTGGCGTCAACGAAGGCGTTGTTGCCAGTCTTCCGATCCTTGAGGGATTGGTGCAGATGCCAGCCGCTCGACATGAGGTTGGGCAGCTTGGGCCGGCACATGAAGGTCGCGTGGTAGCCGTGGCGCTGCGCCACCTGCTTGACGGCGCCGCGGAACAGCACCATCGCGTCGGCCGGTTCCAGGCCGGTGCCGGCGCGGAAGGTGAACTCGACCTGGCTCGGGCCGAATTCCACCTCGAGAGAGCGCAGCGGCAGGCCGAGGCCCGTGATGTTGGTGCGCAGGATTTCCAGGATCGGGTCGAGCTCGTCGTAACGCTGCTCGGTCAGGTACTGGTAGCCCTGGTTGAGCAGCGACACCTCGGGCGGCTGGCCGGGATGGCCGGGCTGTGCCGCATCGCCGGCGCCAAGCTGCGCCTTCTCGAGCTTGAAGAGATGGAACTCGACTTCGAGGCCGACCAAGAAGTCGTAGCCGGCCTCGGCCAGCGCAGCGAGTGCCAGGCGGTAGACATGCCGCGTGCTGAGCGGCACCGGACGGCCATCGGCAAAGAAGATGTCGCAGAGCATCCACCCGGTGTGCGGCGCCCACGGCAATACCCGGAACGTCGACGGGTCGGGCAGCATCACGACGTCGGCGGCGCCTTCCCACTCCTTGCCACCGAACGCGCCGCCGGGACCCCACACCGGAAAGGCCGTGCGATGCGAGGTGTCCTTCATGAGCATGGTCGCGGTGAATCCCACGCCGTTCCTCATCGCGGAGGCGATCTCGCCCGCTGCCAGCGTCTTGCCGCGCAGGATTCCGTGCTGATCGGCAAAGGCCAGGCGCACCACGCCGAGGCTGGCGGCCTGGATGCGCCGCTCGACCTCGCGCGCCGCCGCCTGGCGCTCGGCGGTCCACAGACCGGCCTTTTCGGCGAGAGGCATCGCGCTCAGGCGACGAGCGGCGGCACGGTCTTGGCGGCCCAGCTCGACGCGCTGCGGCGCCGCGCGTCGACGTCTTTCCAGTAGGCCTGCCAGCCCTGGGTCGGGGCCATGCCGTCGAGTGTGATCGGGCCGCGCATGGTGGCGGCACGCGCCGCATCGGGGCACATCAGGGGCTTTTCGCCGGCCGCCGCCTGGTTGATGGCTGACAGCAGCAGGCGGCGATAGGCGACGATCGCCTTGTCGGTCGTGCCGAGATGCTCGCGCGAGCGGTCATGGATGAGCCCCTGGCTTTCGATTGCCCACTGGTCGTGGACGTTGATGTCGAAGCCCATGCCCGTGAACGTCTTCGATGCTTGTTCGGCGACGTTGTAGCCCCAGTCGTTGTGCCGCCCGAGCCGCGGACGGTAGTCGGGCAGCTCGTAGAGCTGCAGCCTCTGCTCGCGCATCTGCTGGTGATCGACCGGCGCGCCGAAGCTGGTGAAGATCGCGTACCAGTAGCAGGACGTATCGTCGATCGGCACGTGCCACTGGGTCAGGATCATCTCCGAGCTCATCGGGATCACGATGGCGTACGGGAAGATCATGTTGGTGACACGCAGGTGCGTGTGCTTGTCGCTGAGGCGGCGCACGGCGAACAGGCGCAGGCCGTAGTCGGTGCCTTCGACCTCGATCTGCGGCCGCGTGTGCTCGCGCAGCAACTGGGTCATGGGAATGTCGGAATCGGAGGAAGAGGCGCGGAACTGCCGGCCATAGGCCTCGCCCGACGGATCGGCGTCCTCGTAGAAGCGGTGCAGATACGATGCGTGCGCCGGATCGATGCCGACTTCGAGCGCCTGCAGCCAGTTGCAGTCGATCATGCCTTTGAAGGCGAAGGCGTGCGTGCCGGGCGCCAGGAAGCAGTCAAAGTCGGGAAGGGCGGCCGCTTCGCCTTCGCCCAGATAGGCGAAGATGATGCCGTTCTTGACCACGACGGGATAGGAACGCTGCCGCACGCGCTGGCAGAGCGCGCTGCCCTCCGGCTCGGCCGGAGTCTCGAGGCACTTGCCGCCGACATCGAACAGCCAGCCATGGAACAGGCAGCGCAGCCCGCCATCTTCCAGGCGGCCATAGGCGAGGTCGGCGCCGCGATGCGGGCAATGGCGGTCGAGCAGCCCGTGTCGGCCACGCTCGTCGCGGAACAGCACGAAATCCTGGCCCAGCACGCGGATCGCCTTGGCCGGCCGCGCGGCCGGCAGTTCCTCCGTGAGCGCCACCGGGTGCCAATAGTGCCGCATCAGCGACCCGCACTTGGTGCCGGGACCGACGCGAGTGATCAGCTCGTTCTGGGCAGGGGTCATGGTGATCGTCCCCAACTTAGCATGCCGTGTGTACTAGATGAGAGTGTGTTACATTACCGAACATACGTTCAATAAAGGATCGTCCCATGAGCAGGCTCCGTCCGCAAGATGCCGAAAAACGCCGCCAGCGGGCCGACAGTGCCGCCTTTTCCGAGGCGCTGGCGCGCGGCATCGGGGTCATCAACGCCTTCGACGAGCATCATCGACAGATGACCTTGAGCGATGTGGCGCGTGCCGTCGATCTGCCGCGCGCCACGGTGCGGCGCGCGCTCGCGACCCTGGTGGAGCTTGGCTACGTGGAGACAGAAGGCCGCCTGTTCCGGCTGACCTCACGGGTCCTGAAGCTTGCCATTGCCTATCTCACGTCCAACCCGGTGGTGAGCATCCTGCAGCCGGTTTGCGAACGGATCAGCCGCCAGGTCGATGCCTCGTGCTCGGTTGCCGTGCGCGATGGCGAGGAGATGGTGATGATCGCCCGCAGCGTTCCCGCCCGTCCGCCTTCGGTTGGCCTCGGCATCGGCTTCCGATTGCCGGTGTTCTGCGGCGCTCTGGGTCGGGCGTTCATGAGCACGCAGAGCGACCAAGAAATCGACGCCTTCCTGGCGGGCCTGAGGCCTGTCCGGTTCACGCGGCAGACTGTTGTCGCCAAATCGGAGATCCGACGCTTGATCATCGATGCCCGCCGGAAGGGATTTGCGCTGGCCGACCAGGAGGTGGAGGTCGGCATCCGATCGATTGCCGTGCCGCTCGTGCGCTTCGACGGAAAGGCGATCGCCGCCCTCAATATCGGGGTTCATCCCGAGCAGGTACCGGCCAAGGTCATGATCGCCGAGTACGCGCCGCTGCTCCTGAAGGAAGCCGCCAAGCTGAGACAGGAGCTCGTCTAGCGCGGGACGACTGGAGATGAAATCACCCGGTCGCCATGTTGATGCAGGACGAAGCGTGCTGGGAGCGCGCGACTCCAGTCGCGCTCATGGGATGTTGACGCGCCGAGAAGAGCGCCACTGGAGTGGCGCGCTCCCAGCGCATCACCTCTTGCATCGAGATCCGACCGAGGGTCATCCCGCTTTTAGCCCGATCGGGCATGCTCCTCGAACTGCGGCAGGTCGTCGGTGATGGTGAACCACGGCGCCTTGGAGCCGACGAAAATGTACCGAGACGGGCGGATGGTCGGCTCGTCCAACAGGGTTCCCATGGTGACGTGCACGTATTGCGCGTCGCGTACCAGGGAATAGAGCAACGAGCCGCATGTCCTGCAGTGGGCGTTGTGGTTGCGCTCGCTGCCATGGATCAAGAGGTTGTCGGCGCCCCTGGTGACGGCGAACTTCTCGCGCTCGATGCCGGCGAACGGCTTGTAGGCCGAGCCGGTGGTCCGCCGGCAGTTGGAGCAGTGGCAGTTCATGGCGTAGCGGAATTCGTCCGGCACAGCGTATTGCACGGCCCGGCAGAAGCAGCTGCCTGTCAGTGTGCGGGGTGAGGGAGTGGGGTGGGGACTGGTCACGGCCTCCTCCTTTTCGCAACCACAGTCTATACAATGCCCGCATGAGTACGCTTGACGGTATGCCGGGCCCGACTTCCCGCCACTACATCTCCCAGCGCCTGCGCATGCACTATGTCGACTGGGGCAACCCCGATGCGCCACCGCTGCTGCTGGTGCATGGCGGCCGCGACCATTGCCGCAATTGGGACTGGGTCGCTCAGGCGCTGCGCCGCGACTGGCACATCATCTGCCCCGATCTCAGAGGTCATGGCGACAGCGCGTGGTCGCCCGACGGCAACTACACCATGTCGTCGTACATCTACGACCTCGACCAGCTCGTCCACCAGCAGAAGCTGGCGCCGGTCACGATCGTGGCGCATTCGCTGGGCGGCAATATCTGCCTGCGCTACACCGGCCTTTATCCCGACAAGGTGCGGCGGCTCGTGGCGATCGAGGGGCTTGGCCCAGCGCCCAAGGGGATCGCCAAACGCAGCAACAAATCGATAACCCAGCGCATGACCGAATGGGTCGACGAGCAGCGCATGCTGTCGGGCCGCGTGCCGCGGCGCTATCCAACAATCGAAGATGCCTTCAAGCGCATGCAGGACGAGAACAAACACCTGTCTGCCGAGCAGGCGAGGCATCTCACGCAGCAAGGCGTCAACCAGAACGAGGACGGCACCTACAGCTGGAAGTTCGACAACTACGTCCGCGCCTGGCCGCCCTACGACATGACCTACGGCGAGATCGAAACGCTGTGGGGCCGCATCACCTGTCCCACGCTGCTGATTTACGGCAAGGAGAGCTGGGCCTCGAATCCCGAGAAAGACGGCAGGGTGAAGCATTTCAAGACGGCCAAGGTTATCGAGTTCGAGGGTGCCGGCCACTGGGTGCATCACGACCGGCTCGGCGCGTTCGTCGACACCGTGAGGGCGTTCATTGCCTGACAGCAGCAGCGCCAAGTCTCTTTTGCGGGAGATAAGGCACTGCACGGTCTGCGCCAAGGCACTGCCGCTCGGTCCGCGGCCGATCGTGCAGTTCAGCGCGAGGTCGCGCCTCGTCATTATCGGCCAGGCGCCGGGTTCGCGCGTGCACGAGAGCGGCGTGCCCTGGCGGGACGACAGCGGCGATCGCCTACGCGACTGGGCCGGACTTTCGGTCGAGGAGTTCTACGATCCCGACAAGGTTGCGCTGATGCCGATGGGCTTCTGCTATCCGGGAGCCGGCAAGAGCGGCGACCTGCCGCCGCGCCCCGAATGCGCGCCGCTTTGGCACGAGCGCATCCTGCGGCTGCTCAAGGAACTGCGTCTCAGCCTGTTCGTGGGCAGCTACGCCCAGGCCGAGTATCTCGAAGGGATCGGCAAAAAGCCGACGCTCACCGAAGCGGTCAGAGGTTATAAGGCCTATGGCCCGCAGTTCTTCCCGTTGCCGCACCCGTCATGGCGCAGTGGCATTTGGATGAAACGTAATCCATGGTTCCAAGCCAAGGTGGTTCCCGCGCTGCGCAAGCGGGTGCGCGAAGCATTGGCGAAGTGAGGAGGGGACAGGATGAGGGCGGCGATCTTCCGTGGCGGCGATCTCGTCGTCGACACCCTGCCGGAACCCGTGCCGGCGATGGGCCAGGTTCTGGCCAAGACGCTGGCCTGCGGCATCTGCGGTTCGGACCTGCACGCGGCCAAGCACGCGCATCGCATGGTCGAGGTCACCAGGCGCATTCCCGGCCGCCTGCCAATGGATCTCAAGCGCGACGTCGTGTTCGGCCATGAGTTCTGCTGCGAGGTGATCGACTACGGGCCCAAGACGGAAAAGAAGCTGAAGCCCGGGACGCGAGTCTGCGCCATGCCGGTGATGCTCGAGGCCGATGGGCCCAAGGCCATGGGCTATTCCAACACATATGTCGGCGGCTATGCCGAGCAGATGCTGCTGGCGGCGCCACTGCTGCTCGAAGTGCCGAACGGCCTGCCGACCGAGCACGCCGCCCTCACCGAGCCGTTGGCGGTGGGCGTGCATGCCGTCGAGAAAGCCAACCTGAAGGGCGACGAGGCGCCGTTGGTCGTGGGCTGTGGCCCGGTCGGGCTGGCGGTCATCGTGGCGCTTCGGCTGAAGAACCTTCGGCCGATCGTGGCGGCGGACTTCTCGCCCAAGCGGCGCGAGCTTGCCGAGCGCATGGGCGCCGACATCGTGATCGATCCGGCCAAGGAAGATCCCTACGGCAAGCTCGGGCCCGGCAAGCGGGTCGTGGTCTTCGAGTGCGTCGGCGTGCCCGGCTTGATCCAGCAGACCATGGAAAAAGTGCCGCGCGATGGCCGCATCGTCGTGGTCGGCGTCTGCATGGAGAGCGACTCGATCGAGCCGATGTTCGGCATCATGAAGGAGCTCAACCTGCAGTTCGTGCTGGGCTACACGCCCGAGGAATTCGTCTGTTCGCTCAGGCTGCTGGCGGAAGGCCAGGTCGACGCGCCGTCGCTGATCACCGCCAAGGTCGGCCTCGACGGCGTCAAAGGCGCCTTCGCCGAGCTCGGCAACCCCGGGCGTCATACCAAGATTTTGGTCGAGCCCTGGCGGTAGTTGCGCACCCATTCGACCCAGGCTCCCGTGCCATCCCGAGCGCCAGCGAGGGATCCTAAAGGCGACAGGAATGGTCCCTCGCTGCACTCGGGATGACACCGGGATTGGGACTTGCTAAGGGGGCGTTGAACAGGGAGGACGACCTATGAAGCTCTACAACTCCGTCGGGCCCAATCCGCGCATGGTGCGCATGTTCATGGCGGAGAAGGGCATCGAACTGCCCAAGGTCGAGGTCGATCTGCGCGGCGGCGAGAACCGGCGCGAACCTTATCTCAAGGTCAATCCTTCGGGTCAGTGTCCGGCGCTGGAACTGGACGACGGCACCGTGCTCGCGGAAATCACCGCGATCTGCGAGTACCTCGACGAAGTCAAGAAGGACACGCCATCGTTGCTGGGTGACACGCCCGAGGAGCGCGCCAAGACCCGCATGTGGACGCGTCGCATCGACCTCAACATCGTCGAACCGGGGGCCAACGGATTCCGCTTCGCGGAGGGGTTGAAGCTGTTCCAGAACCGCATCCGCTGCATTCCGGAGGCAGCCGACGGCCTCAAGGCCACGGCGCGCGACAAGCTCACATGGCTCGACGGTTTGATGGGAGGCAAGCCCTACGTCACCGGCAACAAGCTCAGCATGGCCGACATCCTGTTGTTCGCCTTCGTCGACTTCATGAAGGGTGTGGGACAGCCGCTCGATCCGGCCAACAAGAATCTCACGGCGTGGTACGAGCGCATGAAGGCGCGACCAAGCGCCGCCGCCTAGGGCGGGACCTTTCCACGGCCTTTGCCATTTTTTCGTCGCTTTTGATCGACTAGCTTGCGCCGCCGCAAACCGGGGATTGCAGGCCGATCGATGACGCAGGAACCAACTATGCGCCGCCTACTTACTTTGCTCGCTCTCGTAGCCGCTTCCGTTCTCACCACAATCCAGGTCCAAGCCGCAGAACCACCGGCACCACCGCCGGTCAAAGGCCTGTGGCTTCTTACCGACTATCCGTCGCAGACGGTGCGCCCAGGTGAGATCACCAATGTGCGTTTCAAGCTGCAGAACGCCGGCCTCGCGCCCGAGCAGTTCACGCTGTCCGCGACGGGAGCGCCGGCCGGCTGGAAGGCCGACATCCTGGGTGGTGGCCAGCCCGTAGCGGCGGCGATGCCGGCCATGAACGAGAGCGTCAGCCTGCAACTGCGGGTAGACGTGCCGAAGGAGGCCAAGCCGGGCTCGCAGACCATCGTCGTCCGTGCCAACGGCGCCACCAAGTCGCTCGAGCTGCCGGTGACGCTCACCATCGCGACCGAGACGCCGGCCAAGCTCACGATCAAGACCAAGCTGCCGTCGCTGATGGGTACGCCCAAGTCGTCGTTCGACTACACGATGTCGGTCAGCAACGACAGCGGCAAGGATCTGACGGTGGCGCTGGCGGCGCAGGCGCCGGCCAATTTCCAGACCACCTTCACCGAAGGCTACAGCACCAACGAGATCAGCTCGATTCCGATCGAGGCGGGCCAGTCGAAGGACATCAAGCTCAAGGTAACGCCGCCGCGCGACATCAAGGCCGGCAACTACACGGTCACGTTCAAGGTCGCGGCCGAAGGGGCGACCGCCGAGCAGAAGGTCACGCTGCAGGTCACCGGCCAGGGCAAGCTGGCGCTGAGCACCAAGGACGGGCGGCTGAGCGGCGAGGCCCAGGTCGGCAAGACGGCGGAATACGTCCTGCAGGTCAGCAACGACGGCAGCGCGCCGGTCGACGACGTCGAGATGTCGGGCAGCGTGCCGACCAACTGGAAGGTCGAATTCAACCCGAAGACGATCCAGCGCCTGGCGCCTGACGAAAAGAAGGAAGTGAAGGCCGAGGTGACGCCGTCCGACAAGGCGATCGCCGGCGACTATGTCGCTTCCTTCCGTGCCAACGGTCGCGGCGAGTCGAGCAACGCCGATTTCCGCATTACCGTGACTACCTCGACGGTGTGGGGCATCGTGGGCATCGGTATCATCGCCGTGGCGCTCCTGGTGCTGCTGGGCGCGGTCGCGCGCTTCGGGCGTCGGTAGCGGGTGCGGGCGACGATGAGCGACAACGTCATCGAAGCCCGCGGACTGCTGAAGCTCTACGGCGCGACCCGCGCGGTCGACGCCGTCGATCTCAGCATCCGGCGCGGCGAGATCTTTGGACTGCTCGGGCCGAACGGCGCGGGCAAGACCACGGCCATCCTGATGATGCTCGGTCTCACCGAGACCAGCGGCGGCTCTGTCGAGGTGCTGGGCTTCAACCCGGTTCGCCAGCCTCTCGAGGTCAAGCGGCGCGTTGGCTATCTGCCGGACGCCGTCGGCTTCTACGACCACCTGACGGCGCGCGAGAACCTCGTCTACACAGCCCGCCTGCTCGGCATGCCGCGCCGCGAGGCGGAGCCGCGGATCATGGAGGCCCTGAAACGGGTCGAGCTCACCGAAGTGGCGGACATGCGCGTCGCCACCTTCTCGCGCGGCATGCGCCAGCGGCTCGGCATTGCCGAGATCGTCATGAAGAAGGCCGAAGTAGCGATCCTCGACGAGCCGACCTCGGGGCTCGATCCGCACGCCACCCTGGAGCTCCTGGAGATGATCCGCGGGCTGAAGAAGGCCGGCGTGGCCGTTCTGCTCTCCTCGCATCTGCTCGACCGCGTGCAGAGCGTTTGCGACCGCGTGGCGCTCTTCAACAAAGGCAAGGTCGCGCTGATGGGAAGCGTGGTCGAGCTCGCCAACCAGGTGCTGGGGGCCGGCCATCCCATCCTGGTCGAGGCGACGGGCATCGACGTGCCGGCGGCGATCTCGGGTATCGCCGGAGTCCAGCGCGTGCTGCCGGCGGGTCCGCAAGAAGCCCAGGGCAGTGCCTGGCGCGTGGTCGCCGATCGCGACGTGCGTGCCCCGGTGGCCCAGCGCATCGTCTCGGGCGGCGGGGCGCTGACTCGGCTCGCCGAGCTGCAGCCCAGCCTCGAGGAGGTCTACACCCGCTATTTCCAGGGAGAGCGACATGCCGCCTAGCACAGGAAGTCGCCCCAACCGGCCCCAAGCGGCCCACCGTGAAGGCTCGCCCTTCACCGGCGTCGGGCCGGTTTTCATCAAGGAACTCGCCGACCACCTGAGCAGCATCCGCATGACGGTGCTCACCCTGTTCGTGATCGTGCTCGGCGCCTTTCCGGTGGCGATGTCGCTCAAGACCTTGCGCACCGTGGTCGGCGCCGACGCCTACCTCTTCCTGCGCATCTTCACCATCGCGCCCGAGGAAGTGCAGATCAGCTTCGTCACGGCGCTCAACTTCCTGATTCCGCTGATCGCCATCGGCCTCGGCTTCGATTCGGTGAACAGCGAGTTCAACCGCCGCACCCTCAGCCGCGTGCTGTCGCAGCCGATCTATCGCGATGCGCTCCTGATCGGGAAGTTCCTGGCCGGTCTCACGACGCTCGCCGTCTCGCTGCTGGCGCTGTGGCTGATCGTGTTTGGCGCCGGCCTGCTGCTGCTCGGCCTGCCGCCGCGCGGCGTCGAGGTGGCGCGCGCGCTCGGCTTCCTGATCGCGGCGGTCGCCTATGGCGGCGTCTGGCTGGCGATTTCGATGCTGTTCTCGGTGATCTTCCGCTCGACGGCCACCTCGGCGCTGTGCGCGCTGGGCCTGTGGCTGTTCTTCTTCATCCTGTGGCCGATGATCGCCTCGTCGCTGGCGCTCGGCTTCGCGCCGACCGAGATCAGGACCGCCGGAGACCTCATTTCCTACGAGCAGTTCGGTGAGGCGCTGATGCGCGTCTCGCCAGGCACCTTGTTCAGCGAGGCCGTTGTCGGCTTGCTCAATCCCGAAACCAGGGTGTTCGGCGACTTCTCGAACCTGTTCCTGGCGCGCTCCGCCGGCACCATCCCCAACGCTCCCCTGCCGCTCGACCAAAGCCTGCTGTTGATCTGGCCGCAAATAACCGGTCTGATTGCCGGCATGATCGTGGTGTTCGCTGCCGCCTACGTCATCTTCCAGCGCGAGGAAGTACGGGCCTGAAGCGCGGCCCGCCTGAACATGAAACACGCCTGGACGGTGGATGCAGCGCGCAACAATGCACGCTGGTGCAACGCCGTTTGCTTCGCACACGGCAACAGCGGACGATTCCTCGAGCACATGTGGGTCAGCGCCGATCCGGTGCCGCGCTTCTATCCCAACGCCATCACTTTGAGCGGCGGCGAGGCCGAGATCGCCGAACAGCGCCAGACCATCCGCATCCTGCTGAAGTCGCATCTGCCGGGCCGCTGGTCGGTCAAGGACAGCTTCCACACGCTCGACATCGCGCGTCTCGGCTTCGACGTCTTGTTCGAGGCGAACTGGATCAGGCGAGAAAATCCGCGGGCCGGCAAGCCCGCCTCGGGCATCGTCTGGGAGCGGGCGAACCACGGCCAAGAGGATCTCCATCCCGGCCTGTTCAGCGACGAGAATTTCGCTCTGTTCTGCGGCCGCCGTCGCGGCGCCATGGTCGCCGGCGGCACGCTCTATCGGGCCGAGAACGTGGTCGGCATCTCCAACGTGCTGGCCGATGCCGACGATGCCGTGGCCGTATGGCGCGACCTGGCCTCTCTTGCCGCCGCGACCTTTCCCGGCCTGCCGTTGGTCGGCTACGAGGCCGACGACGAACTCGAAGCCGCGCACAAAGCGGGCTTCACGGTCGGCGACACTTTGCGCATCTGGGTGAAGTCGAGGGACTAGGTGAACTAGGTGAAGAGCTTTGGGGTTGCCTTATCCGACTTGGTGGCAAGGACACCGTCCTGTAGCCTTATGGGTCAAGGATAGAGAGCGTTGGTCTGTCTCGCGCCTACGAGGTGCTCGAGTGAAACGGCGGAACCTCGTTCTGTTTTTGGGCAGCTCTGCGGTCTTGCCGATGGCTGCCCGCGCTCAACAATCTGCTGGACCCCTCATTGGGTTCCTCAGTAGCCGGTCGCGCGATGAGTCCGAGGTACACACCGCGGCGTTCCTGCAAGGCCTCAAAGCCTTCGGCTACGTCGATGGCAAGACGGCGAGGCTTGAATACAGATGGGCGAGCGGCGACTACGGGCGGCTGCCGGCGATGGCCAAGGAGCTTGTCGCCCTGCAACCTGCGATCATGGTCGCCGGCGGAGGCACGCCGTCGGTCCGTGCGGCCAAGGCAGCAACTTCCTCAATTCCGATCGTATTCATAGCGGGCGATCCGGTGGCGGACGGCCTGGTCGCCAGCCTGGCGCGTCCGGGCGGTAATATTACGGGCGTCGGCATCATGAGTGCTGAACTCGGAGCCAAGCGCCTCGAATTGCTGGTGCGGCTGGTCTCCCAGGCAGACGTGGTGGGCTTGCTCATCAATCCCCAGAGCGGCAGCGATGCTGCAACCCAGTCCAGGGACGTGAGCGCTGCGGCCAAGGCGCTGGGTCTGCGGCTGGTCATCGAAAGTGCCAGCACGGAACCTGAGCTGGACGCGAGCTTTGCGTCTCTCGCCAAAGCCGGAGTCAAGGGGCTGGTCGTGCAGAACGACCCGTCCTTCGATGCGCGGCGCGGTCATCTCATTGCGCTCGCGGCCAAGTGGCGCATTCCGGCCATGTTCCATATCCGGGAGTTCCCGGCCGACGGTGCCCTGATGAGCTACGGGGCGAGCCTCGCTGACTCGTATCGTCAAATGGGGGTCCAAGCGGGCCGGGTGCTCAAGGGCGCCAAGATCAGTGATTTGCCGGTGTTGCGGCCTACCCGTTTTGAACTCGTCATCAACCTCAAGACCGCCCACGCCTTGGGCCTAACCGTGCCGCCTGAGCTGCTCGCCGAGGCCGACGAGGTGATCCAATGAATTGTTCGCAACTGTCTTCTCGGTGTGACCCTTAGCCCGCTCGCCACCCGCACGCCCGCAGCGCCTTGAGCATGTGCCCGGGCGGGGGTGCTTCGACGCGAATGGGCGGCTTGGACTTCGACAGCGGCAGCACGATCGCGTGCGACTGCAGGTGCAGGAACGTGTTCTCGGCAGCCCGGCCGTAGAGCCGGTCGCCCACGACCGCGCAGCCGGCGTGCGCCAGATGCACCCGCAGCTGATGGGTGCGGCCGGTCTCGGGCTTGAGCTCGAGCCAGGTGATGCCGGGACCGCGACCCAGCACGCGGTAGCGGGTGAGGGCCATCTGTCCCTTGTCGGAGACTCTGATTGACCAGCCGCTCCTGGTGTTGACCTTGAGCAGTGGCCGGTCGAGGTCTCCTTCCTCCTCCGGCGGTACGCCTTCGACGACGGCCCAATAGATTTTTTCGGTGTCGCGACCGGAGAAGAGACGGCCGAGCTTGCGCAGCGCCTTGGGATGCCGGCCGAGCACCAGCACGCCCGCCGTGTCGGCGTCGAGGCGATGGGCGAGCGCGGGCGGGCGCGGCAGGCCGTAGCGCAGGGCGTCGAAGCACTCCTCAAGGTTGGGCGCCCCGCTTGGCCCGGCATGGACGGCGAGCCCGGCCGGCTTGTCGATCACCAGGATTAACCCGTCGCGATAAAGCACGCGGGCCTGGATCTCTTCCGGTGAAAGCGGCGGGCGACGCGTCGCGGGCGGTTGGCGGGCTAGAGGTCCGGCCATCGCCTGAGCCAATCCTCGCTCGCCTCGTAAAGCGCCGCGGCGCGCAGCACCGACGCCTCGTCGCGGAAGCGGCCGACAAACTGCAGCCCGACCGGCAGGCCGGCGCTATCGAAGCCGCAACACAGCGTGAGGGCAGGGTGGCCGGTCAGGTTGAACGGCATGGTGTAGGGGAACCAGTTGCGCCTGAGTTCCCCCGCCTCGACGCCGTCGATCTCGATCGGCTCGAACAGGTCCTGCTCGATGGGCAGCGCCGTGCGCGACAGCGTCGGCGTCACCAGCCAGTCGGCGGTTTCCAGCCAGCCCTGGACCAGCCGGAACAGCTCGGCGCGCCGGAACATGGCGCGCTGATAGTCAGCGCCCGACCAGTCGGCAGCCTGCGCGACCTGGCGCACCAATGACGGCGACACCTTGTTATCCGGGCGCCGGATCATGTCGTCGAAGCGCGCCTTCCAGGTTGTGTGATTGATCACCTTCCACACCGGTTCCATCGCCGGCAGCTCGTCCTTGACCTCGACCAGTTCGGCGCCCAGTGCGCTGAGCTTGCCCAGGGCGCTCTCGAAGGCGGTGCGCACGTCCTTGGCCACGACGCGATTGCCCAGGATGGCGCTGAACAGGATGCGCTTGCCCTTGAGGTCGCCTTCGGGCCGGGCCGCCGCGATATAGTCCTGCGGCGCGACTCCGATCGACCAGGGATCGGACGGGTGCGGCCCCGCCATGGCCTGCAACATCAAGGCGGTGTCCATCACCGTGCGCGTGATCGGCGTCACGTAGGTGTAGTTGCCGAAGGCGTCGGCCACCTGGCTGTGCGGGATGACGCCCAGGCTCTGCTTCAGGCCCACCACGCCGTTGGCAGCGGCCGGTATGCGTGTCGAGCCGCCGCCGTCGGTGGCGATGCCGATCGGCCCGATGCCGGCGGCGATTGCGACGGCGCCGCCGCCGCTCGAGCCGCCCGACGTGCGCTCGGCGCTCCAGGCATTGCGCGTGCGGCCGAACAGGGGCGCGTCGGTCAGCGCCTTGTGGCCGAATTCCGGCGTGGTGGTCTTGCCGAACAACAGCGCGCCCGCCGCGTTGACGCGCGCCGCCGCGACGGCGTCCTCCTTCGGCACATTGTCCTCATAGTGCAGCGAGCCGAAGGTCGTACGCACGCCTGCGGTATTCACCAGGTCCTTCGCCGCATAAGGAATGCCGTGCAGCAAGCCAAGCGGCGCGCCGCGCATAACGGCGTCCTCTGCGCGCTGGGCCGCGGCCATGGCGTGACTTGGCACCAGCGTGATGAAGCAGTTCAGCACGGGCTGCAGCTTCTCGGCCCGCACCAGCACCGCCTTCATCAGCTCGACGGGCGACAGTTCCTTGGCTGCGATCTTGTCGCGCAAGGTGGAGGCCGGCAGCCGGCAGAGATCGTCGCTCATCGCAGCAACCCGCGCGCCGCGAGATTGCGCATCAGCGCCGAGGCGCCGAACGTCCACGGCTTTATCTTGTCGCAATGGTTCACGCGGTTGGTGAGCGTGCCGAGCTTGGGCGAGCTGATCGAGACAAGATCGCCCACCATATGCGTGAAGCCGTGGCCACCAGGTTTGCGCTGCTCGGTGGGCGCGAACAGCGTGCCCGTCATCAGCGCCATGCCGTCTGGATATTGATGCAGCTTGCCCATGGCGTGTGCCACGAGGTCGGCCGGATCGCGGCTGATCCTCGACAGGTCGCTGGAGCCGCGCAGGCGGAACTGGTCGGGACCGGTAACTTCGAGATCGACCTTGGCCTTGCGCACGTCGTCGAGCGTGAAGCTGACGTCGAACAGCCGGATGAACGGGCCGATCGCGCATGAGGCGTTGTTGTCCTTGGCGATGCCGAGCAGGAGCGCGCTGCGGCCTTCCAGATCGCGCAGATTGACGTCGTTGCCCAGCGTGGCGCCGACGATCTTGCCGGCGGCACTGACGACCAAGGTCACTTCCGGCTCGGGATTGTTCCAGTCGGAATCCGGCCGGATGCCGATCTCGGCGCCGTAGCCGACGGCCGATATGGACGGCGCCTTGGTGAAGATCTCGGCATAGGGTCCGATGCCGACTTCGAGGTAGGGCGACCAGGCGCCGCGCGCCATCAGCGTCTTCTTCAGCGCCTCGGACTCGGGTGAGCCGGGCTTGATGGTGGAAACGTCGGCGCCGATGATCTGATTGAGTTCCTTGCGCACCTGCTCGGCGCGACTCAAGTCGCCTTTGGCGTGCTCCTCGATCAGCCGCTCGAGGAGGCTCACGGCGAAGGTCACCCCGGCCGCCTTGATGGCCTGCAGATCGATGGGGGCCAGAAGCGAGGGGATCAGTTCTTCGAGCGTGCCCAGTCGTTTGCCCGGCGAGTGCGCCAGGGCCACGGGGTCACCCGCGTTGCAAAGATCCGCCACCGTCGGAGCGGTGGTCGAAAGATCGAACACGCCGTCTTTGCGCACCGCGACGACACTTGGCCCGGCGGGCGTATTGATGCGGCCGACCAGGGTTCCGCTCGTGCCGTCCTCGGGAAGGATTTCTGCCACTGGACGTCTCCGGCGCTTTCGTTGCACAAAGGCGCGCCAACTCCGAGGGAAATCAAATCATGGCCGCAGCGCGGATCAAAGGCG
>JBPYDO010000299.1:0-13952 GCA_051985755.1 Reyranella sp. | reverse complement strand
GCCGGGCCTTCAATTCTATACCGGCAACAGTCTGAATGGGGCGCTCATCGGGCCGTCCGGCAGGACCTATCGGCAGAGCGACGGGCTGTGCTTTGAGACCCAGGCATTCCCCGACGCACCGAACCAGCCCGCCTTTCCGTCGGCGGTGCTGCGGCCTGGCGAGTTCTTTCACTCCACCACCGTCTTCCGCTTTTCGACGGACGCCGGTGTCCATAAGCAGCCTACCGCACCAGCTCGGGACGGAGTGTGAAACATGGCGGAACTAGCGAGCAGGCGGCGAGTGTTCATGGCAGCTTCGGTCCTGTCGGCGGATTTCACGCGGTAGCGTTTCCGCAATGTGGACCTCATCATGCTAGCACCGTTCCCCGCCGCCTGAGCAGTCGGCCCGGCAGGGCACCAGTGTGCTCGCCGCCGTCGATCACCATCGTGCCGTTGACGATCACGGTCCTGACGCCAGCCGGATACTGGTGTGGGTCGTCGTAGGTCGACCGATCGATGATCGTTGCGGGGTCGAACACAACCACGTCGGCCGCCTGGCCTTCACTTAGGATGCCACGGTCCGCGAGGGCGAGCGCCGCCGCAGCGCCCCCGGTCATTTTGGCGATCGCCTGAGGCAAGGTGAGCAATCCCAGATCGCGGGCGTAGTGGCCGATGAGGCGCGGGAACGTGCCATAGAGACGCGGGTGTGGCTTGCCCTGGCTGGTAATGCCATAGGGCGCCACGCACGGCCCGTCGGAGCCGACCAGAACGGAAGGGTCGGCGGCGATGGCGCGCACGTCGCCCTCCGACATCGATCGCACCACGATGCGGGTCGCGCCCTTGTCCGCGATGATCACGTCGCAGACCGCATCGAGCGGATCGCAACGCCGCTCTCGCGCGATCTCCTCGATGGTTCGGCCAGGCTCGGCTGCGCCATGGGGCGAGATAGCGATGCGGATGTCGGCCCAGGATTCGATCTGGCCGAAGTTGTTGAAGCCGACTTCGGCAATCTTCTGCCGGATACGCGAGCGGACATAAGGATCGGCGAGGCGTTCGAGCATCGCCGGAATGCCGCCTTCCTGCAGCCAGGTCGGCAGCAGGAAGCGCAGCGGGTTAGTGGCCCAATCATAGGGATACTGGTCGCCGTGTACGTCGACGCCGCGCGTGCGGGCGGCGGCGATCGCCTCGAGAAGGCGATCGGCCTGGCCCCAGCTGTCGGTTCCGGACAGCTTCATATGGGCGATCTGCACGTGGACGCCGCAGTGCTCGCCGACGTCGATCGCTTCCGCAACGGCCTCGTGCACGCTATGGGATTCGTCGCGGATATGGGAGGAGTAGCGTGCACCGTGGGCCTTCAAGACGCGGCCGAGGGCGCGCAGCTCGTCGCGCTCGGCAAAGCAACCCGGCGCGGTGAATAGGCCGGAAGACAGACCGAGCGCGCCGGCCTCCAGCCCCTCGGTCAGCATTTCCTGCATGTGGCGCAGTTCGGCCTCGCGCGGCGCGCGGTCTTCCATGTCCATCGCCATCAGGCGGAGCGTGTTGTGGCCGACCTGCATCACAGCGTTCACCGCCATGTCGGGCCAGCTGTCCATATAGCGGGCAAAGTTGGTGGCCTCGAACGTCAGCCACGGGGCGCTGCCCGACAGATACTGGCGCAACGCATCGACCTTGCCGGGCAATGCCGGCGCAACAGAAAAGCCGCAGTTCCCGACCACCTCGGTCGTCACCCCCTGGCGGATCTTGCACTCCGCCTTTGGGTTGAGTGGCAGAGTGAAATCGGAATGGGTGTGGATGTCGATGAAGCCCGGAGCTACCACGCAGCCTTGGACGTCGATGACACGGTCGGCGCTCTCCGTCCTGTTCGCCTCGATAGCGGCGATGCGGCCTGCGCGGATCGCCACGTCCGCCGCGCGAGCCGGAGCACCGGTACCATCGATCACTTGGCCGCCCCTGATCAGGATATCGTCCATCGCCGCCCCCAGATGACAGACAGGATCGGCCGTCCACGTCAGAGGATATGTTCTCCCCTCTGCGGCGGCAACGTCGGAAGCCTGTGTCGCCCGCCAACGGAGGTCGCGAGGAATAATTACTCCATGAATTCTTCTCGTGAGGCGCAGCCCTTGAGAAGGATAGGCTGTCGGCCGACTTAACGGGCGGGATTATCGACGGAACGAGAAGCCAATCATGCCTGATCTTCAAGATGTACGGACTACCGAGCCGAAGGGCCCTGTCGGTGCCAAACCTTGGGTCGAGGCCCGGGTCAACTACCTCGCCGACCTCAGCGTCAAGCCGGTGACCTACAACCCGCCTCCGGGCACCGGCCTGCCGCGCCGGGCCGGCAACTACCGCGACTTCGCGGTCCGGGTCCACGACGCGCGGCCGCACGTCCGCGATCTCTCGCTCGATCGCCAGGCCTTCATCCTCGTGGCGCACAAGACTGCCGTGCGCGATTTCCTCGACGAGCAGGAAGTGCGCAGCGCCTACTACGCCGAGGTCGAGGCGCTGGTGAAGCGCGAGACCGGCGCGGCCAAGGTCGTGGTGTTCGACCACACGGTGCGCGCCGCCGAGCGCGCCGTGGAGCGTGGCTACCGCATGCCGGTGCAGAGCGTGCACAACGACTACACCGAGAAATCCGGCCCGCAACGGGTGCGCGATCTCCTGCCGGCGGCGGAGGCGGAGCAGCGGCTCGACAAGCGTTTCGCCGAATACAATGTCTGGCGCAACATCGCGCATGATCCGGTCGAGATGTTTCCCCTGGGCTTCGTCGATGCCCGGAGCATCGCACCGCGCGACCTCGCGATCTGCGATCTGGTCTATGCCGACAGGACCGGCGAGATCTATCAGGGCGTCTATAACGCCGATCATCGCTGGAGCTATTTCCCGGCCATGACACGCGACGAGGCGATCCTGATCAAGTGCTATGACTCGTCGAAAGACGGCCGGGCGCGCTTCTCGCTTCACTCGGCATTCGACGATCCGACATCGCCCGCCAATGCCAAGCCGCGTCAGAGCATCGAAGTGCGGACCCTGGCGTTTTTCGATTAACTCCGCGCGATTGCGTCGAGGTGCTCGGCGAGCTCCTCGGGCGCGCTATAGAAGGGCGAGTGGCCGCATTCCATGGTGATGACCTTGCACGGGATGGCCTTCACCATCGCGCGCTGGCGGCCGATGCGCACGGCATTGTCGTGGGTGCATTCGATGTACCAGCGCGGCACCGAACCGTAGCGTTCCTCGGTGAGCGTGACGGGCGTGGTCGAAATCGCCAGAGGCTGCGGCCGCAGCCGCTCCATCGCGCGATAGCGGTCCTCGGGAGAGACGTCCTCGTAGAACAACGCCGGCAGCTGGGCGCGCGCAAAAGTATAGGTGCGGCCGTCGGGGCTGAGCTCGCGCGAGCGGCGAAAGAGCTGGTCGGGATCGCCCGCGGTGAGATCGCGACTGGCCGTGCCGGACGGCGGCATCAACCCGCAGAGGTAGACCAGCGCCTTGAGCTTGCGCCGCCGCGCCTCGGCCACCTGGCTGATCGTGACACCGCCCAGCGCGTGCCCGACCAGCACCACCGGCTCTTCGATCTTATCCAGGAGCCGCGAGATCTTTTCGACGTTGTCGGCCAGCGTGACGTTGGCGGGCGGCGTTTGATCCTTGCCCAGCCCCGGCAGATCGGGGGCGTACGTCTTGTGGCCGCGCGCCTCGAGCAGCGGCACAAGCTTCTCCCAGCACCAGCCGCCGTGGCAGGCGCCGTGGACCAGAACGAACGTCGGCAAGCGTGCGCCCTAGTTGCGACCGGCGCCGACCGCCAGCGTTTTGATAGCCAGGCTCATCCCAACCCCAAGGTGACCTTGGGCTCTATAGCCGGGCACCCTGCGTGCCGCTAGTCTCTGGGGGCCGCAGGGGAGGCATGCATGAATTGGTGCTTTGAGACCGCAACCAAGCTTGCGCGGGCCATACGAAACGGAAAGCTGAGCTCGGTCGAGGCGACAAAAGCACATCTCGAACGGATCGACCGGCTCAACGGGCGCTTGAATGCACTGGTGGTCGTCGATCGCGAGGGCGCGCTCAAGGCGGCGCGGGCCGCCGATCGGGCAGGGGGCAAGAAAGGCGCCCGCCTGGGCCCGCTGCACGGCGTGCCCATAACGATCAAGGAGGCCTTCGACGTAAAGGGGCTGCACACGACTTCCAGCTACCCGCCGCTCAAGGACAACATCGCGAGCGAGGACGCCAGCCTGGTCGCACGGCTGCGGGCGGCGGGCGCGGTCATCCTGGGCAAGACCAATGTGCCGGAGCTGTGCGCCGACTTTCAGACCGATAGCCCGCTGTTCGGCACGACCAAGAATGCCTGGGACCAGAGCCGGACGGCCGGCGGCTCGACCGGTGGCGGCGCGGTCGCCGTCGCCCAACGCCTGTCGCCACTCGAGGTTGGCAGCGACATTGGAGGCTCGGTGCGCAATCCCGCGCACTACAACGGGATCTTTTCGTTCAAGCCGACGGAATGGCGGGTGCCGGGCCACGGTCACGTCCCCGACCTGCCGGGTGTCGTCCGCGCCGTGCGCTACATGGGCACGTTCGGGCCGCTGGCCCGCTCGGTCGCGGATCTCGACCTGGCGCTGCGCATTATTGCCGGTCCCGACGGCCACGAGGCCGAAGCGCCGCCTCTGCCGCTTGCTCCCGTCCCCGCTCTGAAGGCCAAGGGCCTGCGCATTGCCGTGCTGGAGAGCAATCCCCTGGTCAAAGTGTCGGCCGATACCGCCAAGGTGGCGCAGGATACGGTAAGGCTTCTGGCGAAGGCCGGGGCCAAGGTGCGGCACGCCGAGCCTGCCGGGCTCGACTGGCGCCAGACCTGGGACGACTGGTGCGACCTCTTCAACTACATGATCCGTGCTGTGCAGCCGCTTGCCGAGCGGGAGCCCCTGTTTTCGGCCATCGACTCACCCAACCCCTCGGCACGCTCCGCGGCGCGGGCGGCGCGTCTTGAACTCGCCGAATTTTTCGCCGTGCTCGACCGTCGCGACGGCGCCATGCGGCTCTGTGAATCCTTCCTCGACGAGTACGACGCCTGGTTGATGCCGGTCATGCCGGATGCCGCCTTCGTGCGGCAGAAGCAGAGCGAGCCCTTGGTGATCGACGGGGTGCCGCATCCCTATTTCTTCGCCGGCACAGCCTACAACTATCTCGCCAACTTCACCGGCCAGCCGTCTGTCGTCCTGCCCTGCGGCTTCTCGAAAGCAGGATTGCCGATCGGCTTGCAGCTCACTGGCAAGCGTTGGGATGACGCGAAGCTGTTGGGCGTGGCAAAGGTCCTGGAGAAGCTGTTGCCATCGTGCTCGGTGCCGCCGGAGCCGGCGTAGCCGTTAAAGCCGGGTTCGGCGCAATATAGCGTTCATCGCCTCGCGATCTCCGATGTCATCGTGACCAGCACGGCTTGGTTGGCAACCTGCTGGCCTTCCTTGACCACTACCGCTTCGATGGCGGCATCCCGTGTCGCCTTGAGCTGGTGCTGGATCTTCATGGCTTCCAGCACGATCAGCGTCTGTCCGCGCGCGACCCGGTCGCCGGCCGCCACGTTGACGGCGACGATGCGGCCATCCATCGGCGCCCGCAGCTTGCCGTCGCCGCCAGCCGCCGCCAAGGCCGGCGGCGCATATGTCCGGTCGGCGAAGCGCGCCGCGAAGCCATCGAGCTCGACGGTGATGCTGTCGCCGTCGATATGGAACGGGACAGCGTTCTGCGGCGTATCCTCGGGCGCGACCTTGATGGTGCGCTCAGTCTCGCCGACGACGAGTGTGATCGGCGTCGGCTCCGGATTGGAATTGCGCCAGCCACGCAGATTCGCCGGGTAGCGCTCGGCCGACTGTCGCCACAGCAGCCACGCCGCCAGCTTCCAGTGCCGATCGCTGACCGCGGGCGCGGGGAACGTGTGCTTGCCGAGAAAAGCCGTGGTCGCCTGGCCGGCGACGAACTCGGGATGTTGCAGCAGGCGCATCAGGAAGTGGCGGTTGGTCGTCGGGCCGAGCACGACCGTGTCGGCAAGCGCCTCGATGAGCCTCAGCCGCGCCTGCTCGCGCGTCGCGCCCTGCGCGATCACCTTGGCGATCATGGGATCGTAGAAGGGCGAGATCGCCAGCCCGTCCTTCATGGCGTGATCGATCCGCACGCCAGGGCCGCCCGCGGGACGCCAGATGCCGACGCGACCGCTTTGCGGCAGGAAACCGGCATAGGCGTCCTCGGCATAGAGTCGGGCCTCGATGGCGTGGCCCGCGAGCCGCAGCTTGTCCTGAGGCATCGGCAGCGGCTCGCCGCGCGCGATGCGCAGCTGCCATTCGACCAGGTCGAGACCGGTGATCGCCTCGGTCACCGGATGCTCGACCTGCAAGCGGGTATTCATCTCGAGAAAGTAGAAGGCGCCGTCGGCAGCCAGCAGGAATTCGACCGTGCCGGCGCCGCGATAGCCGATCGCCTTGGCGGCCGCGACAGCCGCCGCACCCATGCGCTGGCGCAGGTCTTGGTCCACGGCGGGAGAGGGCGCTTCTTCGATCACCTTCTGATGCCGGCGCTGCACCGAGCAGTCGCGCTCGCCAAGATGGATGACGTTGCCATGGCCGTCGGCAAAGACCTGGATCTCGACGTGCCGGGCATCGACCACGGCCTTCTCCAGGATCAGCTCGCCCGAGCCAAAAGCGCTCTCGGCCTCGGCGCGTGCGCTACGGATCGCCTCGGCAAGCTCCTGCTCGCGCATGGCCAGCCGCATGCCGCGGCCGCCGCCGCCGGCGGCGGCCTTGACCATCACCGGCAGGCCGATCTTGCGGGCCTCCTTCTCGAGATGGCCGTCGCTCTGGTCGCTGCCCTGGTAGCCTGGCACACACGGCACGCCGGCCTCGATCATGCGCCGCTTGGCGGCGGCCTTGTTGCCCATGGCGGCGATGGCCGCGGGCGGCGGTCCGATGAAGACCAGACCGGCCTTCTCGCAAGCCGACGCAAAGGCATCGTTCTCCGACAAGAAGCCGTAGCCCGGATGAATCGCATCGGCGCCGCTCTTCCTGGCGGCGTCGAGGATCCGTCCGATATCGAGATAGCTCTCGGCGACGGGTGGCGGACCGATGCGCACGGCTTGGTCCGCGAAGGCGACGTGCGGCCCGTCCTTGTCGGCATCGGAGTAGACCGCGACGGTGCGATAGCCCATTGCCTTGGCCGTGCGCATGACGCGCCAGGCGATCTCACCGCGGTTGGCGACCAGGATTTTGGAGAAGCTCACTTGAGACGTCGTCCGTCACGCGTCAGGTAGCCTTCGCCCTCGCGGAAGATCATGTCGATATCGGAATAATGCGCGGTCTCCACCTCCGTGCGGGTGCCCATTTCCAGCACGCGCGCCACGGAGTTGGAGCGATTGACCAGGTGATGGCCGTTGGGCTCGCCGGCGCGGAAGCCGGCAGACATGCCGGGGGTCAGGACGGTCTCACCCTGGTCGGTGACCAGCGTCACCTCGCCTTCCACGACATAGACGAACTCATCCTGCCGCTCATGCCAATGGCGTTGCGAGGACCAGGTGCCGGGCGATAGTTCGAGCAGGTTGACGCCAAACTGCGAGAGCCCGAAGGCGTCGCTCAGCCGGCGGCGCCGTCTTTGGCGGCAGGGCTCATCGTGCGGCGGCGGATAGTCCGTGCCGGAACCCGCCGGCACCTCGTTGATATGCAGCGCAGGCTTGGTCGGCATGCTTACTCCATGGCCCACTTGGGCGGGCGTTTCTCGGCGAAGGCGCGCAAGCCTTCAGCGGCTTCCGGGCTGCGCCGCGCCTCGGCGAAGCGATCGGCCGCAAAATCGAGCACCGTAGAAAGCGGCTCGCCGCCGACCTTCATGACGACTGCCTTGGTGAGCGCATTGGCAAGCGGCGCGCAACGGTCGATCTGCTTCAGGACCTCTTCCAGTTTGGCGTCGAGCGCGGCCTGGTCCTTCACGAGATGGTGCACGATACCGAGGCGATAGGCCTCGGGTCCCTTGAAGCGTGCCGCGGTGAGCGCGAGATGCCGCGTTTGCGGCACGCCGATGCGGGCGGCGACAAAGGGCGCGATCTGCGCCGGCACGATGCCGATCGCCGTCTCGCTCATGGCAAAGCCGGCGTCTTCGGTCGAGATCGCGACATCAGATACGCAGAGCAGCCCGAAGCCGCCGGCGATGGCGTAGCCTTCCACCGCCGCCACGACGACCTGCGGCGTGGTGTTCACCATTTCGAGGAAGGTGCCGTATTCGCGGTTGTTGATGGCGATCGGATCCTTCTCGCCGGCGCGCGGATTGTCGGTGAAGCTCTGCTCCATGTTCTTGAGGTCGGCGCCGGCGCAGAAACACCCGCCGGCGCCGCGCAGGATCACCACTTTGACGTCGCGGCGGTCGCGCAGGTTCGCGAACACCGTGCGCAGCTCGCCGATCAGCACCGGATTGAGCGCGTTCTTGACCTGCGGGCGGTTCAGCGTGACGTAGAGGCGCGAGCGCTCGCGTCGCAGCAGCAGGGTCTCGTAGCGGGAAGCGAACTCGGCCATGGCGGGCTCCGTCAGCGATTCTCCAGCCGCGGCAGCGTGCCCATCAGCTTGGAGATGATCTGCAGCATCACCTCGTCGGCGCCGCCGCCGATCGAGGCCAGTCGCGAATCGCGGAAGGCGCGCGCCGTCGGCGATTCCCAGAGATAGCCGGCGCCGCCCCAATATTGCAGGCAGCCGTCGGTGACGAGGCGTACCATACGGCCGGCCTTCAGCTTCGCCATCGAGGCGAGCATCGTGACGTCCGTGCCGTCGAGATATTCCTCGCAGGCGCGATAGCAGAGCGAACGGACCAGCTCGACCTCGGTGCGGAATTCAGCAAGCTTGAAATGGATGATCTGGTTGTCGAGCAACGGCCGGCCGAACACCTTGCGCCCGCGTGTGTACTCGGCGGTCTCGTCGATCAGCCGCTCCATGCCGACCACGGCCGAGATCGCGCCCCACAGCCGTTCCTCCTGGAACTGCTGCATCTGGTAGACGAAGCCCATGCCTTCCTGGCCGATCAGGTTGCGGACAGGCACTTTCACTTCGTCGAAGAAGATTTGCGCCGTGTCCGACGAGCGCATGCCGAGCTTGTCGAGCTTCTTCACCACCTGCACGCCCTTGGTCTTCATCGGCAGGCAGATCAGCGACTTGTTCTTGTGCACTGGTCCCTCGCCGGTGTTGGCCAGGAGGCACATCCAGTCGGCCTGCGTGCCGTTGGTCGTCCACATCTTGCCGCCGTTGATGAGGTAGTCGCCGCCTACCCGGCGTGCCGTCGTCTTGATCGAGGCAACGTCCGATCCGGCGCCGACTTCGGACACGCCCAAACACGCAACGTAATCCCCGCTAATCGACGGCGCCAAAAACTCGCGGCGAAGCTCGTCGCTGCCGTAGCGGGCGAGCGCCGGCGTGGCCATGTCGGTCTGCACGCCGACCGCCATCGGCACCGAACCACAATGGATGTAGCCGAGCTCCTCGGCCATCACCATGGCGTAGGAATAGTCGAGGCCCATGCCGCCGTATTCGACCGGCTTGTTGATGCCGAGCAAGCCTGCGTCGCCCAGCTTCTTGAACACCTGGTGCGCGGGGAAGATGCCGTCCTCTTCCCATTGATCGACGTACGGGTTGATGTCCCGCTCGATGATGGCGCGGAGCGTGCGGCGGATCTCCTCGTGTTCCTGGGTGAATTGCATCAGCGATTCCCCAGTCTCGGCATGTTGCCCATCAACTTGGCGATGATCTGCAGCATCACCTCATCGGCGCCGCCGCCGATCGATCCCAGCCGTCCGTCGCGATAGCTGCGTGCCACCGGGCTGTCCCACAGATAGCCGGCGCCGCCCCAGTATTGCAGGCAGGCGTCGCTCACTTCGCGGCGCAGCCGGCCCGCCTTCAACTTGGCCATCGAGGCCAGCATGGTGACGTCCTGGCCCGCGAGATACTCCTCGCAGGCGCGCCAGACCAGCGAACGCAGCGCCTCGACCTCGCTCTTGAGCTCGGCGAGGCGGAAATGGACGACCTGGTTGTCGAGCAGCGGCTTGCCGAACACTTTGCGCTCGCGCGTGTAGTCGACCGTGGCATTGATGATGCGCTCGCAGCCCATCAGGGTGCCGGCGCCCGCCCACAATCGCTCCTCCTGGAACTGCTGCATCTGATAGATGAAGCCCTGACCCGGCTGGCCGATCGTGAAGCGCACGGGCACCTTCACCTCGTCGAAGAAGGTCTGCACCGTGTCCGAGGCGCGCATGCCAAGTTTGTTCAGCTTCTTCACGATCTCGACGCCCTTGGTCTTCATGGGCACGACGATCAGCGACTTGTTCCTGTGCACCTGGCCATCGCCGGTATTGGCGAGCAGGCACATCCAGTCGGCCTGCGCGCCGTTGGTGGTCCACATCTTGCCGCCGTTGATCACCCAGTCGCCGCCGACGCGGCGCGCCGTCGTCTTGATCGAGGCGACGTCGGAACCGGCGCCGGTCTCCGACACGCCGAGGCAGGCAACGTAGTCGCCGCTGATCGAGGGCGCCAGGAACTCACGGCGGAGCTCGTCGCTGCCGTAGCGGGCGAGCGCCGGCGTCGCCATCGAGATCTGCACACCGGTCGCCATGGGGATCGAGCCGCCATTCACCAGCCCCAGCGATTCCGAACAGACCATGGCGTACGAGAAATCGAGGCCCGAGCCGCCGAACTCGACGGGCTTGTCGACGCCCAGCAGGCCGGCATTTCCCATCTTCTTGAAGAGCTCGTGCGCCGGGAATTCACCGGCCTTCTCCCACGCGTCGACATGCGGATTGATCTCGCGATCGATCAGCGTCTTCCAGGTCTGGCGCAGCGCCTCGTGTTCGGGCGTGAACTTCATCTCCGCTACATCCTCGCGACGCCGAAGGTGATCGGATTGAGCGGCCGCACGATCGATTCGCGGGCGATCGACAGGGTGAAGGCCAGCACCTTGCGCGTGTCGCGCGGGTCGATGATGCCATCGTCCCACAGGTGCGCCGTGGCGTAGAGGGCCGTCGATTCGCGGTCGAACTGATCGACGATCGCCTTGTACATCTTGTCGATCTCGGCGCGCGGCGGCTCCTTGCCTTCGCGTAAAAACTTCTGCTCGGTCACCGTCTTCATCACGCCGGCCGCCTGCTCGCCGCCCATGACGGCGATGCGGCTGTTGGGCCAGGCGAAGATGAAGCGCGGATCGTAGGCGCGGCCGCACATGCCGTAGTTGCCGGCACCGAAGCTGCCGCCGATCACGACGGTGATCTGCGGCACGGTGGCGTTGGCGACCGCCTGGATCATCTTGGAGCCGTGCTTGACGATGCCGCCGCGCTCGGCCTCGGTGCCGACCATGTAGCCCGTCGTGTTCTGCAGGTAGACGATGGGCGTGCCCTGCTGACAGCAAAGCTGGATGAATTGCGCCGCCTTCACCGAGCCCTGGCTGGTGATCGGGCCGTTGTTGCCGATCAGCGCCACCGGCTCGCCCTCGATCTCGGCCCAGCCGCAGATCGTCTGCTGGTCGTAGAGGCCCTTGAACTCAAGGAAGTCCGACCCGTCGACCAGGCGTGCGATCACCTCGCGCACGTCGTAGGGCTCCTTGTGCGAGGAGGGCACGACACCGGCGAGCTCGTCGATGTCGTACAGCGGCTCCTTGAAGGGCCGGGCGGTCCTGGGCGGCAGGCGGTCGTTCCAGTGCCACTTGGCGATGATCTCGCGTGCCATGCGCAGCCCATCGGCGTCGTTCTCCGCCATCCATTCGGCGACGCCCGACACGGTGGCATGCATCTCGGCGCCGCCCAGCTCCTCGTCGCTGGCGACCTCGCCGGTGGCGGCCTTCAGGAGCGGCGGGCCGGCCAGGAACACCTTGGCCTGGTTGCGCACCATGACGACGTAGTCGCTGAGGCCGGGCAGGTAGGCGCCGCCGGCGGTCGAGGAGCCGTGCACGACGGTGACCTGCGGGATGCCGCGCGCCGACATGCGCGCCTGGTTGGCGAAGCCGCGCCCGCCCGGCACAAAGATCTCGGCCTGATAGAGAAGGTTGGCGCCGCCCGATTCCACGAGGTTCACCACCGGCAGCTTGTTCTCCAGCACGATCTGCTGGATGCGCTGGCCCTTGCGTTGGCCGGAGGGCGCCACGGTGCCGCCCTTGATGGCGCTGTTGGAGGCGGTGACCATGCAGCGCACGCCCTCGACATAGCCGATGCCGGCGACCGAGCCGCCGCCCGCGCTGGAGCCGTCCTTGTCGTCGTGCATGCGGTAGCCGGCGAGCGGCATCAGCTCGAGGAACGGCGCGCCGCGGTCGAGCAGCAGCGCGATGCGCTCGCGCGGCATCAGTTGATGGCGCTTCTTGAAGCGCTCGCGGGTCTTCTCGGCCATCGCCTGCACGCTGGCCTCGGCGGCGCGGAATTCGTCGATCGACGCCAGCATCAGCTCGCGGTTGCGCCGGTACTCCGCACTGCTCCTGTCGATCAGGCTTTCGATGGCCGGCATCGCGATCAGCCTCCCAGCACCTTGGGCGTCTGGGCGAGATGGAAGCCGTTGAACGCCTGGCGGCGCTTGACCGCCGTGATGTCCATCGAACGATTGCCGAGCGGCACGCCGCCATCGATGCGGATCTCGCTGCCGGTGATGTAAGCGGAGGCATCGCTCAGCAGGAAGCAGACCACGGCCGAGACTTCGCTCTCGGTGCCGAGCCGGCCGAGCGGCGTGTAGCCCGCGAGCTTGGGGATCTGCTCCTTGAACTCGCCCTGGTAGGTGTCCATGCCCGACGAAGCGATCCAGCCCGGCGACACGGCATTGACGCGCACGCCGGCATGGGCCCATTCGAAGGCGAGCGTCATGGTGAGGTTCACCATGCCGGCGCGCGCCGCGCCGGTGTGCGACATGTTGGGGAAGCCGTTCCTCATGTCGGCCGCCATGTTGACGATCGAGCCGCCGTGCTTCTCCATCGATTGAGTGAACACCTCGCGGCTGACGATGAAGCCGCCGGTGAGGTTGTTGCGCACCACCACATCGAAGCCCTTGGCGCTCATCGTCGCGGCCGGCGAGGGGAACTGGCCGCCGGCATTGTTGAACAGGCCGTGGATGCGGCCGTTCCTCGCCACGATGGCCGCGATCGCGTCCTTGACCTGCACTTCTTCGCGGATGTCGAAGGGCACCGTCTCGCACGCGCCGCCGGACTGCTCGATCTCGCTCTTCACGGCCGCGAGCTTCTCGGGTCGGCGGCCGCTGATCACGACACGCGCCCCCAAGGCCGCGATCTCGTGCGCCGTGCAGCGGCCGATGCCGCTGCCGCCGCCGGTGACGAGGATCGTCTGGCTCTCGAACAGCCCGGGCTTGAAGACCGAGCGATACGGCATGTTTCCTCCCAACGACGTGAACGGCCGTTCATCGGCCTCTAGTTGACGTTTACGTAAAGGTCAAGTAAGCCCGCCGAACCATTGGCCGATCGGAGGGACCCGCCATGACCTTGGCTGAAATCACCGCGAAAATGAAGGAAGGCGCATCGAAGAAGTCGCCGTTCGGCAACACCGTGAAGTTCAGTACGGACCAAGGCGTGGTCTATATCAACGGCAATGCCAATCCGCCGGCCGTCAGCAACGACGACAGTGCCGCCGACTGCACGATCAAAATGGACTTCGGCGACTTCGCCGACCTGATCGGCGGCAAGCTCGACGGCATGACGGCCTTCATGACCGGCAAGCTCAAGATCGAGGGCGACATGGGTGTCGCGATGAAGCTCCAGAGCATTTTGCGTTAGCAAAATGCTGGCGGGCGGCAGCGCTTGTAGTCAAGCGCGAGAGCCCGCGCGCTTCAGAAAGGGCAAGGATCAGCCGTCTTCCTTGCTCTTGTGGTAGTGCCTTCTGGCTTTGGCGCGGTTGCCGCAGGCTGACATGGAGCACCAGCGCCGCTTGCCGGCGCGGCTGTCGTCGAGGAACAGCCAGCCGCATTCCGGATTGGCGCAGCGCCGCACGCGGTCGAGCC
>JBPYDO010000298.1:0-22902 GCA_051985755.1 Reyranella sp. | reverse complement strand
GGTGATTGGGCCTGCGCTGAGATCGGCAACGCGGCAATTGCCATGATCAGCAGATATCGCTTCATCTGGCATCTCCCGTTATGTAGTATTTGCAGTGTGTAAATATCACAAATTCTATCCGGCAGTCGCAAGCACAAACAACCTCGGCGCGAGATGATCTCGCAGGTGTGACATGTTCGTCACAACTCATTGAGCCTCTAGGTTCACCAACATCTCAGAGGGTTAGCCGCCCCGTGTGCCAGCCGAGGGAAAGGCTTGTGCTACGGCTGGTTTACGCGCTCCATGAGCTCGGGGCTGTTGTTGCGCACGTTGCCTACGGCCGCCTGCACTGGCCACGCCTCGATCTCGCTGGCATAGGGCTTCATCATCGCGGCGGCCAGTTCAATTGGTCCGCGCATCCCGGTGTGCGTGGACACAAATTGGAGGGGCATAGGCACGGGGCAACTCGCCGCCCCTATTACCCAGATTGTTACCCGAAAAGCGGCAACGTCTTTATTTTCTGCTTGATTTACATCTTGCCTTGATAAATCGCGATGATCTTGTCGAGCATATCGAGGGCCTGCTCGCGCGGCCGCTGGAAAGTGTTGCGGCCGATGATCGAGCCGTTGGCGCCGCCGTCACGCAGGCCGCGGACCTCTGTGAACAGGCCTTCGAGGTCCTTGGCCTCGCCGCCCGAGAACACGATGATGCGCCGGCCGTTGAAGGTCGCTTGCACCACGTGCTTGACGCGCGCCGCCAGCGTCGAGCGGTCGACATTGGCCTTCTCGTAGGCGGCCTTGGCTTCAGGCTGCCACAGCACGTCGGTCGGTGGCTTCACCTTGATGATGTGGGCACCCAGCGCCGCCGCCATGTAGGCGGCGTAGGCGCAGACGTCGAGCGCCGTCTCGCCTGCCCTGTCGAGCTTGCCGCCGCGCGGATAGGACCAGATGACGACGGCCAGGCCGTGCGACTTCGCCTCTAGCGCGAGTTCGCGGATCTCCTCCATCATCTCGTACTGGTCTTCCGAGCCGGGATAGATCGTGAAGCCGATCGCCGCGCAGCCGAGGCGCAGCGCATCTTTGACCGAAGCCATGACGGCCTGGTCCTTGTTGGTCGACAGCGAGTTGGCCGAATTGAGCTTGAGGATTGTCGGGATGGCGCCCGCGAAAGTGTCGGCGCCAGCCTCGAGCGGTCCCAAGGGCGCCGCGTAGGCGTTCAGCCCGGCGTCGATCGCGAGCTGGTAGTGGTAATGCGGATCGTAGGCGTCGGGGTTGGGCGCGAACGAGCGCGCCGGTCCGTGCTCCAGTCCCTGGTCGACCGGCAGGATCACCATCTTGCCCGAGCCGCCCAGCCTGCCGTGCATCAGCATGCGGGCGAGGTTTACCTTCGTGCCGGGGCAATCGCTCTCGTAGTTGTCGAGGATCTTCTTGACGGTGCGGGTGACTTTCACGGGTTCACTCCCTGGCGTCCTTTTCGGACGATTGGCGGTCGGTGTAGCGGCGGTGGGCAGCTCATTCAAGTCCCGGTCCCGCCGACGGGTTCCCGGTCGGTTTATTACCTGGCGTGCAATTGAGTTGGCCTCCACCGAAGGTTAGGTAGGCGGCCGGGGGTCGAGAAGTGGCCAATCGGTGAGCGAAACGGACGGGTTGATGTCAGGGCAACACCAAACTGCGCGAGCGATCGTCGCGCGCCTGCCGTTCTTCTTCGGCTGGGTCATCATCGCGGTGGCCTTCGTCACCGTCGCGCTCGGCGTCACGGCACGGACGGCCTTCTCGCTGATGTTCCCGCCCATCGTCGACGAGTTCGGCTGGGACCGCGGCTTGGCGGCTGGTGCCTTCTCCTTCGGCTTCCTCGTGTCGGCCGTGGTGAGCCCGATCGCCGGCCGGCTGATGGACGCGCGCGGCCCGCGCTTCGTGATCGAAATCGGAGTCCTGCTAACGGGCGCGGGCTTGCTGAGCTCAACCCTGATCGCCACACCCTGGCAGCTCTACGCCACACTCGGACTTCTGGTCGGCACTGGCGCCAACTGCATGACCTACTCGGTACATTCGCAGTTCCTGCCCAACTGGTTCGTGCGCCGCCGTGCGCTCGCCATCGGCATTGCCTTCTCGGGTGTGGGCGTGGGCGCGATCCTGATCCTGCCCTGGTTGCAAGGCGTGATCCTGCACGCCGGCTGGCGCTCGGCCTGCTGGACGCTGGGCGTCGTCACATTGGTGGTGCTGCTTCCGATCAACCTGATCGTCGCCAAGCGGCCGCAGGATCTTGGCCTTTTGCCGGACGGCGACCGGCACGACGCCTCGGGCCCGGCGGCGCACAGGAAGTCGAATGTCGTCGATGCCCAGTGGGCGGCCGTCGAATGGACGGTGCGGCGCGCCACGCGCACTGCGCGCTTCTGGTGGCTGATGCTGAGCTACTTCTGCGGCGGGTACGTCTGGTATGCGGTCCAGATCCATCAGACCAAGTACCTGATGGAGATCGGCTTCAGCCCGATGGAAGCGGCATGGTCGCTGGGACTGGTGGCCATGGTCGCCATTCCGGGCCAGATCGCGCTCGGCGCGCTGTCGGATCGCATCGGCCGGGAGATCGTGTGGACGCTGAGCTCGGCAGGCTTTGCCGTTTGCTATGTGGCGCTGCTCTTGCTGGCGGCTGCACCGACGCGGCCGCTGCTTTACGTGATGGTGCTGAGCCAAGGCCTGCTGGGATACGCCTACGCCGCCACCATGGGTCCGATCGTCGCCGAAATCTTCGAGGGTCCGCAGTTCGGCACGATCTTCAGTCTCACCATGACCTCGCTGATCGCAGGTGGCGCGGTCGGGCCGCTGGTCACCGGGCTGCTGCACGACTGGACCGGCAACTACAACGCAGCCTTCGCGCTTGGCGTGGCGCTCAGCGTCGCTTGCGCCGCCACGGTGTGGCTCGCCGCGCCGCGCAAGGTTCGAGTCGTGGCGGGCCGCGTGCCGGCTATTCGTTGAGTCCCTTGCCGGTCCAGGGGTGCACCGCTTTCCAGTGGTTGGCGATGTCGATGCGCCGCGTGATCCAGACGCCTTGTTGGCCTTGCAGGTAATCGAGCAGCCGCCACAAGCCCGCCGTGCGCGCCGGGTGCCCCAGGATGCGCATATGCATGCCGACCGACATCATCTTCGGTTGCCGTGCGCCCTCGCGATACAGCACGTCAAAGGCGTCCTTGACCAGGCTGTACCACTGGTCGGCGGTCGCCATGGTGACGGCGAACTTGCCGTCGTTGTTGGTGAGCGAGTAGGGCACCACTAGGTGCGGCTTGCCCTGCACGCTCTGCCAGAACGGCAGTTCGTCGCCGTAGTAGTCGGAGTCGTAGGTGAAGCCGCCTTCCTCGACCAGCAAGCGGCGGGTGTTGACGCTGGGGCCGTAGCGGCAATACCAGCCGGCCGGCCGGTCTCCCACGCTCTGCTTCAGAGAGGCGACGGCCTTGGCGATGTGCTCGCGTTCCTCGGCTTCGCTCAGATTGAAGTGCTTCACCCAGCGCCAGCCGTGGCAGCAGACGTCGAAGCCCGATTTGCGGATGGCGTCGGCCGCCGGCTTGTTGCGTTCCAGCGCCAGCGCGCAGCCGAACACGGTCATCGGCAGGCCGCGCTCCTGGAAGGCGCGCATCAGCCGCCAGAAGCCGACGCGGCTGCCGAATTCGAACATGCCCTCGCCCGCGAGGTCGCGGCCCTTCAGCCCCATCGATGAGCTGGTCGCCTCGGTGAGGCCGGTCTCGGTGTAGCCCTCGCCGTCCTGCATGGAAGGTTCGGAGCCTTCCTCGTAGTTCATGACGAAGTTCACGGCGATGCGGGCGCCATTCGGCCACTTTGGGTCGGGCGGGCTCACGCCGTAGCCGGTGAGGTCGCGCGTCGGTTGCCAGCTCATGGCGGCCTCCTTACCAGCTCGGCGCCCATCTGGCGGGCGATGTCGGCGATCTTGTCGTTGGGCGTGCTCATGGAGATGCGTTTTACCCCGGCGCGCAGGCAGGCCAGCGCATAACCCGGCGCGTCGCCACAGTCGACGATCAGGGTGAAGGCGACATCGGGGAATTCGCGCTTTGCGCGTTCCTGTAGGGCGCCGAGATAGCCCGCGCCGTAGAAGCTCGCGGCGTCTTCGGGCGTGATCAGGATCGGCGCCGTGCCGTTGGCCCGCGCCTCGGTGAGCGCCGCCTCGGCCTGCCGCCAATCGCGCACCAGGATGACCGGGTTGGCCACGCCAGCACTTTATCCGTCACCCCGAGCGTAGCGAAGTGGAGCCGAGGGGCCTTGCTGCGAAGATCCCTCCGCTACGCCTCGCTTCGCTCGGCTCCGGTCGGGATGACACTCAGGGAATGTGCACCGAGAAGGGCTTAACCGGCACGAATTCCTCGTCCTGGCTGCCGGCGCGCCACATGAAAACGGCGAAGCGGCCCGGCCGGTCGAGCACGGTGAGGCCGTGGTGCCAGGTGTTGGGCTTGTAGGTGACGCCCTGCTGGCCGTCGGCGATGAAGGCGCGCAGCTGCGTCATGTCGGGCCCGCCTGCAGCGGCGTGCGGCGTCACAACGATCAGCCATCGCCCGACATCGACCGGCACGAAGGTCTGGGAGGAGAATTCGTGGCGCTCCAGCATCTCCGACTTGAGCGGCCTGTCGGGCGTCGGCGCCTTGAAGGTAACCGATAGGCTGGGCTTCGCCGCCGGCCGCAGGTTGCCGAGCGCCTCCTCGTAATAGGTGCGCCGGTCCATGCTCGCGACGTCGATCACGTCGCCGAACGGCGCGAACGCTTCGGCGGTGAGCGGCTGTGTAGTGACGTCAACGACCTTCACTTAGATTTTGACCTAGCCCAACTTGCCCATGGCGACGGCGGTGTCGGCCATGCGGTTGGAGAAGCCCCACTCGTTGTCGTACCAGGCGACGACGCGCACGAACGTGCCGCCCAGCACCTTGGTCTGGTCGATGCCGAAGGTGGCCGAGTGCGGGTCGTGGTTGAGGTCACTCGAGACCAGCGGCTCCTTGGTCCAGGTCACGATGTTCGACAGCCGGTTCGACTTGGCCGCAGTCGTGATGGCGTTGTTGACCTCATCGACGTTGGTGGCGCGCTTGGCGACGAATCCCAGGTCGATGAACGACACGTTGGGCGTCGGCACGCGGATCGCCGCGCCATCGAGTTTGCCGGCGAGTTCAGGCAGGACGAGGCCGATCGCCTTGGCGGCGCCGGTCGTCGTCGGAATGATGTTCTGCGCGGCAGCGCGGGCGCGATAGAGATCCTTGTGCATCGTGTCGAGCGTCGGCTGATCACCTGTGTAGGAATGGATCGTGGTCATGAAGCCGCTCTCGATGCCGAACGACTGGTGCATGATGTGCGCCATCGGCGCCAGGCAATTGGTCGTGCACGAGCCGTTGGACACGACGACGTGGTCCCTGGTGAGCTTGTCGTCGTTGATGCCGAATACGACTGTCTGGTCGGCGCCGTCGGCCGGTGCCGAGACCAGCACGCGCTTGGCGCCGGCGCCGACATGCATCGAGGCCGCCTTCTTGGACGTGAAGATGCCGGTGCACTCGAGGGCGACGTCGACCCCCAGCTCCTTGTGCGGCAGCTTGCCGGGGTCGCGCTCGGCGGTGACCTTCATCTTGCCGCGACCGACATCGATCGTGTCGCCCTCGACCTTCACCTCGTGCGGGAAGCGACCGTGTATCGTGTCGTAGCGCAGCAGGTGAGCGTTGGTCTCGACCGGGCCGAGATCGTTCAGCGACACCACCTCGATGTCCTTGCGGCCTGATTCGATGATGGCGCGCAGGACGTTGCGGCCGATGCGCCCGAAGCCGTTGATTGCCACCCGAACCGCCATGACTTCCTCCGTTACTGCACCAGCTGGCGCGTTGCCTGGGCGATCGCCTCCGCGGTGATGCCGAAATGCTTGAAAAGGTCCGCCGCCTTGGCGGAAGCGCCGAAACCCTTCATGCCGACGTACGCGCCGCGCGTGCCGAGCCAACGCTCCCAGCCAAACTCGGCCGCCGCCTCGCAGGCCACGCGCGCCGTGCCGTCGCCGCCCATGACTTCTTGACGATACGAGGCATCCTGGGCCGCGAACAACTCCCATGACGGCATGGACACGACTGCGGCAGCGAGCCCGTCTTTCGCCAGGAGATCGCGCGCGGCGAGTGCCAGGTGGACCTCCGAGCCCGAGGCGATGAGCCGGATCGGGGCGGACGCCTCGCCTGCCAGGAGATAGGCGCCGCGCGCCGAACGGTTGCCGTCTCCCGCGTCACGGACCGTCGGCAGGTTCTGCCGGGTCAGCGCGATGACGCTCGGGGCCTTCCGGGAATCGAGCGCCAGCTGCCAGCACTCCGCCGTTTCGATGGTGTCGGCCGGGCGAAAGACATGCAGGTGGGGAATGGCGCGCAGCGCCGCGAGATGCTCGATGGGCTGGTGGGTCGGTCCATCCTCGCCGAGTCCGAGCGAATCGTGGGTCATGACGTAAATGACCCGGAGCCCCATCAGGGCGGCTAGCCGGATCGACGGTCGGCAATAGTCGGTGAATACCAGGAACGTGCCGCCGTAGGGGATGACGCCGCCGTGCAGCGCCATGCCGTTCATGGCCGCCGCCATGGCGTGCTCGCGAATGCCGAAATGGACGTAGCGACCCGACGGATCGCTGCTGGCCTGGTTCTTGAGCGTGGCGGTCTTGGTGTTGTTGGAGCCCGTGAGATCGGCCGAGCCACCGACCATGTCAGGCAACAGCGGATTGAGGACCTCGAGCACCTCCTGGCTCGACTTGCGGGTCGCCCAAGCGGGTTTCTCGGCGGCCACCTTGGCCTTGAAGGCCGCGATCGCCTGGTCGATGGCCGGCGGGATGTCGCCCTTCATCCGCCGGTCGAACTCGGCGCGGTCTTCGGCGGCCATCTCGGCATGGCGCTTGATCCATTTGCGGCGAGCCGACTTGCCCCGCCCGCCGACCTTGCGCCACCCGGTGAAGATCGGCTCGGGGATCTCGAAAGGCGGGTAGGGCCAGCCGAGCTTCTGGCGGGCGCCCGCGACCTCTTCCTTGCCGAGCGGCGAGCCGTGCGTGGCGGCAGTGCCGGCCTTGGTCGGCGCGCCATAGCCGATGATGGTCTTGCAGGCGATCAGCGAAGGCCTGTCGGTGACCTTGCGCGCCTTGCGGATGGCCCGAGTCACGGCCTCCTGGTCGAGACCGTCGACGCCCTGGACGTGCCAGCCCGCGGCGGCGAAGCGCTTCTTGTGATCGTCCGAGGTCGCAAGTGCCGTCGGCCCGTCGATCGAGATGCCGTTGTCGTCGAACAGCACGATGAGCCGCCCAAGCCCGAGATGGCCTGCCAGCGTTACCGCCTCCTGGCCGATACCCTCCATCAGGCAGCCGTCGCCCGAGATGACATAGGTAAAGTGATCGACGATCCCCTCGCCGAAACGCTCCCGGAGCAGCCGCTCGGCGAGCGCAAAGCCCACGGCGTTGCCCAATCCCTGACCGAGCGGGCCGGTAGTGGTCTCGATGCCGCTGGCATGACCGTATTCGGGATGGCCGGCGGTGCGGCTGCCGAGCTGGCGGAAGTGCTTCAGCTCGTCCAGGGTCATGTCGGCATAGCCGGTGAGATAGAGCAGCGAATAAAGCAGCATCGAGCCGTGGCCGGCCGACAGGATGAAACGGTCGCGGTCGGGCCAGTGCGGATCCTTGGGATCGAATTTCAGGAACTTGGTGAACAGAACGGTGGCGGCGTCGGCCATGCCCATGGGCATGCCCGGGTGGCCCGAGTCGGCCTGCTGCACGGCGTCCATGGCAAGCGCCCGGATGGCATTGGCCATGTCGCGGCGAGCAGCGGTTTGTTCGGTCATTCTTCTATCGGGGCGCCAGCGGGATTGTTGGAATGGCGGGCAACATGAAGGCGGGCCTATCGGGCGTCAATGCGCAAAAGCTGTGACGCGCGCCACATGTTGCGAGCGCGGACGCTCCACAGGCCCGAGATGTTGACCGTCGACCAGCGCTCCACTTATCCTTTGCGTCCATGGATCAGGCGCAGCTGGGCGTCCAACGGCGATCCTCTGGCGGGGAAGCGATGACCAAGGCTGCCGATGCCAAAGAGCGCGTGGACGACGCGCTCAACCGGCTCGAATCGATGGTCGAGGAACGGCTGCGCGGCGAGCAGGCGCGATCGGACGAACTTGCCAAACGGCTGTCGCGGCTCGAGCGCGAGCACGACGAGCTGCGCAAGGTGGCGCACGACGTCGAGAACCGCCTCGAGCGCGCCATGGAATACATCCGCTCGCTGCTCGCCGCCGACCAGAGCTGAGCGCTGCGCGTCGTGCGCGCAGCCCCGAACATTTGCGAGGGGCCTTTCCAGTCCCGAGTCGCATCTCCGCGGACAAGAGAGTAAAGTCCGCTTCCCCTCAATCGCCGAAACTGGCGCAATAAACAGGAGTAGCGGCCATGCCGCAGGTGTCGATCAGCATCGCCAACCGAACCTATGAGCTCGCCTGTGGCGAAGGCGAAGAAGATCGCGTCCACGAACTCGCAGCCTATGTCGATGAAAAGGTCGCGGCGTTGCGCAAGCAGCTGCCGGGCGCGCCGGAGGTCAAGCTCCTGGTGTTCGCCTCGCTCCTGCTGGCGGACGAAAGCCGCGAGGCGCGCGGCCTTGCCCGGCAGGCCGAAAGCGCCCGCGCCTCGGCAACCGACGGCGCTGAGACCTTGGCAACGGCGCTCGAGGACCTGATCACGTCGCGCGTCGACAAGATGTCGAGAAAGATGAGCGGAGCAGCTTAAGCGCCTTCACAGGCGCCGGCGGGCGGCCGGCGTTGTAATCAACGCCGGGAGCCCGCGCGTGCAGAAAGGACAAGAACGAAGGGGGCCCTCTCATTGCGAGCCCCCTCCAGACCCCCTACATTTGCCGGCGGGGCGGATTTCTGCGCGGTGCGAGGTTCGCTTAAAACCCCGGGGCCAATAAGATCTCCTGGGAACTGTCCCTGGCCTTGACCGTGGTCTTGGCCACACGGTGCCCACCTGCTTTTAGCAGGCCTTGGAGGTTCTACGATCCACGGCCTATCGTGGAGCCGCCCCACCTTGCCTTCCCCCGCATGACCAGCATCGAGGACAAGCGCACGCTGCGCGGCGCCATGCTGGCCTGGCGCGGCGCCCTCAGCGAGGAGGAACGGCGCGCTGCCGCGACAGGGCTGCTCGATTCCTTTCGCCGCGAGCCGCCGTTTGCGACGCCGGCCGTCGTATCGGGGTTCTGGCCCATGAAGGAGGAGCTCGACATCCGTCCGCTCATGATCGAGCTCGTCAACCAGGGCTGCCAGCTCGCCCTGCCGGTCGTGGTGGGCAAGGGCCAGCCGCTGGTCTTTCGCGCCTGGCGCCCGGGCGACGCCCTGGAGCAGGGTGTATTCGGCACGCTCCATCCCTCGCCCAAGCGCGAAGTGGTCGAGCCCGAGGCGCTGATCGTGCCGTTGCTCGCCTGCGACGCCAATGGCTGGCGGCTGGGCTACGGCGGCGGGTTCTACGATCGCACGCTCCGGGGCTTGCGCCAGCGCCGCAAGGTCACGGCGATGGGTGTGGCCTTTGACGCGCAGTTCCTGTCGGAAGATGTGCCGCATGGCCCCAGCGATGAACGGCTCGATTGGCTGTTGACCGACAAGCGCGCTTGCGCCTTTGTCTAGCGGCCATGAAAGTCCTGTTCTGCGGCGATATCGTCGGGCGGTCCGGCCGCGAGGCGGTCATTAACAACGTGCCGCGCCTGCGCCGCGAGCTCAGCCTCGATTTCGTCGTGGTGAACGGCGAGAACGCCGCGGCGGGCTACGGCATCACCGCCCGGATCTGCGCCGACCTGCACAATGCCGGCGTCAACTGCATCACCACCGGCAATCACATCTGGGACCAGCGGGACATCATCGCCTACATCGCCCAGGACAAGCGCCTGCTGCGCCCGCTGAACTATCCGCCGGGCACGCCGGGTTGGGGCGCCAACATGTTCGAGACCGCGCGTGGCCAGAAGATCGTCGTGATGAACGTGATGTGCCGGCTGTTCATGGAGGCGATCGACGATCCGTTCCGCGCCGTTGAGGCCGAGCTCGCCAAGTACGCCATGCCGAAATCGGCGAACGTCATCCTGGTCGACGTGCACGGCGAGGCGACCAGTGAGAAGCAGTCGATGGGCCACTTCTGCGACGGCCGCGTCTCGGCCGTGCTCGGCACGCACAGCCACATACCGACCGCCGACGCCTGGATCCTGCCGGGTGGCACCGCCTATCAGACCGACGTTGGCATGTGCGGCGACTACGATTCAGTAATCGGCATGAAGAAGGAAGTCGCCGTGCAGCGCTTCATCCGCAAGATGCCGGGCGAGCGTCTGGCGCCGGCCGAGGGCGAGGGCACGCTGTGCGCCGCCATGATCGAGACCGACGACAAGACCGGACTCGCCCGCGCGATTCGCCCGATGCGGTTGGGCGGCTGCTTGCCCTCGACGCCGGAACTTGCAGCATCTAGTGGGACCAGGTGAGGCCGATCAGCTATTACGTGTGATACGAAACGGTAATTGACGGCCTCGGGGAAAAGCGGCATCCTTTTGATGTTAAAGGATTTTTCGCCCGCTTTTTAGCGAGGTGGGCGGACTGTCATCTAGGTTAGAGGGGGCGTCGGAATCAAGGTTCCGACGTTTTTTAGCGGGGGCTTCGGCCCCCGCCTTTTTATTTGCGCTGTCTCTAACAGTCCCAAAACCCACGAGAAGTGGTATAGCCGCCGAAACCCCTCACTGAATCTGGTTAGCGCGCGATGGCCGGCCATTCGCAGTTCAAGAACATCATGCACCGCAAGGGCCGTCAGGATGCCCAGCGTGCCAAGATCTTCACCAAGCTCATCCGCGAAATCACTACGGCGGCTCGACTGGGTTCGCCCGATCCCAACGCTAATCCACGCCTGCGCGCGGCGGTGATCGCGGCGCGCGAAGCCAACATGACGCGCGACACGATCGATCGCGCGATCAAGCGTGGCTCGGGCGGCGAGGCCGACGCGAATTACGACGAGGTCCGCTACGAGGGCTACGGTCCAGGCGGTGTGGCGCTGATCGTCGAGGCGCTGACCAACAACCGCAATCGAACGGCGGGCGAGATGCGCTCGATCTTCACCAAGCACGGCGGGAATTTGGGCGAGTCCAACAGCGTCTCCTTCATGTTCGATCGCATGGGCGAGTTCCGCTATCCGTTGAAGGCCGCCAGCGCCGATGACGTCATGGAAAAGGCGATCGAAGCCGGCGCCGAGGACGTGGTGAGCGGCGAGGGTGAGGGGGGCGTGCACGAGATCTACAGCGCCCAGGACAGCTTCAACGCCGTGCGCGACGCGCTCGAGAAATCGCTCGGCCAGCCGGGCTCGGCGAAGCTGATGTGGCGGCCGAAATCCACGACGCCGGTCGAGGGCGAGGCGGCGCAGACCCTGCTCGACCTGATCGCCGCCCTCGAGGACAACGACGACGTGCAGAACGTCTACGCCAACTTCGAACTGTCGGACGACGCACTTGCGAAGTTCGCGGCCTGATCCGGCGCGCGTCATGAGAGTGATCGGCCTCGATCCCGGCCTGCGGCTGACCGGCTGGGGCGTGATCGATGTCGAGGGCAACCGGCTGCGCCACGTCGCGCACGGCGTGGTGAGGATCGCCGCCGACCGCTCGCTGGCCGAACGCCTGAGCGAGCTGTTCGATGGCGTGGCCGCCGTCGTTGCCAGCCAGAACCCGCTGGAGGCCGCCGTCGAAGAGACCTTCGTGAATGCCAACCCGGGCTCGACGCTGAAGCTCGGCCAGGCGCGCGGCGTGGTGCTGCTGGCTCCGGCGCGCGCCGGCCTGCCGGTGTTCGAATATGCCGCCAACCTGGTGAAGAAGTCGGTGACCGGCGTGGGCCACGCCGACAAGCGCCAGATCGCCATGATGGTCGGCCGCCTCCTGCCGGGAGTCGACGCCTCGGCCGACGCCGCCGACGCGCTGGCCGTCGCCATCTGCCACGCCCATCATCGTGCGGCGGCGCGCCGCGTGGAGGTGGTCCAGTGATCGCGAGGCTCAAGGGCATCGTCGATGCGATCGACGGCGACAGCGCCGTGATCGACGTCGGCGGCGTGGGCTACCTGGTCTCCGCCTCGGCGCGCACCTTGCGCGACCTGGTGGTTGGCGACCAGGCGACGCTTCTGGTCGAGACCATCGTGCGCGAGGACGCGATCGCGCTCTATGGCTTCCTCGATGCGGCCGAGCGCGACTGGTTTCGCATCCTCACGACAGTGCAGGGCGTGGGCGCGCGGGTGGCGCTGTCGATCCTGTCGACCCTGGCGCCGGCCGAGATCGCCCGTGCCATCGCCGCCCAGGATCGCAGCATGCTCAGTCGCGCGCCCGGCGTCGGTCCCAAGCTCGCGGCGCGGCTTGCCACCGAGCTCAAGGACAAAGCCGCGGCCTTTGGCGCGGCGCCGCTGACCCGGCCAGCCGGCGCGCCGGCCGCCGTGACCGCGGGCTCTGTCAACGAGGACGCGGTCTCGGCCCTGGTCAATCTCGGCTATCGCCGGGTCGAGGCGTTCGGCGCCGTTTCCCGGGCGAGCGAGCGGCTCGGGCATGACGCCAAGCTCGACGCCGTGATCAAGGCGGGCCTGCAGGAGCTGGCGCGATGAGCGAGGCGCCGCAGCGCGTGATCGCGGGCAAGCGCGCCGAGGAGGACGCCGCCGAGCTCGCGCTGCGCCCGCAATCGCTCGACGACTTCATTGGCCAGAAACAGGTCCGCGAGAACCTGAAGGTCTTCATCGCCGCCGCCCGCGCCCGCAAGGAGGCGCTCGACCACGTGCTGCTGCACGGCCCGCCCGGACTCGGCAAGACGACGCTGGCCCAGATCGTGGCGCGCGAAATGGGCGTCGGCTTTCGCGCCACCTCGGGTCCGGTGATCCAGAAGGCGGGCGACCTTGCCGCCCAGCTCACCAACCTGCAGCCGCATGACGTGCTGTTTATCGACGAGATCCACCGCCTCAATCCGGCGATCGAGGAGGTGCTCTATCCGGCGATGGAGGATTTCCAGCTCGACCTGATGATCGGCGAAGGACCGGCGGCGCGCTCGGTGCGTATCGAGCTGCCGCCTTTCACCCTGGTCGGCGCCACGACCCGCTCTGGCCTGATGACCCGGCCGCTTCGCGAGCGGTTCGGCATTCCGGTCAGGCTCGTCTTCTACGAGCCGGCCGAGCTCGAGACGATCGTGCGCCGCGCCGCGCAGGTCCTCGGCATGGAGCTGGCCAATGACGGCGGCGCCGAGATCGCCAAGCGCTCGCGCGGCACGCCGCGCGTCGCCAACCGGCTGCTGCGCCGCGTGCGCGACTTCGCGGCAGTCGCCGGACACCGCTCAATCGATGCCAAGGCGGCGGACGCGGCGCTGACGCGGCTCGAGGTCGATGTGCGCGGCCTTGATGCCATGGACCGGCACTACCTCGCCTGCATCGCCGACAACTATGGCGGCGGTCCGGTCGGCGTGGAGACGCTTGCCGCGGCGCTATCCGAACAGCGCGACGTGATCGAGGACGTGATCGAGCCTTACCTGATGCAACTTGGCCTGCTGATGCGCACGCCGCGCGGCCGCCTCCTGTCGGAGGGCGGCTACCGTCACCTCGGCCTCGCTCTGCCCAAAGACCAGAAGCGTCAGCTCGATCTCCTTGCGGCGGGCGGTTCAGTGGACGATCAGGCGGACGACGCGTGACCGCCGGGCCCACGTCAGGAGCAATCGTCGGCGGCACCCACGTGTTGCCGCTGCGGATATATTACGAGGACACCGATGCGATCGGCATCGTTTACTACGCCAACTGGCTGCGCTTCCTCGAGCGCGGCCGCACCGAGATGCTGCGCCTCTTAGGCCAGGCGCACAGCACCCTGCGCGAGGAGCGGGGGATCAGTTGGGTAGTGCGCCGCTGCACCATGGATTACCTGAAGCCGGCGCGGATCGATGAAACGATCGAAATCCGCACCCGCTGCGGCGAATTGCGCGGCGCGTCGCTCGTCATGCATCAGGAGGCTAGGCGCGGCGAGGAGACGCTGGTCCGCGCCGAATTGCTGGTCGCCTGCATGAGCGAGGACGGGCGCCCGGCGCGCCTGCCGCCCGCATTGCGATTGGCCCTGGCGCAGGTGGCGGGTGTGCCGGTGGCGGCCGGCGAGTCGCCCCGCTCACGCCATATTCGGATATAACCCTGTCGAACGGACGGAGCACAAAATGGAAGAACTAGCGCAGGTTGCCACCACCCCCCTTGGCGGCACTGCCCCACCGATCGACCTGACGATTTACGGCCTGTTCATTCAAGCCGATTGGGTCGTCAAGTCGGTGATGATCGCCCTCCTGCTCGCGTCGTTCTGGTCGTGGGCGATCATCTTCGAAAAGATGCTTCGGCTACGTGCGCTGCGGCGCAGCGCGCAGGCCTTCGAGGACACCTTCTGGTCGGGAGTTTCGCTGGAGGACCTCTATGACCGCGTCGGCGCCAAGCCGGATGATCCCATGTCGAGCATCTTCTCGTCGGCCATGCGCGAATGGCGCCGCTCCGTATCGAAGGGGTTGGCGGCCAGCGCCACGGCGCGCGGCGCATTGCGCCAGCGTATCGAGCAGGTAATGAGCGTCACTATCCAGCGCGAAATGGAGGCGATCGAGAAGCGGCTGGGCTTCCTCGCAACCGTCGGCGCCAACGCGACGTTCGTCGGACTGTTCGGCACCGTCTGGGGCATCATGAACAGTTTCAGCCATATCGCCATGTCGAAGAACACCTCGCTGGCCGTGGTGGCACCGGGCATCTCCGAGGCGCTGTTCGCCACCGCGATCGGTCTGGTGGCGGCGATCCCCGCGGCCGGTGCATACAACATCCTGTCGGGCCACGTGCAACGCTACGCGCTGCAGCTCGAGGCCTTTGCCGGCGAGTTCATCACCATCCTGTCACGCCAGCTCGAGGAGCAGGTCTGATGGCCGGCGTCATCCCCGCCGCCGGCACCGGCGGCTCCGGCCGCTTCCGGCGCCGGCGCTACGTCGCGATCGCCGACATCAACGTCCCGCCGCTGGTCGACGTGATGCTGGTGCTGCTGGTCATCTTCATGATCACCGCGCCCCTCTTGCAGGTCGGCGTGCCGGTCGACTTGCCGAAGACCAGCGCCCAGCAGGTCGGCGGCAAGGACGAGCCGCTGGTCGTATCGGTCAATGCCAAGGACGAGATCTTCCTCGGCGAGACCAAGTTCGAGCTGGACGCGCTGTCGGCCAAGCTCAAGGCCGTGCATGACGAGAAGCCCGACCAGCGCGTGTTCATCCGCGGCGACAAGGCGATCAACTACGGCCGCATCATGGAGGTCATGGGCATCGTCGTGGACGCAGGGTTCCGGCAGCTCGGTCTGCTCGGCGAACAGGCCGAACCGCCGAAGGCCGGAACGTCGCCGGCGGCGCCGCGCCGCTGATGGCAGAAACGGGTAGAGGATGGCGGACCGCTACGATTCAGGTGCCGAGATGCGCACGCCGGCGATCCTGTCGGCGGGCGTGCATCTCGCTGCCATCGCGGCGGTGCTGGCGAATTTCAACCTGTTCAGCCATCCGCCGATAGAGCCCGAACCGGTGATGGTCGAGTTCGAGGCGATCGCCAAGCACGCCGCTGCGCCCAAGGTTGGCGTCCAGGAACCGCAGCCGGAGAAGGCCAAGATCGCCGACCAGACGACCAAGGCGCCGCCGCCGCCCAGCAAGGAGCCGCCGCCGGTGCCGCCGACGCCTAAGCCCGAGGTGAAGGAAGCCAAGCCTCTGCCGCCCAAGCCCGAGGAGAAGCCCAAGGCGGAGGAGCCCAAGCCCACCGACGAGAAGATCGCGCTCAAGCCCAAGGAGCCCGAGCCGCCGAAGGCGCCTGAGAAGCCGCCCGAGCCCAAGCCCAAGCCCGAGGTCAAGAAGCCGGATCCCAAGCCGGCGACGCCGCCGCCCAAACCGCAGCCCAAGAAGGACACGGTCGACAACATCCTCGACAGCATCCTGAAGAACGCCGACAAGAACCCGCCCATCAAGACGCCGCAGCAGCAGCCCAAACCGGTGAAGGAAATCACCCGCCAGGCGGCGATGGCGCCCAACCTCGCGAGGGTCGTGACGGCGAGCGAGATCGAGGGCGTGCGCCAGAAGATACGGCCGTGCTGGAACTTCACCGCCGGCGTCAAGGACCAGGACAGCCTGATCGTCACTCTGATCGTGCAGATGAATCAGGACGGCACGCCGGTCAACGCGGAGATTCGCGACAGCGGCCGCTACAGCCGAGACCCGACCTTCCGAGCGGCCGCCGATGCCGCCTATCGCGCGATCATGAATCCGCGCTGCCAGCCATGGCCGTTGTCGCCCGAGAAGTACAACGCCTGGCGCACCATCACTTTCAATTTCGATCCACGCGACTACTGATGCCGGCCGCGCTATAGAAACTCCTCCCAAACGACCAAGAGGTTCGACATGATGCTGTCCCGACATCTGCCGACGATGTTGTGCGTCGCGGCTCTCAGCAGCATTTCGCTGCCCGCGAAGGCGCAGCTCACGATCGACATGAACCGGCCGAATTTCGAACCGGTGCCGATCGCCATCGTCGACTTTGCGGGCGATCCGATGGGGCGCCAGATCACCGACGTGATCCGGAACGATCTCGGCAACTCGGGCCTCTTCCGCGTCATCCCATCGAGCGCCTACATCCAGCAGAACATCAACCCGAACGCCGCCCCGCGCTTCGCCGACTGGCGCGGCATCGGCGCCTCCGGCCTGGTGGTCGGCCAGGCGAGCCAGGCGGGCGGCAACATCAAGGTCGACTTCCGGCTGTGGGACGTCATCGCCGGCAACCAGGCGGCCGGGCTTTCCTTCACCACCCAGCCGGCCAGCTGGCGGCGGCTCGGGCACATCATCTCCGATGCGATCTACAAGCGCGTGACCGGCGAGGATGGCTACTTCGACACGCGCATCGCCTATGTGTCGGAGACCGGACCGGCCAACACGCGCGTCAAGCGCATCGCCATCATGGACCAGGACGGCGCCAACAACCGCTACATCACCGACGGCAGCACGCTCGCCATCACGCCGCGCTTCTCGCCGACCCTGCAGGAGGTCGTCTACATGGCCTACGCCGGCGACCGCACGCCACCCAAGGTCTATCTGCAGAACGTCGACAGCGGGCGCCGCCAGCTCATCGGCAATTTCCCCGGCATGAGCTCCGCGCCGCGCTTCTCGCCGGACGGCTCGCGGGTGGCGATGAGCCTGTCGCAGAACGGCACGACCAATATCTACGAGGTCGACGTGCGCGGCGGCGGTCCGCGCCGGCTCACCAGCTCCTCGGCCATCGATACCTCGCCGTGTTATTCCAACGACGGCACGCAGATCGTGTTCAACTCGGACCGTGGCGGCTCCCAGCAGCTCTACGTCATGGGATCAGGCGGTGGTGGGGCCAAGCGCATCAGCTTCGGAGAAGGCAAGTACGCCACGCCGGTATGGTCGCCGCGCGGCGACTACATCGCCTTCACCAAGTTCACCTCCAGCACATTCGGGATCGGCGTCATGCACCCCGACGGCAGCGGCGAGCGACTGCTCGCCAGCGGCTTCCTGGTCGAAGGCCCGACCTGGGCGCCCAACGGACGGGTGCTGGCGTACTTTTCGCAGCAACCGAGTTCGCGCGGGCATGGAGGCAGCGTAGCCTTGCATGCCATCGACATCACGGGACGTTTCGATCGGCAAATTCCCACGCCGACCGATGCCTCCGACCCAGCCTGGTCACCCTTGATTCCTCAATAGTGAAGGATATGATCAAAATGCGGCCCGGGCGCAAAAATCGCTCGGGTCGCTGAGTCTGGGAGCGGTGAAAGACCGAGTGGGAAAACGAGAGGAGCGTGGCGTGCAAGCGCCGCGAGGAGACTGATGCAAACGTTAAAAGCAATCGCTGCCTGTGCGGCACTGGTATTCCTGGCTGCGTGCAGCAGCGAGCAGGCAGCTGCCCCGCAGAGCGCGACCGTCACGCCTGGCTCGATTGCCGACTTCAAGCAGAATGTCGGCGACCGTGTCTATTTCGACTTCGATCAGTCCGCCATCCGCGAGGACGGCCGCGCTACCCTCAACAAGCAGGCCGCATGGCTGAAGCAGTACGGGAAGTACCAGATCACCATCGAAGGCAAGTGCGACGAGCGCGGCACGCGCGAATACAACCTGGCGCTCGGCGAGCGTCGCGCCAACGCGGTCAAGCAGAACCTGGTCGCGCAGGGCATCCCGGCTTCGCGCATCCAGACGATCAGCTACGGCAAGGAGCGGCCCGAGGTGGTGGGCTCCGACGAGGGCGCCTGGGCGCGCAACCGCGTCGGCATCACCGTCCTGCAGTAAGGGTTCGCCCTCAAAGTTATGGAAACGCCGGTCGACCAACGACCGGCGTTTTCCTTTGGTGCCTTCCCATTTGCTGAAGCGCCGGACCTGCCTGAAAATGGCCAGTATTGAACGGAATCCTACCATGCCCATGAACACCCTGTGCTCGCGGCTGCTGCTCCTTGCGGCGCTCGCCCTGCCGTCGGCCGCCCAGGCCCAGCGCGGCGACTCCTCGGTGTATATCGAGGATCGCCTCAATCAGCTGCAGCAGACGATCACCTTGATGACCGGCCAGATCGAGCAGCTGCAGTACAGCAACCAGCAGCTCCAGCAGCAGATGGAGAAGATGCGGGCGGACTACGACTTCCGCATCGAGCAGCTCGAGAAGGGAAGGGGTGGCGGGCCGCGTCCGCCGATGGCTACCGGCTCGGCCGCGCCGCCGCCCAGGCCCCCCGCGGCGCCGGCCGCCGGCAACGGCGATCAGCTCTACCACGAGGCCTTCAAGTTGCTGCAGGACGGCGACTATGCCGGGGCCGAGAAGGCGTTCCGGACCTTCGTGAAGCAGAATCCCCAGCATGTGCTGGCCGGCAACGCGCAGTACTGGCTGGGCGAGACCTATTATGCGCGGCGCGACTACCAGGATGCGGCAACCGCCTTTGCCGAGGGCTACAAGGTCTACAAGGCGAGCCCCAAGGGGCCCGACAATCTCCTGAAGCTTGGCATCACGCTCGCCGTGCTTGGCCGCAAATCGGACGCCTGCGCGATCTTCACCCGCTTCACTCAGGACTATCCGCGCGCCACCGACTTGCAGAAGCGGCGAGTCGATCAGGAACGGCAGCGCAACGGCTGCGGATGAGCGAGGGCGGCCCGCTCGGCGCAGCGGACTTTGCGTCGATGATGGCGCCGTTCGCTCCGTTCGAGGATCGCCCTGAGCTCGCGGTCGGCGTATCGGGCGGCCGCGATTCGCTCGCCCTGGCGGTCCTGGCGCACGACTGGGCCCGGGCGCGGGGCGGCCGCATCCTCGCACTGATCGTCGATCATGGTCTGCGGCCCGAGGCGGCGGCCGAGGCGGCCGTAACGCGCGAGCGGCTCGCAAAGCTTGGCGTCGCTGGCGAAATTCTGCCCTGGGTTGGCGCCAAACCGCGATCGGGCCTGCAGGAAGCCGCCCGCAAGTCGCGCTATGCGCTCCTTCTGCAAGCCTGCCGCCAGCGCGGCATCCTGCATCTGCTGATCGCTCATCATGCCCAGGACCAGGCCGAGACCATCCACATGCGGGCCGTCCGCGACAGCGGTCCGGACGGATTGGCCGGCATGGCCGCCCTGGTCGAAAGGCGCGAGGCGCGGCTGTTGCGGCCGCTGCTCGGTGTGCCGCGCGAGCGCCTCACGGCGACGCTGCAGGCGCGCAACGTTGCGTGGATCGACGATCCATCCAACAGCGACCCGCGCTTCGAACGGGCGCGCCTGCGACGCGAACGAGCCGGCGATGGCGGGTCCGCAATCATCGAGCGCGTGGCGGCGCGCGCCAAGCGCGATGCCATGCTCGCCCGCGCCTCCGTCGCCGCTCTCGAAATCGATGCCGAGGCCCATGTCATGCTCGATCGCTCGGCCTTCCGTCGGCTGGACGGCGAGCTCGGGGCGCGTCTTTTAAGCCGTGTCGTGCAGGCGGTCAGCGGCGGCGACTATCCACCCCGACGAGAACGGCTGTTCCGGGCGGCCCAGCGGCTTTGCCAAGACCCGGCCCGCGGCAGGTCGGGAAAGGGCCAGGATTTCACTTTGTCGCAGTGCCGATTGATGCTGCGGCAGGCCCGGCAAAGGCTGCGCTGGATTGTTCGGCCGGAAAATGGCAGGAAAAGCAACGGGAAAGCCAGCCAGCCCCTCATTCCGGCTGCATTTTTCGCTTGCGGCGCACCGCTTGCGTCCCATCTACACTGAGAAATACCCCTACTACACTAAGAAATACCCCTTAGAGGCCTAGTGAACCCCTTCAATCGCAACGCCGCCCTCTGGATCGTCATCGTGCTCCTGCTGGCGCTGCTTTACAGCGTCTTCCAGGGTGGCACGACACGGTCGGCCGGCAATGCAATTTCCTATTCGGACTTTGTGCGCGCCGTCGAGCAGCGCCAGGTCCAGGACGTTCGTATCCAGGGCAATACCATCACCGGCACCTTCCGCGAGCCGCGCAACGGCATGCAGAAGTTCGCGACCTATGCGCCGTCGACGCCGCCCGACGAGCAGTTGATGCCGATGCTGATCAAGAACGTCGACCGCGTCGATGCTGGACCGGCGGAGGAGGGCGTCAATCTCGGCAGCATCTTCGTGAGCTGGCTGCCCGTGCTGGTGCTGGTCGGCGTCTACATCTTCTTCCTGCGCCAGATGCAGAGCGGCACCGGCCGCGCCATGGGCTTCGGCAAATCGCGGGCGCGGCTGCTCACCGAAAAGCACGGCCGCGTCACCTTTGAGGACGTGGCCGGCATCGACGAGGCCAAGTCCGAACTCGAGGAGATCGTCGACTTCCTCAAGGACCCGCAGAAATTCCAGCGGCTGGGCGGCAAGATTCCCAAGGGCTGCCTGCTGGTCGGCCCGCCGGGCACCGGCAAGACCTTGCTGGCGCGCGCCATCGCGGGCGAGGCCAACGTGCCGTTCTTCACCATCTCCGGCTCCGACTTCGTCGAGATGTTCGTCGGCGTGGGCGCGTCGCGCGTGCGCGACATGTTCGAGCAGGCCAAGAAGAACGCGCCCTGCATCGTGTTCATCGACGAAATCGACGCCGTCGGCCGCCATCGCGGTGCGGGCCTCGGCGGCGGCAACGACGAGCGCGAGCAGACGCTGAACCAGTTGCTGGTCGAGATGGACGGCTTCGAGTCCAACGAAGGCGTCATCCTGATCGCCGCCACCAACCGTCCCGATGTGCTCGATCCGGCACTGCTGCGGCCGGGTCGCTTCGACCGCCAGGTCGTGGTGCCCAACCCCGATATCGGCGGCCGCGAGAAGATCCTGAAGGTCCATATGCGCAAGGTGCCGCTGGCGCCCGACGTCGATGCGCGCGTGCTGGCGCGCGGCACGCCGGGCTTCTCCGGCGCCGACCTTGCCAACCTGGTGAATGAGGCGGCGCTCAGGGCGGCGCGCGTCGGCAAGCGTCTGGTCACCATGGCCGACTTTGAATACGCCAAGGACAAGGTGCTGATGGGCACCGAGCGGCGCTCGATGGCGATGACCGACGAGGAGAAGAAGCTCACCGCCTATCACGAGGCCGGCCACGCCCTGGTGGCGCTGCACGTGCCCAAGAGCGACCCGCTGCACAAGGTCACGATCATCCCGCGCGGCCGGGCGCTCGGCGTCACCATGCAGCTGCCCGAGCGCGATCATCTCAGCCACACCAAGCTGTTCCTGGAATCGCGGCTGGCGATCCTGTTCGGCGGGCGCATCGCGGAGGAGCTCATCTTCGGAGCCGAGAACGTCACCACTGGTGCTGCGAGCGACATCCAGGTGGCGACGCAGACGGCGCGCGGCATGATCACGGCCTACGGCATGTCCGACCGGTTGGGCCGCGTGCGCTACCAGGCCAACGAGCAGGAAGTCTTCCTGGGCCATGCCGTGACGCAGACCCAGAACGTGTCGGAGGCGACCGCACAGCTGATCGACCAGGAGGTCCGCCGCCTGATCGAGGAAGCGGAGAGCAGCGCCCGCAAGATCCTGACCGAGAACCTCGAGGATCTGCACACGATCGCCAAGGCGTTGCTGGAGTACGAGACGCTCAGCAACGACGAGATCGGCCAGATCCTGCGCGGCGAGCCTGTCGTGCGCGACGACATGGGCGGCGCCGGCAGTGGTCCCGATCGTCGCCGCCGCGCCTCGGTGCCGAGCAGCGGTCCCGCTCCCGGTGCCACGGCGGGCACTCCGCCGGGCGCCAATCCCGAGCCGCAGCCGGGCGTCTGATCGCCCGCAGGGGCGTCAAATCGCCGAGCCCGCTTCTTTCGCAGGCATTCCCCTGGATCGCCCGAGGATCATGGCGATCCTCAATGTCACGCTTGATTCGTTTTCCGACGGTCGCACCTCGCTCGATCCGGCAGGGGTGATTGACGATGGCCTGCGATTGGCGGACGAAGGCGCCGATATCGTCGATGTCGGTGGCGACTCGACACGACCGGGAGCGCAGCAGTCGACGCCCGAAACCGAGGAGCTCGCCCGCGTCGTCCCCGTGGTGAAAGCCCTTGCGGCGCGCGGCGTGGCCGTTTCGATCGACACGCGCCGCGCCGCCGTGGCGCGCGCCTGCCTGGATGCCGGCGCGCGTATCGTGAATGACGTGTCGGCGTTGCGCGACGACCCGGCGATGCTGCCGCTGATCGCCGAGCGCCGCGCTCCGGTGGTGCTGGTGCATCGGCGCGGCCGCATGGAGGACAGGTACGAAGGCCCCGCCTATGCCGACGTGGTGCGGGATGTGCTCAGCTTCCTGGTCGAACGGGCGCGCGCCTGCGAAGCTCGCGGCCTTTCCCGCGGCCAGATCGCGCTCGATCCCGGCATCGGCTTCGGCAAGAGCCCGGCCGAGAACCTCGCCCTGATCGCCGGCGCCGGGCGCCTCGCTGAGGCGGGCCACCCCGTGCTGGTCGGCTCGTCG
>JBPYDO010000297.1:0-5327 GCA_051985755.1 Reyranella sp. | reverse complement strand
TGCCTGGACCTGGGAGACGGTGGCCGGGATCATCGAGCCGGGCGAAACCGCCGACGTCATGGTGCGGCGCGAGGCGATCGAGGAAGCGGGCCTTGGCATCACCGACATGCTGCCGATCCGCAGCATGATGCTCACACCCGGCGCCTGCTCCGAGGCGTGCCAGATCTTCCTCGGCCGCGCCGACACGACCAACGCCGGCGGCATCTTCGGCCTGCCGTCGGAGGACGAGAACATCCTGGTCAAGGTGCTGCCGTTCCGAGAGGCCTTCGCCATGATGGAGCGCGACGAGATCGACAATGCCGTCGGCATCGTGGCGCTGCAGTGGCTGGCCTTGCATCGCGACGAGGTGCGCAGGCGCTGGTCGTGAGCAGTTGCCTGTGAGCGCCGCCCTGTCTACCGTCCGGGCGGGAGCGACCGCAGGGCTTTGAAGGCGAGACATTATGCAGGTCCGGAAGGGTTTCATCGATAGCATCGGCCATACGCCGCTGATCAAGTTGCGCGCCGCCTCGGCGGTGACAGGCTGCAACATCTACGGCAAGGCCGAGTTCCTCAATCCCGGCGGCTCGGTCAAGGACCGCGCCGCACTCGCGATCATCGAGGACGCCGAAAAGAGCGGCAAGCTCCGGCCTGGCGGAGTGATCGTCGAGGGCACCGCGGGCAACACCGGCATCGGCATCGCGCTGGTCGCCAATGCGCGCGGCTACCGCTCGGTGATCGTGATGCCCGAGACGCAGAGCCAGGAGAAGAAGGACATGCTCAGGCTGTGTGGCGCCGATCTCAGGCTGGTGCCGGCACTGCCCTTCTCCAATCCCGGCAATTACGTGCGCTACTCGGGCACGCTCGCAGCGGAATTGGCGGCCAAGGAACCGAACGGCGCGATCTGGGCCAACCAGTTCGACAATACCGCCAACCGCGACGGCCACTATCGCACCACGGGTCCCGAGATCTGGGACCAGACCGACGGCAAGGTCGACGGCTTCACCTGCTCGGTCGGCACCGGCGGCACGCTGGGCGGCGTGGCGCGCGCGCTGAAGGAACGCAATTCCAAGGTCCGCATCGCGCTCGCCGATCCCATGGGCTCGGCCTTCTACAACTGGCACACCAAGGGCGAGCTCAAGGCCGAGGGCAATTCGATCACCGAGGGAATCGGCAACAGCCGGGTCACCGCCAATCTCGAAGGCACGCCGCTCGACACGGTCTACCAGATCAGCGACGAGGAAGCTTTGCCGGTGTTGTTCGATCTCGTCGAGCACGAGGGCCTGGTGCTGGGCGGCTCGACGGCGATCAACGTCGTGGGCGCCATTCGATTGGCCAAGGAGTTGGGACCCGGCAAGACCATCGTCACCATCCTGGCCGACGGCGGCCAGCGCTATCAATCCAAGCTCTTCAATCCGGCGTTCCTGCGCGAGAAGAAGCTGCCGGTGCCGCCCTGGATGAAATGACGACAGTCGTCGTCTGCGGCAGCCTCAACATGGATGTGGTCGTGCAGACGGCGCGGCGGCCGCTGGCGGGCGAGACCATCCTCGATGGCAAGGTGTCGTTCCTGCCCGGCGGCAAGGGTTCGAACCAGGCGATTGCCGCGGCCCGGCTCGGCGCCCGCACCGAGATGATGGGCGCGGTCGGCGGCGACGTCTTCGGCGGCACCCTGCGGCAGGTGCTGGCGAAGTCAGGAGTCGATGGCTCGGGCGTCAAGACGCTGTCGCGCGAGACCACGGGCGTCGCCGTCATCCAGGTCGCGGAAGGCGACAATGCGATCACCGGCGCGGCCGGCGCCAATGGCCGCTTCGTGAAGTCGATGATCAGGCGCCAGCCGCGCCGCGGCGAGATCTGGGTGGCCCAGTTCGAGACGCCGTTGGCCACGACCGAGGCGGTGTTCCGCAAGGCACGTGCCGTGGGCGCGGCCACGATCCTCAACCTCGCGCCGATGGTGCCGTTCCCGCGCCGGCTCCTGAAGCTTGTCGATATCGCGGTGCTGAACGAGATCGAGCTCGCCCAGGCGACAGGCGACAGGCTCACCGCCAAGAGTTCGCGCGCGGCGATCGCCGATGCTTGCCGCAGCCTCGGAGTCCCCGTCGTGGTCGCCACCTTGGGGGACCGTGGCCTGATCCTGGTCTCGCCCGAGGGCGTCACCGCGCTCCCCGCGTTCAAGGCCAAGGTGGTGGACACGACCGGCGCCGGCGACTGTTTCGTGGGCGCGCTGGCGGCGCGCTTGTCGGCCGGCGACCGGCTGATCGAGGCGGCCCGCTATGCCAACGCAGCCGCCGCCTGTTCCGTCGAGCGGCTGGGCGCCACGCCCTCGATGCCAACGCCCAAGGAAGTTGCGAGGCGGCTGGCGAGGGCCTAAATCCCCAGCATGGTCGAAGAACTCTTCCGGCAGGATTCCTACCTCAAGGAGGCCGACGCCAGCGTGACCGCGCTCGAGGAGCGTGGCCTCCGGCTCGACCGCTCGATCTTCTATCCGACCGGCGGCGGGCAACCCGGCGACACCGGCCTGTTGCGCTGGCAGGGCGGCGAGGCGCGCATCGTCGACACGGTGAAAGCCGACGGCAATGACGTGCTGCACGTGCTGGCGCCGGATGCCGCAAGGCCTGCGGTCGGCGCGGCGGTGCACGCCGTCCTCGACTGGGATCGCCGCTACCGGCACATGCGCATGCATACGGCAATGCACATCATGTCGGCCGTGATCAAGGGCAACGTGACCGGCGGCCAGGTCGGCGCCGACAAGAGCCGGCTCGATTTCAACCTCGAAGGCGAGGTGCCGACCAAGGAGTGGGTCAGCGCCGAGATCAACAAGCTGATCGCGCTCGACCGGCCGGTGACGCCGCAATGGATCACCGACGAGGAGCTCGGCGCCCGGCCCGAGCTGGTGAAGACCATGAGCGTGCGGCCGCCGATGGGCGCCGGCCGGGTGCGCCTCCTGTCGATCGAGGGCATCGACCTGCAGGCCTGCGGCGGCACCCACGTGGCGCGCACCGCCGAGATCGGCCGCATCGACTGCATCAAGATCGAGAACAAGGGAAAGATGAACCGGCGCTTCATCATCGCGCTGGCCTGACAGAGGAATCGCCCGATGGACTACGCACGACCTGACGCTCTCGTCAGCACCGAGTGGCTGGCCGCGCACCTGAGCGCTCCCGACATCCGCATCGTCGACGGCTCGTTCTACCTGACGGCGCAGAAGCGCGATCCCAAGGCCGAGTTCAGCCAGCAGCACATCGCGGGCGCGGTGTTCTTCGACATCGACGAGATCGCCGACACCTCCAATCCGCTGCCGCACATGCTGCCCTCGCCCGAGAAGTTCTCCGCCCGCGTGCGCAAGCTGGGGCTGGGCGACGGCAACAAGATCGTGATCTACGACACGACGCCGATGACCGGCGCGGCACGCGTCTGGTGGATGTTCCGCGCCATGGGCCACAAGGACGTATCGATTCTCGACGGCGGCCTGCCCAAGTGGATGGCCGAAGGCCGGCCGGTGACCGACGATCCGACCGCGCCGCGCGAGCGGCACTTCACGGCGCGGCTCGACAACACGCTGGTGCGCTCGATCGACGACGTGAAGGGATTGATCGGCAGCAAGCGCGAGCAGATCGTCGATGCCCGGGCGGCGGCGCGCTTTCGCGGCGAGGCGCCGGAGCCGCGCACCGGCCTGCGCGCCGGCCATATGCCGACCGCGTTCAACCTGCCCTACAACGAGCTGCTCGATCCCAAGAACAACACCATGCTGCCGGCCGACAGGCTGGCCGCGCGCATCGCGGCCTCGGGCATCGATCCGTCGAAGAAGGTCACGGCGAGCTGCGGCTCGGGCGTGACGGCCTGCGTGGTGGCGCTGGGACTCTATCTCACGGGCGCGCCGGAAGCCGCGATCTACGACGGGTCGTGGACCGAATGGGGCGGCCGCGCCGACACGCCCGTCGTCACCGGGCCCTGACCTGCCGGTGCGGTCCCTCTTCGCGCACCAGCCGCCGCCACGCGCCGACGGGCGGCTTCCCATCACCATCACGCATCTCGAGCTCCTGCCCGGCGACTGGACGCGCGTCGGCCGGCCGCCCGCGCTCGACATCGCCATTGAGCACGAGACGGCGCCCGGCGTGGCGCACTATCGCGAGCTCTACGACCAGGTCGGCCGGCCGTGGTTGTGGTATGAGCGGCGGCTGCTGAATGACCCGGCGCTCGGGCTGCTGCTGAGAAGCCCGAACCACGAATTGCACGTCGCGCGCGAGGGCAGCGCCCTCGTCGGCTTCTTCGAATTGAACCGCAGCGAGATCGCCTTCTTCGGATTGACTCTGCCCTATATCGGCCGCGGCATCGGGCCTTGGCTGCTCGACCAGGCGATCGCGCGCGGCTTCGCCCGCGGGTCGCTGCGCATGGAACTCAATACCAATACGCTCGATCATCCGGCGGCACTCGAAACCTATCGCAAGGCGGGCTTTCGCATCACGCGGCGAGAAGTGCGCGAGCTGCAGGATCCGCGCGTGCTGTGGCCGGAGGTCTATCGCTGGCCGCCGGCTTGAGGCCTGTGCCATAGTGCGCGGCATGACTGCGAAGAAAACTTATACCAGGCCCGACACCGTCCTGGCCGTCGCCGGCCGCGATCCCGACAACAACTTCGGCATCGTCAACCCGCCCGTCTACCACGCCTCGACCATCCTTCAGCCGACCATGGCGAAGTTCGAGAATCGCATCCCGTTCGAGGGATTCGGCTACGGCCGCAACGGCACGCCGACCCAGAAGGCGCTCGAGGATGCGGTCGCCGCCATCGAGGGCGCGCATCGCTCGATCGCGGTGCAGTCGGGCCTCGCCGCAGTCACCGGCGCGATCGTGGGGTTCCTCAAGACCGGCGGCCACATGCTGCTGACCGACAACGCCTACGGTCCGGCGCGCCGCTTCGCCAACACGACGCTCAAGGGCTTCGGCGTCGAGACGACCTTCTTCGACCCGATGATCGGCGCCGGCATCGAAAGGCTGATGCGGCCCAATACCAAGGTGGTCTATCTCGAGGCGCCCGGCTCGCAGACCTTCGAAGTGCAGGACGTCGACGCCATCGCCGCCGTCGCCAGGAAGGCCGGCGCAACGGTGATGATCGACAACACCTGGGCGACGCCGCTCTACTTCAAGCCGTTCGAGCACGGCTGCGATCTGTCGATCCACGCCGGCACCAAGTACATCGTCGGTCATTCCGACGCCATGATGGGCATCATCTCGTGCGCCACGCGCCCGATGTTCGAGGCCGCCAAGACGGCGTGCATGAATTTTGGCTTCCACGCCGCGCCCGACGACTGTTACCTGGCGCTGCGCGGCCTGCGCACCATGGCGGTGCGGCTGCGCCA
>JBPYDO010000296.1:0-6919 GCA_051985755.1 Reyranella sp. | reverse complement strand
CAAGCACGCCGAGATCAGCGGCTTCCCGGCGACCAAGATCACGGAGATTTCCAAGACCATCGACCCCACGACCGAGCGGGCTGCGTAAGCGAGCGCGCGCTCGCTTACGGGGCGAGTCACACGAGATATTTAAGGCAGTCCGCTTCGTCGAGCACGGGGTCGAGCCGACGGCGCACGTCTGGTGCGAGCGCCGCGAGCTTCTTGCGCAGCGCGTCGTGACACTTGCCTTGGTAGCGGAACGGCGCCTGGGTATAGGCCTTGCCCTGCATTTCGAGCGTCACTTCGGACGCGCCCGCCTGCAAGGCCTTCGTGTTGGCGGCGAGAAACGGCAAGTATGTCTCGCCCAAGTGCCTGAGCAGCGTCTTCAGGGTGTCGGGAAGCGGCTCTTGCGGAGCGTTCCACGTGCCTTCGACGCCCGAGGCGTCGTCAAGGCGCAGCAGCCAGCAATAGACGTCGATGGCGCGTTCGCGCATTTCCGCCATCGGCGTGGGGTCGACCGACAGGATCTGCTGCTGGCCGTAGAGGCCGAAATCGGCCAGCGACGGGCGCGATCCGAACAGGAAGGGCTTGGTGCGCAGGTGCCGGTCGAGGGTGTCGAGGATCAGGCGGTAGCTCTCTTCCAGGATCGGCCGGTTCTGGTCGGTGCAGCCCACCATCGCCATGCGTCCGACCTGGCGATCGTTGAAGCCCTGCATGGCCGCCCGGCGCTCCTTCTCCGCCATCACCGGATCGCGCGAGGTGACCACCCAGGCCTGCGCAAACTTGCGGTCGGCTTCGTAGAACCAGCGATAGTGGAACATGATCTTGGTGACCCACTCGTCGCCGAAATCCTCGAACAGGTCGCTGAGATAGGCCTGCACCGGATCGTCGGGAATGATCGAACGCCTGCCCGGGTGCTCGCGCTCCAGCGCGTAGGCAAGCGACGTGGAATCGTTCATCACGCGGCCGTCGGGAAAGGTCAGGACCGGGATCACCGGCGGCAGGCTGGCGGCCACCGCCGCCGCGCGGGGATCGCCCGTGCCGATCCAGACGAACGGGATGCGGCGATAGCGCAGGAGCGCCCGCATCTTTACCGAATAGGGCGACGGGCCGATGCCGTGGAGGGTGTAGGTCATTCGCGTCGAGCCTACCTTCCTGAGCGCCGCTCCGCGGCGCTCATTAGTGGGCGCTGCCCTCAAGCGCTTTAACGATGTTCTCGCACATCACCTTGGCGTCGGCGAACAGCATCATGGTGTTGTCGCGGAAGAACAGCTCGTTCTCGACGCCGGCATAACCCGAGGACATGCCGCGCTTGACGAACAACACGGTTTGCGCCTTTTCGACGTCGAGGATGGGCATGCCGTAGATCGGGCTCTTGGGATCGGTCTTGGCAGCCGGGTTGGTGACGTCGTTGGCGCCGATCACGAAGGCGACGTCGGTCGAGGCGAAGTCGCGGTTGATGTCGTCCAACTCGAAGACCTCGTCGTAGGGCACATTGGCCTCGGCCAGCAGCACGTTCATGTGGCCCGGCATGCGGCCGGCAACCGGATGGATGGCGTAGCGTACGTTGACGCCGTCCTTCTTCAGGATATCGGCCATCTCGCGCAGAGCGTGCTGGGCCTGCGCCACCGCCATGCCGTAACCGGGCACGATGATCACCGAGCCGGAATTCTTCATCAGGAAGGCTGCATCCTCGGCCGAGCCCGCCTTGACCGGCCGGTCGGTCTTGTGCCCGACCACCGCCGTCGACGTGTCGGTGCCGAAACCGCCCAGGATCACGTTGAAGATCGAGCGGTTCATGCCCTTGCACATGATGTAGCTCAGGATCGCGCCCGACGAGCCGACCAGCGCGCCGGTCACGATCAGGGCCGTGTTGCCGAGCGTGAAGCCGATGCCGGCGGCGGCCCATCCCGAGTAGGAATTGAGCATTGACACCACGACCGGCATGTCGGCGCCGCCGATCGGCAGGATCAGCAGGAAGCCGACCGCCAGTGACAGCGCGATCAGGAGGATGAAGGTCACCGGGTGGCCGCGCATGGCGAACCACACGAGCAAAAGCAGCAGTCCCACTCCAATAAGAGCGTTGAGCGGATGCTGGCCGCGGAAGATGAGCGGTGCGCCCGACACCAGGCCCTGCAGCTTGGAGAAGGCGACGATCGATCCGGTGAAAGTGACGGCGCCGATGATCGTGCCGAGCCCCATCTCGACCAGGCTCTGGGTCTTGATATGGCCGGGCGAACCGATGCCGAAGGCCTCCGGCGAGACGAAGGCGGCGGCGGCAACGAACACGGCGGCCAGCCCGACCAGAGAATGGAAGGCGGCAACCAGCTGCGGCAGCGCCGTCATGTGGATCCTGAGCGCCACCACCGTGCCGACCGAGCCGCCGACCAGCAGGCCGGCCACGATCAGCCAGGGCGAGACCACGCCCGGCGTGGCGACGGTGACGCCGATCGCCACCACCATGCCGACAATGCCCCAGAGGTTGCCGGCGCGCGAACTCTCGGGCGAGCTCAGCCCGCGCAGGGCCATGATGAAGCAGATGGCCGCGATGAGATAGCCGTAGGCGGCCAACTCGTGGGTGAACGTCCCGCTCATCGCCGCCTACTTCCGCCCCGGCTTCTTCTTAAACATCGACAGCATGCGGTGCGTGACGATGAAGCCGCCGAAGATATTGACGGCGGCCAGCGCCACCGCGAGCGCGCCGAACAGCTGCGCGGCGCCAAGCCCGTGCAGGCCGGCTGCCAGCAGCGCGCCGACGATGATCACCGAGGAGACGGCGTTGGTCACCGACATCAGCGGCGAATGCAGCGCCGGCGTCACCCGCCAGACCACGTAATAGCCGACGAAGCAGGCCAGCGCGAAGATGGTGAGCAGCGCCACGAACGGCATGTGGCCTTCGGGCTGCGCCAGCGTGCCCTGGGCGGAAAGATCGCTGATCTGCTGCGCCAGGCTCTTGAGGCTCGCGGCGAGATCCTGGGCCTGCGTGGCAAGCTTGGCGGCCTCGCCGGCCAGTCTGTCGTCCATGGAAGGTCTCCTACTTCTGACCGGCGAGCGCGGGGTGCACGATCTGGCCGTCGCGGATCACCAGCGTGCCTTTCACGACTTCGTCGTTGAGGTCGAGCTTCAGCGCCTTCGTCTCCTTGTCGACCATGGGCGTGATGAAGTTCAGGAGATTGCGCGCGAACAGCGCCGATGAATCGGTCGGCAGCTCGGCCGGCAGGTTGGCCGGGCCGATGATCTTCACGCCGTACTTCTCGACTGTCTTGCCGTACTCCGAGATTGGGCAGTTGCCGCCCTGCTCCACCGCCATGTCGACGATCACCGAACCCGGCTTCATGGTCTTGACCATGTCCTCGCTCACCAGCACCGGCGCCTTGCGCCCGGGAACGAGGGCGGTGGTGACCACGATGTCCTGCTGCCGGATGTGCTCGGCGACCAGCGCCGCCTGCTTGGCGCGATAGCCCTCGCTCATCTCCTTGGCGTAGCCGCCCGCCGTCTCGGCCGCCTTGAACTCATCGTCCTCGACGGCGACGAACTTGCCGCCGAGCGACTGCACCTGCTCTTTGGTCGCCGGTCGCACATCGGTGGCGCTGACGATGGCGCCCAGCCGGCGCGCTGTGGCGATCGCCTGCAGACCGGCCACGCCGACACCCATGATGAAGGCGCGGGCCGGCGCCAGCGTGCCGCCCGGCGTCATCATCTGCGGGAAGATGCGGCCGAAATTGTCGGCCGCCAGCAGCACGGCCTTGTAGCCCGCGAGGTTGGCCTGCGAGGACAGGATGTCCATCGACTGCGCGCGGGTGATGCGCGGGATCAGCTCCAGCGCGAAGGCAGTGACGCCACGGCCGGCCAGCGCCTGCACCAGCTCCTTGTTGATGAGCGCGCCGAGCGGCGACACCAATGTCTGGCCGGCGCGCAATTGCGAGACCTCGTCGGCGCCCTCGGCCGCCGACATCGGCCGCTGCACCTTGAAGACGACCTCGGCGGCCGCGAGCGCGTCCGCGGCGTCCGGCACGATATTTGCCCCCGCGTCGCGATAGGCCTGGTCGGGATAGGAAGCGGCGGTGCCGGCGCCCGCTTCGACCGTGATTTCCGCACCCAACGCCTTCAGTTTTTTGACGGTCTCGGGCGTCGCGGCCACGCGGTTTTCGTGCGGCCGGCGTTCTTTCAGGATGGCGATTTTCATGAGCGCGGAGGGTCGGTCTGGGGGCGCCGAAACAGGAGGGAGCGGCGCAACATGCACAGCGACGGCTTGCTTGCCAAGCCGCTTTTTCGCCGCGTGAACGGGCCTTTATTTACGACAATGCAGGGCCCGTGTTAGGCCAGATCATGACCGAACGCCCCGTTGTTCTCGCCGGTTTCCACTTCACCAAGGCCGCACTGGCGGCGATCTCGGAGCGCTACGAGATCGCGGGCCAGATGGAGAAGCCGACGCCGGCGCACATCCCGCCCGGCGCCGCCGAGCACGTGCAGGCGATCGTCAGCACCGGCAGCGTCGGGCTGTCGGAGACGCTGATGGCGGCGCTGCCGCGGCTGTCGCTGTTCTGCTGCTACGGCACGGGATACGAGCGCGTCGACCTCACGGCGGCGCGCAAACGCAACATCATCGTCACGCACGGCGCCGACGCCAACGCGCCCGACGTCGCCGAGATGGCGATGGGCATCCTGCTCGCCTCGACGCGCCGCATCGTGCGCGCCGACAAGATGGTCCGCCGTGGCGACTGGACCAAGCGCATCCCCAACCGCTTCGGCCTGATCGCCGGCATGACGGGCCGCAAGCTCGGCATCCTCGGGCTGGGCTCCATCGGCATGGAGATCGCCAAGCGCGCCAAGGGCTTCGACCTCGAGATCGCCTACTGCAACCGCAACAGGCGGAGCGACGTCGACTTCCGCTACTTCCCCAACGTGATCGAGCTCGCGACCTGGGCCGACTACCTGATGGTCAGTCTGCGCTCCGATGCCTCCAACCGGCACATCATCAATGCCGAGGTGCTGAAGGCGCTGGGCCCGCGCGGCCACGTGGTGAACATCAGCCGCGGCTGGGCGGTCGACGAGGCGGCACTCGCCGACGCCCTGCGCAACAACGTGATCGAGGGCGCCGCCCTCGACGTCTACGACGAGGAGCCCTACACCGGCACCGAGCTCCTGCCGCTCGACAACCTGGTGATGACGCCGCATTTCGGCGGCGGCACCGAGCACGCCCATGGCCGCATGACCGCACTGGTGCGCCAGAACCTCGACAACCATTTCGCTGGCAAGGCCGTGGTCTCGCCCGTGCCGGAAATGCGCGACATGGCGCTCAAGACGCTGGGGCGGCTGCGCTAACCAAGGGCGCTCAGTTCGGTGGGTCGACGCCGATCCTGATCGGCGGGCCCTGATGACGAGGCGGCGTGTCCAGCCACACGTCCCAATAGGCGATCAGGGCCGAGGGGTAGCGCCTGAGCTCGGTAAAGATGCTGTAAGGGCGGTCGACATCGCGCGCCTCGAGCGCCCAGGCCTCGATGCCGTCCTGGCGCGCCAGGAACACGGCACGCGACGCATGGAAGCGCTGAGTGACGACGATGAGCCGCGTCTGGCCGAACACCGACTTCGCGCGGCGTATCGAGTCGAGCGTGCGGAGGCCGGCGAAGTCGCGGTAGATCGCTTGGGCGGGAACGCCGCGCGCGATCAGGCCGGCCCGCATGGCGGTGGGCTCGTCGTAGTTGCCGCGACGATTGTCGCCGCTCACCAACAGATATCTGGCTTTTCCCGAACGCCACAGCGCCGCCGCCGCGTCGAGCCGGTACTCGAAGTAGCGATTGGGCCCGCCTTCCGGACCGATCGGCGCCGCGCCGAGCACCAACGCCACGTCCACCGCCGGCAGGCGGTCGGGATCAGTCTTCATATAGGGATCGGACGCCCAATCGAGACTGAGGGCGGCGACCCAGGCCGCCGCTGCAATCACAAGGCATGCGCCAAGCGCACTTCCCGCGAACCACCCCAAGCGCACCTCCGCCTCCCCTCGCCCCCTCCTGCCACGGGGGCGGCCGTCAGTTCGCCGGCTTCACTCCGATGACCACCGGCGTGCCGTGCAGCACCGGCAGCTTGCCCCGCCAGGCGTCGAAGTAGGCGAGCACCGCGGCCGGGTAGGGTCGGATCTGGGTGTAAAGGCTCTGATGGCCAAAATGGTCCTTGGCCTCCAGGCCGTAGGCGTCAAGGCCAAGGCTTTGCGCCAGGAAAAGCGCGCGCGCCACGTGGCTGCGCTGGGACACGATCACCAGCCGCCTGAGGCCGAACACATCGCGCGCCCGCACCACCGAATCCCAGGTCCGCAGGCCCCAGTCGTCGCGATAGATCGCCGATGCCGGCACGCCGCGCGCCAGCAATCCGCGGCGCATGGCCGTGGTCTCGTCCCAGCGGCCGGGCTCGGTGCCGTTGCCGCTCACCAGCAGGTACTTCACCTTGCCGGCCTGCCACAGGCTTGCCGCAGCATCGAGACGGGCAACGAAATCCGGATTGGGCTTCCACTTGGGCGGCAGCGACGGCGCGGTACCGAGCACCATCCCCACTTCGGCCGTCGGCACCTTGTCGACGTCGGCCGTCATGTGATCGCCGGCGATGAACTCCTGCGCGCGCTCGGCGGCGAACGGCAACCCGACGAAACCGCCGAGCATGAGCGCGATCACCAGGGCTATGGCACGCACGACACCTGATCTTGATCCCCGAACGAGGTGCCTATAGACGGACCGGCACCCTTCTCCGGCCACCAAAGGATCATATGCATGCCGCGGATGAGCACCGCCGAGGCCACGGTTGAAACTCTCCTGCTTCACGGCCTCGACACCGTCTATGCCCTTCCGGGGATGCACAACGATCCCCTATTCGACGCATTTTACCACGCCGCAGGGCGCCTGCGTGTGATCCATCCGAGGCACGAGCAGACCGCCGCCTACATGGCGCT
>JBPYDO010000295.1:0-9648 GCA_051985755.1 Reyranella sp. | reverse complement strand
TGCGCCATTGCTGCCGGCTGTTCACCACCGGCGCCAATCTCAGCGTGCCGTTCGGCACCATCGTCCTGCGCAAGGCCTACGGGCTCGGCGCCCAGGCGATGGCCGGCGGCAGCTTCCACGCCGGCACCTTCGCCCTCTCCTGGCCGACCGGCGAATTCGGCGGCATGGGGCTCGAGGGCGCGGTCAAGCTCGGCTATCGCAAGGAGCTCGAGGCGGTCAAGGATCCGGCCGAGCGCCGGGCGCTGTTCGACAAGATGGTCGCGGCGGCCTATGCCCGCGGCAAGGCGCTCAGCACTGCGACCTATTTCGAGGTCGACGAGGTGATCGATCCGGCAGATTCGCGGCGCTGGGTGACGACGGCCCTGCTCGAGGCCAAGCGCGAGCCGCGCCGGCAGGCCAAGCGGCGGCCTAACATCGACACCTGGTGACCGGTCTCGCCCAGACGGAACAAAAGGAGGAAGCACCATGAAGCTCGCGCCGATGTCGGCTCTCGCTCTCAGCCTGATCTCCGGACAGGCGATGGCGCAAAGCAATGGCGGCTGGGTGACGCTGCTCGACAGCTCCAATATGGGCGACTGGGGTCGCCTCGGTGCCGCCAATTGGCGGCTCGAGAACGGCGCGGTGGTCGCCGACAAGAAGGAGGGTAAGGAGAGCGGCTTCCTGGTGACCAAGCAGCCCTACAAGGACTTCGAGATCCGCGCCGAGTTCTGGGTGAGCGACGACGCCAACAGCGGCATCTTCATCCGCTGCGAGAACGGCAAGGTGACGGCGAAGGATTGTTACGAGGTCAATATCTTCGACCAGCGTCCCGACCCCAGCTACGGCACGGGAGCCATCACCGACAACGTTGCCAAGGTCGTGCCCATGCCCAAGGCCGGGGGCAAGTGGAACACCTATGAGATCGCCGCCAAGGGCACGCACCTCGTCGTGGTGCTGAACGGGCAGAAGACGGTCGATATCCAGAACAGCAAGCACGCCGCCGGCCCGATCGGCCTGCAATACGGCCAGGGCATCGTGAAATTCCGCAAAGTGCAGATCAGGAGCCTGTGATGAAAGATCTCGCCGGACGCATCGCCGTCGTGACCGGTGGCGGCTCGGGCATGGGACGCGAGTTGGTGCGCCAGCTGGTGGCAGAAGGATGCAGCGTGGCGCTGTGCGACGTGTCGGCCAGGGGCATGGACGAGACTAAGAAGCTTTGCCAGCAGGAGCGCCTGCCGCAGGGCCTGCGCATCACCACCCACAAGGCCGATGTCGCTGCCGAAGCCGACGTGCTGCGCTTTCGCGACGAGGTCGCAGCGCAGCACGACACCGACCGCATCCATCTTCTGTTCAACAACGCCGGCATCGGCGGCGGCTCGAGCCTGATCAAGGGCGAGCGCGCCGAATGGGAGAGGACCTTCAATATCTGCTGGGGCGGCGTCTACTTCTGCACGCGCGCCTTCCTGCCGATGCTGATCAAGGCCGACCGCGGCCATATCGTGAACACGTCGAGCGTCAACGGCTTCTGGGCGTCGCTCGGTCCCAACATCCCGCAGACCGCCTACAGCGCCGCCAAGTTCGCGGTGAAGGGCTTTTCCGAAGCCCTGTTGACCGATCTCAGGCTGAACGCGCCGCACATCAAGTGCTCGGTCGTCATGCCGGGCCACATCGGCACGGGGATCGCGATCAACACCGGCAAGGTGCAAAGCGGCAATGACAGCGACACCATGTCGGCGGCGCAGCTTCAGCTGGCGCGAGCCCGCGTCGCGGCCATGGGCATCGACACCTCGGCGATATCTGACGCCGACCTCGAGAAGAGGATCCGCGAGCGCGCGCGGCGCTTCGTCGAGGAGGCGCCGATGAGTGCCGCGCAAGCGGCGACGGTCATCCTCGACGGCGTGAAGGCGGACCGCTGGCGCATCCTGGTCGGCGAAGACGCGAAGAAGATCGATGCGCGCGTGCGCGATGATCCTGAGCACGCCTACGATGTCGACTTCTTCGACCGCTTTGCCCGGGAGGCGGGCTGGAGGATCAACCGGCAGTAGCTGCTAGGAGGCCCACCAGAAGGTGTCGGGCTTGTAGAGGCCGATATAGCCGCCGGGATCCCAGGCGTAGTAGCCCTCCTTGGGCACGTTGCGCACCTTGGGGCCGACCACGAGTGGCTGCAGGACGCCGTTCACCGTGCCGATGGAGAAGACCTGCTCCATATTGATCTCGAGGATGGTGTCCCACGCCTTGCGGCGTTGGGCATCGTCGGTCGCGACCTCCCACTTGCGCAGTTCGTCAAGCAGCCGAATGGCCTCCGGCATGTCGCACTTGTCGCCCTGTTTGCCGGAGGTCTCGACATACATGCCCCAGCGCGGCCATTGCAGGCCGCCCAGCATGGTCGGCGCGAACTCCTTGGGCGAGGTCCGCACTGACGGCACCGCCGTCGTGAGGCCGGCATAGGCCGTCATCATCGCTTCGCCCGAGAAAGCGCGCAGGCGGAAGGCGTTGAGATCCTTCTTCTGGTACAGGAGCTTGATGCCGATCTTCTTCCACTGATCCTTGATCAGCTCGAGCGTGTCGGAATCCTCGGTCACTTCGCTCGAATGCTCGACCACGATGGTCGCGCGATCGTCGCCGCCGGGCATCAGGCGAAAGCCCTCGGAATCACGCTTCGTCATGCCGATTTCGTCGAGCAGCGCATTCGCCTGCTTGACGTCGTGGGTCGCCCACTTGGTGGCATACTCTTCCTTGAACAGCGCCGATCGGCGCATGATGGTGTTGTTGGACGGCTTGGCGAGCCCGAGGAACACCGCCTCGTTGATCTCGGCGCGGTCGATGGCCAGCGACAGCGCACGACGGAACCGCACGTCGCGGTTCAACTTGCGCCAGTCGTCATCCTTGGCGTTGAGGTTGGGATAGAGCGCCAGCTGCGAGCACGAACCCTGTTCCCACAGCCGCACGTCGACGCCCGACGTCTTGGCGCTTTTGCGCAGGAAGGTGTAGTCGCGCATGTTGAGGTAGCGGCATTGCAGGTCGGCCTCGCCGAGCCCGGCCTTGGCCGGCACGAGATTGGCCGCCACAGTCGTGAAGATGACGCGGTCGAGATAGGGCAGCTGATGGCCCTTGTCGTCGATGCGGTAGTAATAAGGGTTGCGCTCGAAGACGAAGCGCTGCGCCGGCGGCTGCGTCGTGAGCTTCCACGGATTGAGCGTCGGCAGGTCGGGATTGTTGTTGTTGTACATGACGTCCAGCCGCTTGTGGATCTGCGCCCACTTGCCGGCCTCGCCACCTTTCGCGGCCTTGGCGATCTCGTCGGCTGGCGTGTACTTGATGTGGAATTTCTTGAGGTAGTGCGCCGGGCGGAACAGCCAGAGCGGCGCCGCCTGGGCTTGCGACGAGATGAAGTAGGGGTTGGGCTTGTCCCAGCTGTAGCGGATCGTCAGCTCGTCGATGATCTCGACCTTGGGCGGCTGCTTGTCGACCAGCAGCACGACCGACGGGCCGCGCGGCGACAGGTCCTTGTTGTTGGCGATGTCCTCCCAGAAGTAGCGGAAATCCTCGGTGGTGAAGGGATGCCCGTCGGACCATTTGTGGCCGGGCCGGAGCTTCAGGGTGAACTCGCGGCCGCCCTTGTCCTCATAGCTCTCGAGGATGTCGGGCTGCAGCTTGAAGTCGGGGTCGTAGACGATCAGGCGCGCATTGGCATAGAGCGTCATCAGGCGGGTGTCGCGGGGGTTGGCGATCAGCATGTTGACTTCGCCGCCGCACTGGCCGGCGCCGTCGCTGCCATAGAATTTGCTGACGATCGACGGCATCCCGGGGATTCGCTTATCGACCGGCGGCAGGGTGCCGGCTTTCACCTGTTCGGCTAGCGACGGCGTTTCCACGAGGTCAGGCTTGCTATGGGCCCACGCCAGGCTCGGTCGCCAGGAACCGGCCAGGGGAAGCCCAAGCGCCATCGCTGCCGTGAAAGTACGCCGCTTCATTTCGACCTCGTCTGCTTTCGGCCGATGAAATCGCCGAACGCCGTGATCGTCAATGGTTTGCCGCGGCCTCAGTGCCGCAGGTGCCGACCTCAGTAACGATCGAAGGCGCGCTTGGGCCCGGGTCGCGTGCCGTCGGCGATCGTGGGCTTCACCGTGCCGATGGCGGCGACAGAGTCCGGCGTGTAGGCGCCCGCCACGCCTTGCGGCCGTGCGCCCTTCACCGTCACCCGCTCCATGGTGCGGCGCTGCGGATAGTAATCGTGCACCGCGTAGTGCTGGACCGAGCGGTTGTCCCACATTACCAGGGTGTTGGGCCGCCACTTCACGCGCAGCTGGTACTCGGGCGTGGTGGCCTGGCGGTAGAGGAATTCCAGGAGCGCGTCACTCTCGTCGGGCTTCAGCCCCTTGATGCGCACGCAGAACTGGCGATTGACATAGAGCACGCGCCGTCCCGTCACCGGATGCACGCTCACCACCGGGTGCCACGGGTTGGGGAACTCATCCTCGAGCTTGCGCAGCTTGTCGCGGTCGCGCTCGCCGAACAACGGCCGCCAGGGCTTGAAGTCGTGCAGCGCCTCGAGTCCGTGGATGTGCTGCCTCATGCGCTCGCTCAAGCCCCGATAGGCAGCGCTCATGCTGGCGAAGCAGGTGTCGCCGCCCGCCTCGGGCACGACCTTGGCGCGCAGGATGGTGGCTATCGGCGGCGCGGCGCGAAACGTCTCGTCGACATGCCAGATGTCGGTCAGTGCCGGCGGATTGTCCGCCGAATAGTCGAGGATGATGACTTCCGGCTTGTCGGCGAGGTTGGGCGAGAAGGGATGGATCGACAGCTCGCCAAACAGCGCGCCGAACGCCATCTGCTGGTCGACCGTGATGTCCTGGTCGCGCATCACGATCACTTCGTAGTTCACGAAGGCATCGTGCACGACCTTGAACTGTTCGGGAGTGAGCGGCCGGCGGAGATCGACGCCCTCGATCTCGGCGCCGATGAAGCCGCCGAGCGGCTTGACGCGGATTTTCGCTTCGCTCTGCAGCACGGCCGCCGCCCTCGTCGCCGTCTGGCCCGCCATTGCTTCCTCCGTCCGTCGCGTTGCGCTAAGTCTAACCCGAACGGTGCGAGGGAACCATGGCAAGCGGGCTGGAAGGCGAGTACGTCACGCTGCACGAGATCGTGAAAGCGGCCAAGGTCCGGCTCAACGCCAACATCTGGGACTATCTGGTCGGCGGCACCGAGACCGAGACGACGCTCAGGCGCAACCGCATGGCGCTCGATTCGATCGCGTTCAAGCCGCGTGTGTTGCGCAATGTCTCCAAGATCGATCCTTCGTCGGAGATCTTCGGCAAGAAGCTGCGCATTCCGGTGCTGCTAGCGCCGGTTGGCTCTTTGGAATCCTTCGAGCCGGGCGGCGGCATCACCGTGGCCAAGGGCGCCGGGGCGGGCGGCGTCGGCATGCTGATCAGCTCGGTGACGACCTTGAAGCTCGAGGACATCGTCAAGGGTGGCGACGGGCCCAAGATCTACCAGCTCTATGTGCGAGGCGACGACACCTGGGTCGAGGAGCGCGTCAAGCAGGCGATGGGCGCGGGCTATGACGCCTTCTGCATCACCGTCGACACCGCGGTCTATTCCCGGCGCGAGCGCGACATCGCCAAGCGCTTCGTGAAGTCGTGGCGCACCGCCGCCACTGGCCACAATTTCCAGGCGGGCTTCGGCTGGGAGAACTTCAAGCGGCTGCGGGCCAAGTTCCCCGACGTAAAATTCCTGCTGAAGGGCATCGGCTGTGCCGAGGACGCCGAGATCGCGCTGCAGCACGGCGTGTGGGCCGTCTACTGCTCCAACCACGGCGGCCGCCAGCTCGACCACGGCCGCGGCTCGACCGCCGTCCTGCCCGAGATCGTCGAGACGGCGAAGGGTCGCGCCAGGGTGATCGTCGACGGCGCCTTCAGCCGCGGCACCGACATCGTGAAGGCGATCTGCCTCGGCGCCGACTATGTCGGCCTGGGCCGCCTCTACTGCTATGGGCTTGCAGCCGCCGGCGCCGCCGGCATCGAGCGCGTGATAGAGCTGCTCGAGGAGGAAATGAAGGAGGTGATGGGCCTCCTAGGCGTCAGCAGCCTGAAGCAGCTCGACAAGAGCTACATCAGCCACAGCTATCCGACCAACCTTCCCGACGTGCACTCGGCGTTCCCGCTGATGCACGAAGGGTATTGAGCGCGTTCATACGCGCCGGCGGGCGGCAGCGCCTTCTGAGGCGCGAGAGCCCGCACCGCGCAGAATGGATCGAGGTCGCGCTTACCCGCGCCCCACGAACGGCATCTTGGTCGCCATCACCGTCATGAATTGCACGTTGGCGTCGAGCGGCAGGCTGTCCATGTAGACGATGGCGTTGGCCACAGCGTTGACGTCCATGCGCGGCTCGACCCGGGTCGAACCGTCGGGCTGCAGCACGCCCTTGGTCATGCGCTCGGTCATCGGCGTCACCGCGTTGCCGATGTCGATCTGGCCGCAGGCGATGTCGTATTGGCGACCGTCGAGCGAGGTCGACTTGGTGAGCCCGGTGATGGCGTGCTTGGTCGAGGTGTAGGCGACCGAGAAGGGCCGCGGCGCATGCGCCGAGATCGAGCCGTTGTTGATGATGCGCCCGCCCTTGGGCTTCTGGTCCCTCATGATTTTCATGGCTTCCTGGGTGCACAGGAACGGGCCGGTGAGATTGGCCGCCACGACGTTGAGCCAGGTCTCGTAGGGCAGCTCCTCGAGCGGCACCGGCGGCGCGCCGCCGCCGGCATTGTTGAATACCAGGTCGAGCCGGCCCCAGGTCGCCTTGACCTTGGCGAACAGCGCCACAATGTCGTCGCGCTTGGTGACGTCGGTCGGCACCGCCATGGCGTTCGGCGCGTTGTTGCCGGCGAGCTTGGCCGTCTCCTCGAGCGCGTCCTTGCGCCGGCCGGCCAGCGCCACCTTGTAGCCGTTCTTCAAGAGGGCGAGCGACGAGGCGCGGCCGATGCCGCTGCCCGCACCGGTGACGACTGCAATCTTGGCCATGATGTTTCCTCCTCAGGGGTTGGACCTTATCAGACCGGCGGCGTCATTGAAGTGTCGCGTTGATGGGCTCAAATTTCGCCCATGAAACGCCGATCCTTCCTCGCCGGCTTCGGCGCGCTGTGGCTGCCCTCGCTGGCGCGCGCCGATGCGCCGCTGGCCGATAATCCCTTCGGGCTCGGCGTTGCTTCCGGCCAGCCGACGGCCAAAGACGTGGTGCTGTGGACTCGCCTGATGGCGCGCGATCCGTCCGAGCGACTGGCGGGCCCGATGACGGTCGGTTGGACGCTCGCCGAGGACGACAAGCTCGCCAAGGTGGTGCGCTCGGGCCAGGCGACCGCCGAGCCGCATTGGGGCCACTCGGTTCATGTCGATGTCGACGGGCTGAGGCCCGACCGGCCCTACTGGTACCGCTTCACGGTGAACGGCAAGGCAAGCCCGATCGGCCGCACGCGCACCGCGCCGGAGGCGGGCGCGAGCCCGCAGTCGTTGCGCTTCTCCTTTGCGTCCTGCCAGCACTACGAGCACGGCTTCTACTCGGCGATGCGCCACATGGCCGACGAAGAGCTGAACGCCGTGCTGTTCGTCGGCGACTATATCTACGAAGTCTCCTATGGCCGAAACCTGGTGCGCCACCACAACGCCGACCGCCCGATGACGCTCGAGGCGTTTCGCAACCGCTATGCCTTGTACAAATCCGACGCGGACCTGCAAGCGTCGCATGCCGCCCATCCCTGGATCGTCATGTGGGACGACCACGAGGTCGCGAACGACTATGCCGACGACATCTCGCCGACCGACCTCGATCCCCAGGCGTTCCTCAAGGTCCGTGCCGCCGCCTACCAGGCCTACTGGGAGCACATGCCACTCCCGAATGCGCTGCAGCCCAGGGGTTCGTCGCTGAAACTGTATGGTCGCCACCGCTTCGGCGATCTCGCCGAGTTGCACGTGATCGATGACCGCCAGTACCGGTCGCACAACGCCTGCCACGCCGAGCTGATCCAGACCCGCCTCATCACCACCGACTGCGCCGAGCGGCTCGATCCCTCGCGCACCATGCTGGGAGCGGAGCAGGAGGCGTGGTTCGCCGATGGCATGAAGCGGGCGTCGGCGCGCTGGAACCTGGTCGTGCAGCAAACCCTGATGGCCGAGCTCGCCCGCCCGGTCGGCGGCAAGCAGGGTTACTGGGCCGACGGCTGGGACGGCTATCCCATGGCGCGGCAGAAGCTCCTGGATGCGGTCGCCGCCTCGCCGGTGAAGGACACGCTGGTGCTGGGCGGCGATGTCCATTCCTTCTGGGCGACCGACCTCAAGCGCGACTACGCCCGGCCGGGATCGCCGGTCGTGGCCACCGAGTTCGTCGGCGGCTCGCTCACTTCGCTGGGCTTCCCCAACAAGATCATCCAGGCGGCGCTGCCGTACAACCCGCACATCCGCTATGCCAAGAGCGGCGTCTATGGCTATGGCGTCGCGGCGCTGGAGCGCAAGGGTGCCTCGGTGACGTTCCGCACCGTACGATCGGTCAAGGAGCAGAGTTCGCCGATCGGTGACCTGGCGCGCTTCAGGGTCGAGCCCGGCAAGCCCGGCGCCGTGTCCGCTAGCTGAGCGATTTTAGATAAGCGCGCCAGCCGCCGAAGGCGGTGATGTCCTCGGCTCCTTCAACGGCGTAGCTTTCGCAGAGGAAGCTTTGAACGGCGGTCCCATCCTCCAGCGTCACGTTTCCAATGCCGAGAGGCGCAGGGATCCGGCTGACAAATTCAGCGAATTTCCACGTGGGCAAGCTCCATATTTCGAGCTCGATCGATGCTCCTCCTTTCACGCTGCGCATTATGCCCGGACGTTGCGGCGACGCTCCCGGCAGCGCGTAGAGCCGATACTCCGGCGCCGTCCTCGCCACATGCTCGAAGCGTCCAAGGTGATCGATCAGCTCCCTGTTCAATGGCAATCCGCTCATATGGGCGCCAACGACCGCGAGCGTCAGTCGCTCGTCGAGCGTCGACGTGGGATCGGCTGAGGGCTCGGGCAGGGCGCTGCTTGTCTTGCCGAGCGGCAGCGGTACCGCTCGTTGCCATTGCGCGCCGAATTCGAGCAGCATGCGATCCCAGTTCGGATGGCCGACGAAGGTAATGCCGAAGGGCATGCCGTCGCGACGGAAGCTTGCCGGCAGCGCCAGCGCCGGCATTCGAAAAAGATTCACGAAGTTCGTGTAGTAACCGAGGTTCGAGTTGAGAAGGACGGGCGCGCGTTCCAGATCGGAAACCTTGTAGATCGTGCCGGCCGTCGGCAGGGCGAGAAAATCGAGATCGCGCATCTCTGCTTGGGCGCGCTCGCGCAGGGCCTTCAGTCTGTACTGGCCTTCGAAGGCCTCGACAGCACCATACTCGAAGCCCCGCAGGACGATGTCGCGGGTGAGGGGCCAGACCTTGGCATCCGGATCGGCGCCTTCGATGAACTTGCCGACGGCGGCCGCGCGCTCTGCCAGCCAGGGTCCGTCATAGAGGAGCTGAGCGGCTTCGCGGAAGGGTGCATAGTCGAAGGTCACGGCGGTGCCGCCGAAGCACTCGAGCTTCTTGATCGCGTCGTCATAGAGCGCCGCATATTCCCCATCGCCAAAGAACTCGAGCTCACGCGGTACGCCAAAATCAAAGCGACCGG
>JBPYDO010000294.1:0-13325 GCA_051985755.1 Reyranella sp. | reverse complement strand
GTCGTGCCCGATGCCGATGGCGATCAGCTCGATGGGCGATCGTGTCTCGATCCACTCGATGACGTCGCGCAGGTGACGCTCGAGGTAGTTGCCCGGGTTGACCGACAGCGTCGAATCGTCGACCGGCGCGCCGTCGGAGATCACCATCAGGATCTTGCGCTCCTCCTGCCGCGGCAGCAGGCGATTGTGCGCCCACAGGAGCGCCTCGCCGTCGATGTTCTCCTTGAGGATGCCCTCGCGCAGCATCAGGCCGAGATTCTTGCGCGCCCGCCGCCACGGCGCGTCGGCCGGCTTGTAGATGATGTGGCGGAGATCGTTCAGCCGCCCGGGATTGGCGGGCTTTCCCGCGGCCAGCCACTGCTCGCGGCTCTGCCCGCCTTTCCAGGCGCGCGTGGTGAAGCCCAGGATCTCGACCTTGACGCCGCATCGCTCGAGCGTGCGCGCCAGGATGTCGGCGCTCATCGCCGCCACGGTGATCGGCCGGCCACGCATCGAGCCGGAGTTGTCGATCAGCAGCGACACCACCGTGTCGCGGAAGTTGGTGTCCTTCTCCTGCTTGTAGGACAGCGAGTGCATGGGGTTGGTGATGATGCGGGTGAGCCGCGCCGCATCCAGCATGCCTTCGTCGAGGTCGAACTCCCAGGCGCGGTTCTGCTGCGCCAGCAGGCGGCGCTGCAGGCGGTTGGCGAGCTTGCCGATCACGCCCTGCAGGTGCGAGAGCTGCTGGTCGAGATGGTTGCGCAGGCGGCCGAGCTCTTCGGCGTCGCACAGCATGTCGGCCTCGACGATCTCGTCGAACTTCTGGGTGTAGGCGTGGTACTGGTTGCCGAGCGGCTCATTGGAGAGCGCACCGGGCGGTAGCCACGGCCGCTCGGCGCGGCCCGGCTCCTCCTCGTCACCCGAGCCCATCTGCATCTCGGTCTGCGCCTGGTCGGCCACCGTCTCGGAGGCGTCCTCCTGCTCGGAGGCGTCCTCGGTCTCCTCGCCCTGGGCGCCATAGCCCTGGGTTTCGCTGGAATCGCTCTGATCCTCGCCGGTCTCGTTCGACTGGCCGTCGGCGTTCTCCTGGTCCTGGCTGTCCTCCTGATCGTCGTCCTGCAGATCGGCCGATTCATCGCCAAGCTTGAGGTCGCGGATCAGTTGACGCGCGGCGCGGGCGAAGGCGTCCTGGTTGCTGAGCGCGTCCTTGAGCTTCTGGAAGTCGCGGCCGGCCGCCGCCTCGACCTCGGCCCGCCACATGTCGACCATCGCCCTCGCCGAATCGGGCGGCGAGGCGCCGAGGATCTGCTCGCGCGCCAGCAGGCCGATCACATCGGCGATCGGCGCGTCGTCCTTGGTCTTGATGCGGGCATGGCCGCGCTGGTCGGAGCGCTGGCGCCACAGGGCGGAGAGATTGTCGGCGACGCCCGCCATGCGGCGCGCCCCCAGCGCCTCGACGCGGACCTGCTCGACGGCCTCGAAGATGGCGCGCGCCGTCTCACCGCGCGGCACGCGGCGCAGGTGCATCTTGCGGTCGTGGTGCCTGAGCTTGAGCGCCATCGAATCGGCCTCGCCGCGCACCCGGCTCACATCCTCGACCGGCAGGTCGCGCGCCGGCACCGTGATGCGCGCCTCGTGGCCCAAGAGCGAACCGCCGTCGGGCACGAACGAGACGTTGACCTCCTTGCGCGCGATCGCGCGCATGGTCGTGGCGGTGACCCGGCGGAACTCTTCGAGCGGGGTCGTGTCCTTTGTCATGCAGGCCCCTCGGAGCCTCTAGTGCAGCTTGCCGCCCTTGGCGCTGCTGGGCGGCAGCTCCTTGCCGAAGCAGCGCTGGTAGTACTCAGCCAGCGTGCTGCGCTCGACTTCGTCGCACTTGTTGAGGAAGGTCAGGCGGAAGGCAAAACCGATGTCGCCGCCGAAGATGCGGGCATTCTCGGCCCAGGTGATCACCGTCCTGGGCGACATGACGGTCGAGATGTCGCCGGCGATGAAGCCGGCGCGCGTCAAGTCGGCCAGCGCCACCATGGCCGAGACGACCTTGCGGCCGTCGTCGGTGTCGTACTGTGGCGCCTTGGCGATGACGATGCCGATCTCCTGCTCGTGCGGCAGGTAATTGAGCGTGCTCACGATCGACCAGCGATCCATCTGGCCCTGGTTGATCTGCTGAGTGCCGTGATAGAGGCCGGTCGTGTCGCCCAGGCCCACCGTGTTCGCGGTCGAGAACAGCCGGAACGAGGGATGCGGACGGATCACCTTGTTCTGGTCCAGCAGAGTGAGCTTGCCTTCGACCTCGAGCACGCGCTGGATCACGAACATGACGTCGGCGCGGCCGGCATCGTACTCGTCGAACACCAGCGCCGTCGGGTTCTGCAACGCCCACGGCAGGATGCCCTCGCGGAATTCGGTGACCTGCTTGCCGTCGCGCAGCACGATCGCGTCCTTGCCGATCAGGTCGATACGGCTGATGTGGCTGTCGAGGTTGACGCGGATGCACGGCCAGTTGAGCCGGGCAGCGACCTGCTCGATGTGGGTCGACTTGCCTGTGCCGTGATAGCCCTGGATCATGACGCGGCGGTTGAAGGCGAAGCCGGCCAGGATCGCCATCGTGGTGTCATAGTCGAACAGATAGGCGTCATCGAGTACCGGCACATGCTCAGAGGCGGTCGAGAAGGCCGGCACCTCCATATCGGTGTCGATGCCGAACAGCTGACGCGCGGACACCTTGATGTCGGGGATCCCCGACACGTTCTGCTGAGCCGCGGTGGTCGTAGAAGCCATCACAAAATTTCCTAACAAAGCAAAACCCGCCAAATTGCGGGCTTAAATCAATGATCGCAGGCCAAATTGTGCACTGCAAGCGGCCAATTGCCCAAGGCGATCTAAGTCAGCCCGATAGGTCTGATATAAGGCGGAATCACGCGGCGGGAAGGCGCTCACATGCCCGCAGGGTGGAATAGGCGGCGTTGATTTCCTTCAACTTTTCTTCAGCGTCGCGGGCGCCGCCATTGGCATCGGGATGGTGAAGTTTCACCAGCGCCTTGTAACGGGATTTCACGTCGGCCAGGGTCAAGGGCCATGAAAGTTCAAGCACGCTCAGCGCGGTACGCTCGGCCGGGGTGAGTTTCTCGCTGCCATCGTGGCGCGGGCGCGGCTCCTCGCCCAGTCGGACCTCGGCGCCGAGGTCCAGCGGATCGTGGATCTGAGGGCCGCCGGTGCGTCGGCCGCCGAGCGGCCATACCGGGCGCCGCCAGATCGTGTCGGCACGGATGTGGCGCTCGATCTCGACGGCATCGAGGCCGCGGAAGTAGTCCCACTTGCTGTTGTATTCGCGGACATGGGCTAGGCAGAACCAACGATAGTCGTCGAGCCGGTCGCGGGCGCGCGGCGCGCGGTACTCGCCGGGCAGGCAGCAGCCCGGCGACTCGCAGACCCGGGTGAAGGTCGCGCCACCGTCGCTGGCCGTCAGAGGCTTGGCTCGCCGTCGTGGCATTCGCGTAATATGTGTTCATCCCCCGAAGCCGGCAAGAGAGGCGTGCGATGGGCGCGGTAGCTATGGCGATTGACAACAAGCTGCGGATGAGATTCGCCCCGGTGCGCCTGCGCATCGAGGACGAGTCATCGCGCCACCGCGGCCATGCCGGCTATCGCGAAGGCGGCGAATCGCACTTCAGAGTCGAAATCGTATCGGCCGAGTTCGCGGGCAAGAACCGCGTGGCGCGCCAGCGCCTGGTCTACGACACGCTGAAGGACGAGCTGGCCGCCGGCCTGCATGCGCTGGCGCTCACGACTCTGACGCCTGAAGAAGACAGATAGCGCTCCGCCTCGCTGGAGGCGCGCTCCGTCAATCGGGCAGCTCGATTTTCTTGCCGGCGGCGGCGGCGCGCACGGCCTCGGCATCGGCGCCGGTGTAGAAGTCCGGCGCCCAGCGCTTGACCACCTCGCCGTCGGACGCCCAGGCGCGGCAGGTGTCGATGACATTGGGCCGGCGCCGTGGCTTGCGCGCCCGATCGGCGTCGCGCTCCGGAAGGTTGCCGGTCTTGACGCGATGGGCGCGGTTCAACTCGCGCGCCTTGCCCGAGAACACGGTCTGGATGGCCGTGGTCGCCACCGGCCCCAGCAGCTCGACGATGTGGGTACAGCCATGCACGCCACCCAGCCGGGCGCGCACCTCGCGATGGAAGCCGGCGCCGATGCGCAGCCCGATCAGCTTGCGGAAATCGGGCGCCACCTCGCCGCAGATGCGGTAGGGCGAACCATCGGTCACCGCCTCGACATCGACGATGGTGAATTTGTGGTCCAGCGTCAGGCGGATCGACATGTCGTGCACGAAGTCGCCGGCCTTGATCGGGCCGCGCCATTCGTTGCCGTGCTCGTAGGTCTTGGCATCGGTGATGCGGCCCTCGATGTCCCACAGCCCATCGTCCCGGAAAAACCCCTGGCAAGTGACGCGACGCGTGTGCAGATGCTGTCGCCCAACCGGCGGCGATAGCGGCATGGCATGACCTCTCGTTTGGATTTGTCAGTCGTCGGCGGCCTGTATGGCGGCGGGCGGAACGATTCGCAACTCGGAGATGCGCGCGCCTTCGCGCCTCAGAATTTCGAAGCGGAAGCCGAAGAAGGCGTAGACCTGGCCAACTTCGGGGATGCGCCGTGCCTCGAACAGCACCAAGCCGGCGATCGTGGTGGCGATGTCCTCGGGCAGGTTCCAGCCGTACTCGCGGTTGAGGTCGCGCACCGTGGCGTCGCCGCGGCACACCAGGCTGCCGTCGTCGCGCCGCACGGCGCTCCGCCGCTGCACGGCGTCGTGCTCGTCCTGGATCTCGCCCACGATCTCTTCGACGATGTCCTCCAGGGTGACGATGCCGCGCAGCGCGCCGTATTCGTCGACGACGATGGCGAAATGCTCGCGCCGCGCACGGAAGGCCTCGAGCTGGTCGATCAGCACCGTCGATTCGGGAATGAACCAGGGCGGCGTCATGACGTCTGCGATCTTGAGCCCTTGCGGTCCGCCTGAGGCCCTGACGGCGCGGAACAGGTCCTTGGCATGGATCACGCCGACGATGTTGTCGGGCTGGCCGCGATAGAGCGGGATCCGGGTGTAGGGCGCCGCCAGCGCCTGGGTGACGATCTCCTCGGATGGTGCTTCGACGTCGATCAGCACCACGCTGCCGCGGTGGGTCATCACATCGCCGACGATGAGATCGCCGAGATCCAGTACCGAGCGCAGCATCTTCTTCTCGGCCGGCGCGTCTTCGTCGACATGGCCTTCGCCATGCAGGTCGATGGCGCCGCGCAGGAACTCGTCCTGTTCCTCGGCGGTGCGGCCCTTATCGGTGCGTGCTCCTATGAGATGCAGGAAGAAGCGTGCGATGGCCGAGACGCCGCGTGCCAGCGGGCCCAGAAGGGCGAGGGTCACGAGGATCGATGGGGCCAGCACCAGCGCCACACGATCGGCGCGCAGCAGCGCCCATGTCTTGGGCATGACCTCGGCGAAGATCACCACCATGGCGCCGACCGCGAGCGTGGCGTAGACGACACCCGCCGCGCCGAAAAATGCCGTCAGCACCGCGGTCGTCAGCGACGCCGAAAGAATGTTCGCCACGCTGTTGCCGATCAGGATGGCGCCGACCGCTTCATCCTTGCGGTCGAGCAACCGGTTCACCTGCTGTGCCCGCCGCTTGCCCTGCTGCGCCAGGCGATGCATGCGCGCCCGCGAGGCGCCCGTCACGGCCGTCTCCGCCGCCGAGAAATAGGCGCCCAGCATCAGGCAGAGCAGCACCAGGGGCGCTGCGGCGTAGAGCGGTACGTGGATTTCGATGTCGGATTCCATGGCCGGCCGGTCAGGCGGCGATGGCGTCGTCGAGCAGGCCGTACAGGGCCGTCTCGTCGACGTCACGCGTGACGAAGGCCTTGCCGATGCCGCGCGCCAGCACGAAGGTGAGCTTGCCGGCCTGGGCTTTCTTGTCGCCGCGCATGTGCTCGATCAGCCGCGCCGCCGTCCAGGCCCGGCGATTGTCGCCACCGAGCGAGCGCAAGCGCACCGGCAGGCCGACGGCGGCCAGATGGGCGCGGACACGCTCGGCGTCGGCCGCCGGGCAAAGGCCGAGCCGCGCCGACAGGTCGAAGGCCATCGCCATGCCGGCGCCAACCGCCTCGCCGTGCAGCAGATCGGGGCCGAAGCCGGTCTCGGCTTCGAGCGCATGGCCGAACGTGTGGCCGAGGTTGAGGAGCGCGCGCAAGTCGGTGGTTTCGCGTTCATCCGCAGCAACGATACGCGCTTTGGACCGGCAACTGTGTTCGATGGCCTGGGTTCGCCGGCCGGCGTCGCCCGCGATCAGGGCTGCACCGTTCTGCTCGCACCACTGGAAGAAAGCCGCGTCGTCGATCAGGCCGTATTTTACCACTTCGGCGTAGCCCGCCAGCAATTCGCGCCGCGGCAGGCTGTCGAGCGCGCTGGTGTCGGCCACCACCAGCCGCGGCTGGTAGAAGCTGCCGATCAGGTTCTTGCCGTGACGGGTGTTGATGCCGGTCTTGCCGCCGACCGAGGAATCGACCTGGGCGAGCAGCGTGGTCGGTACCTGGATGAAATCGATGCCGCGCAGCAGCAGCGAGGCGGCCAGACCCACGAGGTCGCCGACGACACCGCCACCCAGCGCCACCAGGGTCGTCTTGCGGTCGGGACGAAGGTCCAGGAGGTCGCTCATCAGCCGGCCGAACACCGAGAGCTCCTTGCTCGCCTCGCCGGACGGGACGGTCGCCTGCTGGCTGGTGATCCCCGCCGCGTCGAACGATTTTGCGACGCGTGCGGCGTAGAGCGGGCCCACGATGTCGTCGCTGACGACGATGACCCGCGGCTGGGCGAGCAAGCCTTTGGCCAGCGCACCGACCCGGTCGATCAGTCCCGGGCCGATCACGATGTCGTAGCTGCGGCCCGCCAGCTCGACTCTGAGGGTTCGGGCGGTCATGTCGGCGCCGCCGCAGATTCGCGTGCCAGGTACCGGCCCAGCGCCTCGATCACCTGTTCGGTGGTGATGTCGGCGGGCTGCGCCGTGGAATCGATGACCAGGTCCGCCTCGGCATAGACCGGATAGCGCTCGGCCATCAGCCGGGCCAGCACGTCGCGCGGATTGCCCTGGCGCAGCAGCGGCCGGTGACCGCGCTTGCGCACGCGATCGAACAGCACTTCGAGATCGGCGCGCAGCCAGACCGTGATGGCGCGCTGGCGCATCAGGGCGCGCGTCTCGCGGTCCATGTAGGCGCCGCCGCCGGTCGACAGGATGTGGTGCGGCCCGTCGAGCAGCCTTGTGATCACCCGGCGCTCGCCGGCCCGGAACTCGGCTTCGCCGTAGCGCTCGAAGATCTCGGAAATGGTGAAGCCCGCCGCGCGCTCGATTTCGTCGTCAGCGTCGACGAAAGGCAGGCCGAGGCGCACCGCCAGGCGCTTGCCGATGGCAGTCTTGCCCGCGCCCATCAGGCCGACCAGGGCCACAGTGCGCGGGAGCAGGAGGGGTGGTGCGTCGCCCATGCCGTCAGCAGGGATGTCGCGCATCCCGCCTGCGGATTCAAGCGAGCGGCCGGGGAGGTGCTGCACAGGCGGGTAACGTCCGGCCGATTGCCGCCCAAGCGGCAGGGGGCTAGTTTGCCCGCGCCGTGCCCCTCTTTCGCAGCAAGAGCCATTTCCGCGTGCCGCCGCTCAAGCTGGGCCCGCTGATCCTGACCATCGTCGCCGTGGTGGTGATCGCCGTGCTGGCCGGACTCATCCTGTTGGAGCCGCGGCCGCCGATGCGGCATTTCGAGGTACCGATCTCCAGTGATCGCTTCTCGCATTAGTCTCGCCGCGCTGGCGTGTCTGGCGCTGGGCGCGACGGCGCTGGCGCAAGGCGGCGGCGTCGACGATCGCCCGACCGGCTTCCTGACGGCGGCGACCGGCGGCATGCCGGCCGAAGCCTGGCAGGACACCTCGCTCGCCACGGCCAAGCGACTGGTTTCGGGACTGTCGGCGGCGCCGCGCAGCCGCGCGCTGCGCGACCTGCAGTTCAAGGTGATGGTAAGCGCGCTCAGGCCGCCGGCCAACGACGGCAGCCCGCCGCCCGGCCTGTTTGCCCGCAAGGTCGAGCGCCTCGCCGCCATGGGCGAGGGCGAGAGCCTCAACGAGATGGTGCGCTCGGCGGGCGCCTACGACGATCCGGCGATCGCCACGACGGTGGTCAACGCCATGATGATGGCGGGCGAAAGGGAGGGCGCCTGCGCCATCGTCGCCAAGCACAAGCTGATTGCGTCGTTTGCCAAACGCGCCGAAATCGCCTGCCTGTTCGTCGCCGGCGACAATGTGGGCGCGCTGGCCGCGGCCGCGCCGCTCAAGGGGCCCGACGCGAGCCTCGCGACCCTGGTCCAGGTGGCGGCCGGCGGCCTGCCGCCCACCGCCGCGCCGCTGTCGCCGCTCGATGGGCCGGCGATGATCATGCTGGCGCTCGCACACACGGTGCCGCCCGTCACGGTGCTGCAATCGAACCAGCCGCCGCTCATCCGCTCGCTGGTCGCGCAGAAGACACTGCCGATCGCCACGCGCCTGGAGATCGCCGAACGCGGCGAGGCGCTCGCCATCATCGAAGCCACACGGCTGTCGGACCTTTACGTCCAGGCCGTGCGCGAGGGCGCGACGCTGCCGCCGGCGTTGGCGCGGCGCGCCAGGCTGGTCGCCGCCGTGCGCGCCGCCGACAAGCCGCAGGATGTCATGCCGGCGATTGCCGCCCTCTATGCCGGCGAGCGCGGCAGCGCGCTTTTCCCCACCGTGGCACGCGCCAGCGCCAGCGGCCTCCTGAACCTGCCGCCCAAGCCGGAATTCGCCAACGTGGCGCAGGAAGCGATCCGCGGCTTCCTGCTGCTGGGCGACAAGCAACTGACGGAGGCCTGGACCAGGCTGGCGCTCAAGGCTGCCTACGACAATGCGCGCGCCCTCTATGCGCTCGATCGGTTGGTGCCGCTGATTGCCGTGGCCGGCATCGACAATCCCCACCACCTGCCGGCCGAGGAGATCAACCGCTGGTACGAGTTGATGCGCGACGACGATCCGCGCGCTGCGCCGCTGCGCGGCAATCTCATGTTGGAGCTGCTGCGCGCCACCGGCGTCGAGATTCCGGCGCGCTCGACCGACTTGCCCGAGGCGCCGCCCGGCGGCATCCGCCTGGTGTCGCCGGCCGCCGCCACCATGCAGGCACTGCGTACCGCGGCCCAGGCCGGCCGCCGGGCCGAGGCGTCGTTGCTCGCCGCCCAGGCCGCGGCCGAGACGCCGCTCATCGACCTGCATCCCGCCGCCGTCGGCGCCATCGTGCGCGCCCTGATTGCCGCGGGCGAGGACCATGCCGCGCGCCTGTTCGCCATCGAAGTCGCCGTCGCCCATGGCCTCTGAAGGGCGCGAGCGGCGCGATGCGAAGCGGGCCGCGCCACCCAAGCGCACGCCCGAGGTCGAGGCCTTCCTCGAGATGCTGCAGGCCGAGCGCGGTGCATCGCGCAACACGCTCGCGGCGTACAGCGCCGACCTCGACCACCTGCAGGCCTTCCTGGCGCGGCGCCGGCAGAAGCCAGCCGACGCCGACGCCACCGCGCTGCGCGCCTACCTGAAGTCGCTCGACTATCTCGGCATGACGCCGCGCACCGTGGCGCGCCGGCTGTCGGTGATGCGGCAGTTCTACCGTTTCCTGCTGGCCGAGCGCATGCGCAGCGACGATCCGGCGAGCGCGCTCGACTCGCCGAAGCTCGGCCGGCCGCTGCCCAAGGTGCTGACGCGGTCCGAAGTCGACCGTCTGATCGAGGCGGCGCAAGCCAGAGGCGACGCCGACGGCGGGCGCATGGAAACCCTGCTCGAAATCCTCTACGGCACCGGCTTGCGCGTCTCCGAGCTGGTGACCCTGCCACTCGCTGCCGCCGAACGCGATCCCACCATGTTGATGGTGCGCGGCAAGGGGGGCAAGGAACGCCAGGTCCCCCTGTCGGATCCGGCGCGCGCCGCCATCGCGCGCTGGCTTCGCATGCGGGACGCGGCCCTCGCCGAGGGCGAGACGTCGCGCTACCTCTTCCCGTCGCGCGGACGCACCGGGCATCTGACGCGCCAGCGGTTCGCCCAGCTCCTGAAGGAGGCGGCGCTCGCCGCCGGCATCGATGCGGCGCGCGTGTCGCCGCACGTCCTACGCCACGCCTTCGCCAGCCACCTCTTGGAAGCCGGCGCCGATCTGCGCAGCGTCCAACTCATGCTCGGCCACGCCGACATCGCCACGACGCAGATCTACACGCACGTCATTCCCGAAAAACTGCGATCGCTGGTGGAGGACAACCATCCGCTTGCCCGCCGGCGGCGCCGGCCGACCGGTTGACACGCCAGGATTGCCGGGCCATCTGAATTTTCGATGACGACGTACCTCGAATTCGAGAAGCCGATCGCGGAGCTCGAAAGCAAGATCATCGAGCTGCGGCATCTGCCCAACTCGGCCGACGTCGACATCGCCGAAGAGGTGATGCGCCTGCAGGACAGGATGCAGAAGCTGCTGCGCGCCACCTACGCCAAGCTCTCGCCCTGGCAGCGCGTGCAGGTCGCGCGCCATACCGAACGCCCGCATGCCCAGCGTTACATCGACCGACTGATCACCGACTACATGCCGCTCGCCGGCGATCGGGTGTTCGGCGAGGACGCCGCGGTGGTGGGCGGGCTCGGCCGGCTCGACGGCCGCAGCATCGTCGTGCTCGGCCAGGAAAAGGGCGACGACACCGATTCGCGCATCAAGCACAATTTCGGCATGGCGCGGCCGGAAGGCTACCGCAAGGCGCAGCGGCTGATGCGGCTCGCCGACCGCTTCAAGCTTCCCGTGCTCACCTTCATCGACACGCCAGGCGCCTATCCCGGCATGGACGCCGAGGCGCGCGGCCAGGCCGAAGCCATTGCGAACTCGATCGACACCTGTCTCGAGGTCGGCGTGCCGCTGGTCAGCGTGGTGATCGGCGAGGGCGGATCGGGCGGCGCGCTGGCGCTCGCCTCGGCCGATCGCGTCTACATGCTGGAAAATTCCATCTACTCGGTGATCACGCCGGAAGGCTGCGCCTCGATCCTGTGGCGGTCCAACACCAATGCCCAGGAGGCGGCCGAGGCCATGAAGGTGACGGCCCAGGATCTCAAGAAGCTCGACGTCATCGACGAGGTCATCCCCGAGCCGATGGGCGGCGCACATCGCGCGCCCGACGAGGCGATCGATGCGGTCGGCAAAGTGGTGGTCAAGGCATTGGGCGAGCTCGCCGAGCTCGACCCGCAGACCCTGCGCCAGCGCCGCCAGGACAAGTTCCTGGCCATGGGCAAGCAAGGGCTCTGACCGCCTACTTGTTGTCCTTTCCTGCCGACGCGTCCCACATCGGCGCGGCCAGGCTCTCGGCGAAGTTGGTGAACATCAGGTTGAAGGAGATGCTGATGCGTTCTTCCTTGCCGTCGTTGGCCGGCACGCTGTGCTTCAGCCAGGCCGGGAAGATCAGCATGCGGCCTTCCTTGCTCTCGGCGTCGGCGCCGTTGGCGGTCAGCCGTGTGAATTGGCGCGGCTTGGGCATGATCATCGAGGGCCGTGGATCCTGCAGCACCAGGCGCGAGCCGGGCGGCGGCACGGCCACGTAGTAGACGCCGCTCAGGTAGTTGTTGGGATGGTGGTGCGTCGGATGGTAGGCGCCCGGCGGATTGATGTTGGCCCAGCAGCCGGTGATCACCATCGGGTACTGGTCGACCTGCAGGAAGCGCGCGACACCCTTGCCGGCCATCTCGACCAGCTTGACGAAACTCGCGAAGGCCGGCCGCGTATGGAGATCCTGCGGCGTCTGCCAGTTGCTGCCGGCCGGCACCTTCGGTCGCGGCGTGATGATACGGTCGATCTCGCGCTTCAGCTGGGCGTTGAACGTCGCCGCCTCGGCCGGGTTGAGGTCGACGATCCAGAGCGGCGTCGGGAAGAGCTCCTGGACTTCCTGCTTGGCGATCATCGCCCGACTATAGCGGAAATCACTTCGGCAAGGCGCGCTGCAGGCGGGCGATCTGCGCGGGAATCGCCGCCGGATCGGTGACCGGCAGCGAGCAATAATTGCGCGTGCAGGCGAAGGCCGCCGGCCCGTCGGGGTAGTCGGGATAGTCGACGTCGGGGTTGGCCAGCTTGCCCTCGCGCTTGTCCCACCATTCGGCGCGCTTGTAGGTCAGCGGATAGGCGAGTGCGGCGGCATAAAGCGTGGCGCTGCGCGGATCGTCCTTGGCGCCGACGACCGTGACGTGGATCGGCTCGGCCTGCAGTTCCTGCTCGGCCAGCAGGACGTCGGGCAGGAAGGCGTAGGCATCCATCACCGGCGGCGAGGCAAGGTAGCCCATGCCGGCCTCGGCGATCTCGCGGTAGCGGCTCTGACCCGAATAGAAGGAGAGCAGGTTGAAGAGCCGCACGGCCGCCACGTTGTCCTCGCGCTGCTTGATCGGCTTCGGCAAGTTCTTGGCGTCGGGCGAGGCAGCGGCGAAGAAGCCGCCGGTCTTGGGATCGATGAAGCGCTCGGCAATGAAGTCCGCCCTCGCTGTGGCTGCGGCGAGCCACTTGCGCTCGCCGGTCGAGCGGTGCAGCGCCAGCAGCGCCGCCGCCATTTCGACCGAATCGGCGAGATACGGGCCGGCGGCATCGTGCTCGGCATGGCGAAAGCCGCCACCCGCTCGCCGTTCGCGCAACGCCCAGTCGGCGCCGGCGATGGCCAGCGCCAGCGCCTCCTTGTTGCCGGTGGCATTGTAGTAGGCGCTAAGTCCCTGGATTGCCTGGCCGGTCTCGCGCGCGTATTGGCGCTTGTCGACGCCCGGCTGGCCGTCGGCCATGCCCATCGAGGCGTAGAAACCGCCGCCCGGCCCGGCGAGCTTGTTCTTGAGGAATCCAAAGATGCGGTCGGCCGCGTCGCGATAGGCGGTGTCACCGAACATGCGCCAGGCGCGGGCATAGACCGAGATCGCCGCCTGCTGCGCGAACATCGGGAATTCCAGCGAGGGCCTGGACCAATCGGGACGCAGCGTCACCTGGCTGATGCCGCCTGAGTCCTTGTCGATCAGCGCGATCATCGCCGTCAACGTGCGCTTGATGCGTTCGGTCGCTTGCGCGTCGCCGGCCTTGGCGCGGTCAAGGAACCAGTCGAAGGTCGGGCCGTCGACGAACTTGTTCTTGCTCCACCCGCCGTTCGCCTGGTCGTAGGACTTGTCCATGAAGGCCAGGATCTCGTTGCGCTGCGCATCGCTCAGCGCCGTGACGCGGCTGCGCTCCCGCTCGGGCCCGCCGAACTTGCCGTAGTCGACCGGCGAGGGA
>JBPYDO010000293.1:0-25126 GCA_051985755.1 Reyranella sp. | reverse complement strand
ATCGCCGTTTTCGTCGATCAGTCGGACTTGCGGCGCTCTTATCTCGCCGTTGATGCGCGGGCCGTCGCGAAGCGGCGCGCTTTGTTGAGCAGGTCGAGCGATGGCTTCCTTCTCCCTCGTTGATGCCCCTCGTCAGGGCGGAAAACGAGGCCGCGACCGCCTCAATGGGGCGGCCGGGCCTCTGATGAAAGTGTAGTGACGGCGGCCCCGAGTTCAAGGACCTCCTGCTTGTCCGAGCCGAGGCGACGGACGACGACGGTACGGTTTTCCATATCGCGGCGACCGACGGCCAGGATCAGCGGCACGTGCGCGAGCGAATGCTCGCGGACCTTGTAGTTGATCTTTTCGTTACGCAGGTCGGTATCGACGCGCAGCCCCGCGGCGCCGAGCTTGGCCGCGACTTCGCCGGCATAGCTGTCGGCATCGTTCACTACCGTGGCCACCACCGCTTGCGTCGGCGCCAGCCACAGCGGGAAGCGACCGGCATAGTGCTCGATCAGCACGCCGATGATGCGTTCCATGCTGCCGAAGATGGCCCGGTGCAGCATCACCGGCACCTTGCGCGAGCCATCCTCGGCGACATATTGCGCGCCCAACAGGCCCGGCACGAAGAAGTCGACTTGCAGGGTTCCGCACTGCCAGTCGCGGCCGATGGCATCGCGCAGCACGAACTCCAGCTTGGGTCCGTAGAATGCCCCTTCGCCAGGGTTGAGGATGAGATCGAGGCCGGCTGCCTTCGACGCCGACTTGAGCGCGCCCTCGGCCTGTTCCCACACCGCGTCCGAGCCTGTGCGCACCGGCGGGCGGTCGGAGAATTTCACGAAGTAGTCGGGAAAGCCCAGGTCACGATAGACCTCGCCCAGCAGCTTGCAGAAGCGGATCGTCTCGCTCTCGATCTGCTCCTCGGTGCAGAAGATATGGGCGTCGTCCTGGGTGAAGTTGCGCACCCGCAGGATGCCGTGCAGCGCGCCCGACGGCTCGAAGCGATGGCAGGAACCGTACTCTGCCAGCCTGAGCGGCAGGTCGCGGTAGCTGTGCAGGTCGGTGTTGAAGATCTGCACGTGGCACGGGCAGTTCATCGGCTTCAGGGCGAAGATGCGCTTGGTCGGATCGGCGACGTACTCGCGCAGGCCTTCCTCGTTCTCGCTGAGATACATGTTCTGGCGGAACTTCTCCCAGTGGCCCGAGTCCTCCCACAGCTTGCGATCGACCAGTTGCGGCGTCTTCACTTCCTGGTAGCCGCCCTCCTCGAGCTTGCGGCGCAGATAGCCTTCCAGCGTACGCCACAGCGTCCAGCCCTTGGGATGCCAGAACACCATGCCGGCGGCTTCCTCCTGCTGATGGAACAGGCCCATCTCGCGGCCGATGCGGCGATGGTCGCGCTTTTCCGCCTCCTCGATGCGGTGCAGATAGGCCTTCAGGTCCTTGTCGGAAAAGAAGACCGTGCCGTAGACGCGCTGCAGCTGGGCATTGCGCGCATCGCCGCGCCAGTAGGCGCCCGACACCTTGGTGAGCTTGAACGCCTTGCCGAGCTTGCCCGTCGACGGCAGGTGCGGGCCCAGGCACATGTCGAGCCAGTCGCCCTGGCGGTAGACGGAGATCGGCTCGTCCCTGGGCAGCTCGTCGGCCCATTGCGCCTTGAAGGTCTCGCCGTGGTCGACGAAGTACTGCTTGATCTTGGCGCGGTCCCAGATCTCGCGCTTGATCGGCAGGTTGCGGTCGACGATCTCGGCCATGCGCTGCTCGATCCTGGCGAAGTCCTCCGGCGTGAACGGCTCGTTGCGGGCGAAGTCGTAGTAGAAGCCATCTTCGGTCGCCGGACCGAACGTGATCTGCGTGCCGGGATAGAGTTCCTGCACCGCCTGGGCGAGCACGTGCGCCGCGTCGTGGCGCAGGAGCTCGAGCGCGTCGGGATCGCGCGACGTGACGATGCCGATCTTGGCGTCGCGCTCCACGACGTGGCCGAGATCCATCATCTTGCCATCGACGCGCAGCGCGAGCGCGGCTCGGGCGAGGCCGGGCCCGATCGCGGCCGCGATCTCGCCGCCGCTCACCGGCTTTTCGAACGACCGGACCGACCCGTCCGGCAGGGAAATGTTGATCATGGCAACCACCGCTCAGGAATCCGAACACGGCTCATCGGCCGACGCTTGGCGTCGGCGGAGCAAGGCCGGGAAGCGGCACAAAGGCGCGCGCCCGGCCGAATCAAGTTCGGTCGGTGGTCGGGTTTGCGGGAACCGTGAAAATCGGCCGGTCCATGCGTGCGGACATAGAGAGGACCGGCTGTGCCGTCAAGCCTGAGGCAGCAGAGCGGCCGGCCTCAATCGGCAAGTTGTTGGTATAGCTGCAGCATCTCGGCATTGGCCTCGGCCAGCCCGTAGCGCCGGCTGACATTGTTCCGCGCCGCGCGCGCCAGCCGGGCGCGGCCTTCCATCGAGAGGGAAAGCGCCTGGTTCAACGCCTGGGCGAGCGCCTCAGGGTCGGCGGCGGGCGCCAGCCAGCCGGTGACTCCGGCTTCGATCGCCTCGGCGGCGCCGCCGCCTTCCTCTGTGACCACCGGCCGGCCCATCGCCTGCGCCTCGACCATGGAACGGCTGAAGCCGCGGCGCGGCCCGCCGGTTGCGACCACGACGTCGGCCAGCATGTAGGCGGCCGGCATGTCCTCGACATGGGGTCCGATCTGGACGCGGCCGTTCAACTCGGCTTTCTCGATGGCGCGCTCGAGCTCCCTTTCGATCGGCGTCGGCGTGCCGCTCGAGCCCAGCAGCAGGCAGAATATGTCGGGACGATCGAGCCGCTTGATCGCCTCGATCACCACCTTCTGCCCGCGATGCTCGGTGAAGCCGGTGGGGTAGAGCACGACGTGCTGGCCATCCGGAACTCTGAGCTCGCGTGCCAGCCGGATCATGCGATCGACCTTGACGATGGCCGGGTCGAAACGGTCGAAGTTGATCCCCGGAGCGATGGTGTGCTGGCGGACGGCGAGCTGCATGTTCCGTCGCAGCGCATCGCGCGCCACGAAACCCGAGACGGCAATCACCGCGTCGGCGTTGAACTGCCGACGTTCGATCATCGGCCCGAGCAGCCCGGTCGCGACGAAGGGATCGTGCAATGTCGCGATCCACTTCACGCCCAGCCGGCGGGCGAGGGCGCCTGCGATCCAGGCGGTGGCGGGCGAACGCGCCTGTACCAGGTTCACCTTGAAATCGCGGACGCTCGCCGCCAGGCGGCCGGGCAGGCTCAGCCGTGCCCACAGCGGGCTGTCGAGCGGCGGCAGCTCGAGATGGCTGGCCCTGAGGCGCAAGAGGTCGGGCAACATGGCGCCGCCGGGCGACGCCACGATGGCCGATCCGCCGGCGCCGATGACGGCCTGCGCCGCATCGAGGGTGGCGCGGCCCAGGCTGCCGGACAGGGCGGGCACGATTTGCAGGAGTACGGGCAGGGACACGTCGGCTTGGCAGGCGAGTTGCGGATATGGCAGGTAACACGCCGTGAGCGATCAAGGTAGCGTGCAACGCCTGCTGCGGCCGGATGGCAACACGGTCGCCTATTGCCGCCTCGCCGGACGCGAACCGACGGTGGTCTTCCTCGGCGGCTTTCGCTCCGACATGACGGGGACCAAGGCGATGGCGCTCGAGGCCTGGGCGCGCCAGACGGGCCGGGCCTACCTGCGTTTCGACTATCTCGGCCATGGCCAATCGTCGGGGCGCTTCGAGGACGGCACGATCGGCCGGTGGCTCGACGATTCGCTGGTATCGATCGATCGGCTGACCAGCGGCCGGCTGGTGCTGGTCGGCTCGAGCATGGGCGGTTGGCTGGCGCTGCTGGCGGCGCTCGCCCGACGGGAGCGCATGGCAGGGTTGGTGCTGATCGCCGCCGCGCCGGATTTCACCGAGCGCATGTTGTTGAAGGGCCTGTCGCCCGAGGATCGCCTGAAGCTCGAGCGCGACGGGCGGCTCGAGCGGCCCTCGCAATACTCACCGGAGCCGTCGGTCTTCACCTGGCGCCTGATCGAGGAGGGCCGCAATCATCTGGTGCTCGACAAGCCCTTGGTCCTGCCCTGCCCAGTGCGTCTGCTGCACGGCCAGAGTGATCCCGACGTCCCCTGGGAATATTCCCTGCAGATCGCGCGGCATATCGAGGCGCCGGACGTCGCGACCACGTTCGTCAAGGGCGGCGACCATCGTCTCAGCACGCCGGCCGATATCGCGCGTCTCGTCGCCGTGGTCGAGGAGCTGGCCGGCTAGCCAAGTGCCGCGATCGCTCGCAGCCCGTCGCGATAGGTTGGATAGAGCAGCGACACGCCGAGCTGGCGCTTGATGCGATCGTTGCGCACGCGCCGGTTCTCCAAATAGAAGGATCGCGCCGTGGCGCTCATGCCGGGCGCCGCTTCCGCCCACGCGATGAGCGGCGGCGGCGGCCGGCCAAGAAGCTCGCAGGCGAACGCCGTCACGTCGGCGCTCGATGCCGGCAGGTCGTCGACCACGTTGTAGATTGCGCCCGCTCGCGCGGCCGTCATGGCGGCGAGCACCGTGGCCGCGATGTCGGCGACGTGGATGCGCGAGAAATATTGTCCGGGCTTGTCGATGCGCCGCGCCGTGCCTGCCTTCACCTGGTCGATGGCGCTGCGGCCAGGACCATAGATCGCGGGAAGTCGGAAGATGTCGGTCGGGACTGCGCGGTGCCGGCCCTCAGCCTGCCAGGCCTGCTCGACGGCGAGGCGTGCGCGGCTGCGCGCCTGGGTCGGCATCGCCGGCGTCGACTCGTCGACCCAACCGCCCTGGTGGTCGCCATAGACGCCTGTGGTCGAAAGATAACCCAGCCACTTGGCGTCCCCCATCGCGGCGCTGCACAGCTGCAAGGCGGGATCGCCGGCCGCTTGCGGCGCGATGGTGCAGAGGACATGCGATGCGCGGGCAAGCGCCTCGGGGGCAATCGGCGCGCTGCCATCGAAGCGATGGGCCTCGAAGCCGTCGGCCGCCAGCTGATCGGCCTTTGCCTTGGTCGTGCAGGTTCCCGCGACGCGCCAGCCCAGCGCCTGCGCGAGCTTGGCGATTTCAAGGCCGCAATAGCCGAGGCCGAAAATGAAAAGACGTCCTGCCATCTTGCCAGCATCGGCGCGACGCTGTTCTTTTCCAACCATGTTGTTCGGCTGGAAGCCTGGCGTCATGCTCCTTGCGGTGGCGGCAGTCGCGCCCGCTTGGGCGCAGAGCGCCAAGGCGCCGCCGGGCGAGGATGCAGCCCAGCTGCGCCGCTATACCGAGTGCATGCAGCTCGCGCGCAGCGAGCCCAAGCGGGCGCTGGCCTTGGCCGATAGTTGGGGCAAGCAGGGCGGAGGTTTGGGCGCGCGCCACTGCGCGGCGGTGGCCCTGTTCGAGGACGGCCAGCAAGAGGAAGCGGCCAGGCGCTTCGAAGCGATCGAGCACGACATGGGAGAGGCGCGTCCCGGCTTGCGTGCCGAACTGCTGGGGCAGGCCGGGCAGGCCTGGTTCGCGGTCGGCCAGCCCGAAAAGGCGATGGCGGCTCAATCCCGCGCTCTCGAGCTCAAGGCCGAGGACGCCGACCTGTGGGTCGATCGCGGACTGAGCTACGCCATGCTGCGCGACTGGCCGCACGCCATCGCCGATTTCGACCACGCGCTCACCTTGCGCGCCGATAGCGTCGAGATCCTCGTGCTGCGCGCCGAGGCACGGCGCAATTCCGGCGATCCGGCGCGGGCCCGGGCGGATGCCGAACGCGCGCTCAAGCTCGCGCCCGACAACTCCGAGGCGCTGCTCGAGCGCGGCTTCGCGCGATTGGCTGAGGGCGACCGGGCCGGCGCCCGGGCGGATTTCACGCGCGTCGTCAGTCTCGTTCCGCCCGATTCGGCCACCGGACGTCGCGCGGCGGCCGGCCTTCAGCGCGACGCCGATGGTCGCGACAGCACGCCCTCGACCGCACCCCCGGCACAAACCGGCGGGACGCGCTAGCGCATCGGACGACCGTCAGGTAAGAGCCAGGGCAAATGAAGCGAGTCGCTTTCCTGATCCCCCTTCTCCTCGTCGCGTCAGCGTCGGCACAGCAGACCCAAGCGCCGTCGCCCTACTATCCCGCGCCGCCCCCTGAAAAGGCGCCGCAGGTCGAGCAGGGCGAGCCCATCAACAAGCTGAGCTCGCCGCTCGAGGAGGGCCAGTCCAAGGTCACGCGCACGACGATCGATTCGGAGGCCGAGGCCCGGCTCTTCGCCGATGCCGCCAAGCTGGTGTGGGGCCGCTATGCCAAGCTCAAGGGCGCCAAGCCGGGCACGGTGTCGGTGACCAAGCAAGGCGGCCTGTGGCGGGTCACGGGCCGCATCGACAGCATGGCGGAGGGAACCGAGGGCGACTGGGCTTCGATCGACGGCGTCGTCGAGCGCATCTCGGCGGGCAATGTGCTGCTGCGCGGTGTGGTCGCCTTTCGCGTTGCCAAGGTGCAGAACGGCGCGACCTGCAAGGTGGCGGGCGAGCTGCACTTCCGCCGCTCCGGCAAATCGCACATATGGAGGCTCGCCGAGGGCGACAATCCCTGCGACGGCACCCAGGAGTTCTTTGATCTCATCTACGAGAAGCCTGTCGAAAAGCGGCCGCAGCCGCCCGCCCGGCGTGGCTGACAGTCACGACGGCCGGTGCTTGTCCGCCTCCGATCGAGCCAGCCGGTCGGCGCGTTCGTTCTCGGGATGGCCGGCGTGCCCTTTGACCCAGATCCAGTTCACCTGATGCTTTGAGCGCGCCGCATCGAGGCGCTGCCACAGCTCGACGTTCTTCACCGGCTTCTTGTCGGCGGTTCGCCAGCCGTTCTTCTTCCAGCCCTGCATCCAGTTCGTGGCGCCTTCCTTGACGTAGCTGCTGTCGGTGAAGAGGCGGACATTGCACGGCCGCTTCAGCGCCTCGAGGCCGGCGATGGCGCCCATCAGCTCCATGCGGTTGTTGGTGGTGTCGGCCTCGCCGCCCGACAGCTCGCGCTCGCGTCCCGCGCCGTCCGATGTTCTGAACCGCAGGATCGCGGCCCAGCCGCCCGGTCCCGGATTGCCGCTGCAGGCGCCGTCGCTGAAGATCTCGACCTCGGGCCTTTGGCTCATGGCCGGACGCTCACAGGCCGTAGTCCTTGAACGATGCAGTTCCCCTGTGGAAGCGCAACTTGGCGAGGTACTCTTGGGGATCCTTGCGCTTGACCAGGGCGGCGGGCGGCGTGTGCACCCAGTCGTAGAGCCGCGTCAGCAGGAAGCGCAGCGCCGCGCCGCGCGCCAGCACCGGCATCAGGCGCCGTTCATCGTCGCTGAGCGCGCGAACCCTGTCGTAGCTCTGCAGCAGGGCGCGCGCCTTGGTGGCGTTGAAGGAATTGTCGCTTTCGAAGCACCAGGCGTTGAGGCAGACGGCGATGTCGTAGGCGAAGAAGTCGTTGCAGGCGAAATAGAAGTCGATCAGGCCGCTCAGCTTGTCATGCAGGAAGAAGACATTGTCGTTGAACAGGTCGGCATGGATGACGCCGGCCGGCAGGTCCTTGGGCCAGCCGGCTTCGAAGAAATCCAGTTCAGCGCCTAGTTCCTTTTCCAGCGCCGAGTCGATGTCGCGCCGGGAAGCATCGAACAGCGGCCGCCAGCCGGCGACCGACAAGGCGTTGCGGCGCTTCAGTGCGAAGTCGCGGCCGGCGAGATGCATTTCCGCCATTGCCGCGCCGACTGGGCCGCAGTGCTTCACCGCAATCCGCCTCGGCCACATGCCGTGCAGGAAGCTGGTGATGGCGGCGGGCCGGCCGGCGAGCGAGCGCAGCGCGTTGCCGTCGCGGCCATGGATCGGCTTGGGGCAATTGATGCGGCGCGCGGCAAGGTGGTCCATCAGGCCCAGGAAGAACGGCAGGTCCCCGGGGTCCACACGCTTTTCGTAGAGCGTGACGATGTACTGCCCGCGGTCCGTCGTCAGCAGGTAGTTGGAATTCTCCACCCCCTCGGCGATGCCCTTGAAGGAGTCCGCCTGGCCGATGTCGTACTCGGCGAGAAACGCCTCGAGTTCGCCATCGCCGACTTCGGTGTAGACGGCCATTCAAACCACCAGTTCCCGCGGCAGCTTGAACACCACGTTTTCGTCGATCGCACGCACTTCTTCGACGGTGACGTCGTAGCGCTGACGACAGGCCGCGATCAGTTCGTCGACCAGAAGCTCCGGCGCCGACGCGCCGGCTGTGAGGCCGAGCCGCCGTTCGCCGGCGGACCCGCCGGCATCGAGCCATTGCCAATCCATCTCGGCGGCGCGCTGCACCAGCCGGGTGCGGCTGCAGCCATGGTGCGCCGCTACTTCGACGAGGTGCATGGAGTTGGACGAGTTGGGTGACCCGATCACCACCAGGGAATCGCAGCGGCCGGCGATCGCCTTCACCGCCGCCTGCCGGTTCGTGGTGGCGTAGCAGATGTCCTCGGTCTTCGGCCCGTGGATGACGGGGAAGCGCCGCCGCAGGACCGCGAGAATGTCGGAGGTGTCGTCGACCGACAGGGTCGTCTGCGTCGCATAGGCGAGGTTCGCTGCGTCGGCCACGACGAGCGCCTCGGCCTCGGCAACGTTCTGGACCAGGAGCACCGCGCCTTCCGGCAGTTGGCCCATGGTGCCGATCACCTCGGGATGGCCGGCATGGCCGATCAGGATCACCGTGCGGCCGGCATCGCGTTGGCGAAGGACCTCGCGATGGACCTTGGACACGAGCGGACAAGTGGCGTCGAGGTAGAGAAGCTTGCGTCGGCTTGCTTCGGCGGGCACGGCCTTCGGCACGCCGTGGGCCGAGAATACGACCGGCCGGTCGTCGGGCACTTCGCCGAGTTCCTCGACGAAAATCGCACCTCTCGCTTCCAGGTTCCCGACGACGAAACGGTTGTGCACGATTTCGTGACGTACATAGACCGGCCGGCCGTAGCGCTTGATGGCGCATTCGACGATCTGGATGGCGCGCTCGACGCCAGCGCAGAAGCCGCGCGGACTGGCGAGCAGGATCGTGAGCGGCTTGTTGATACGACTCATCGCATCGAGACTCTTTGCCGCCAAGCCCGCTCGCTTGCGGGCTCGGTGACCATTGCCTAGACTCCCACGGCGGATTTGCGCGGCACCGTAACAAAGCCGCCGCTACGGGGAAAGCTAGATGACCGAGCCGGTTGTCGCGGCCAAGGCGCCTGCAAAAGTGATGCCGGAGCCCGGCAAGGACTATTGGTGGTGCGCCTGCGGTACGCACAAGACCCTGGCATGAAGCCCGCTCTCTTCGCGCCATTGGCGCTGCTGCTCGTCTCGACGCTGGCCGGCTGCTTCGGCCGGTCGGCGAAGGAGGAGCTGGCGGCGACCTATTGCCCCAATCCCTTCAGCGTCGGCGACGTCGAGAGCCTCACCCGCTTCAAGCCGGGCCCGGGACGCGATCCGCGCGACATCGTCTTCCAAGCCGTGATCGGCGGAGCGAGCACGGCGTGTGCGCTGAACAAGACCAACATGGAAGTCGATCTCCAATTGCAGGTCGCCGTCGATGCCGGCCCGTCGGTGCAGCCCGGCGTCACACATGTTCCTTATTTCGTGCGCATCCTCGGTCCCAGCGGCCAGGTCGAGCAGGGCCAGGAATTCAACGCCGACTTCAGGCTCTCGCAAGCCAATCCACGCGGCAGTTCGCGGGAGAAGCTGACCCTGCGGTTGCCGTACGTCAAAATCTCCGACGTGGCGCGCTATCGCATCGCCTTTGGCCTGATGCCGACGCCGGAGGAACTGGACTACAATCGCCGGTCGGCGGCTCGATGACCAGGAGGCAGGCTTGAGCGACTACGCAGACCGACTCGAGACGATCGCCGCACAAGCAGCGGAGCGCTGCACCGGCTGCGGCACGTGCTTCGAAGTCTGCCCGACGGCGCGCGAAGTCGGCCTCGATGCCGTCGAGGCCACGACGCGAGTCGGCGAACTGCTGGCCTTCACCCGCCGCGCCGCACCGCCGGCCGGCAAGTTGCTGGATTGGCTCAACGCCTGCGATGGCAGCGCCCGCTGTTCGGTGGCCTGCCCGGAAGGAATCAACGTCCGCCAGTGGGTGAGCATCGCCAAGATGCGGGCGCTCGAGGCCACTCGTCCGGCCGACCAGAACGCCGCCGGCGCCGCCAATCGCTTCCGCCACATGGCCCAGGCCGTGAAGTTGCTGGCCAGCATGCAGCTGCCCTCGCAGACCCTGCGCCAGATCCTGGCGCCTGCCGAACAGCGCACAGCCGACGTGCTGTTCTACACGGGCTGCAACGTGCTGCGCACGCCGCACATCGTGCTCAACGTCATGGACATCCTGGAAGCCCTCGAGCTCGATTTCGACGTGGTCGGCGGCGTCAACCATTGCTGCGGTGTCTACCAGTTCCAGGAAGCCGACCTGCCGACTTACGAGCGGATCGGCCATCGCACGTTCCAGCGCTTCGGCCAGTCGGGCGCTTCGCGGGTGCTCACCTGGTGCCCGACCTGCACCAAGAACTTCGGAGAACTGGAGCAGCCGGTCGAGCCGCCGAGCTTCGACTTGGGCCATGTCAGCGAATTCCTGGCGGCCAACCTCGATGCCCTGAGGCAGCGCTTCCTCGCCGATCAGCCGCGGCGGCGCGTGGTCATTCATGAGCATCTCGGCATCGGCGCCACGCTTTCGAGCATGCGCGCTCTGCTCGGCGCCGTGCCCAACCTGGAGCTCCTGGAACTGCCGCAGGACTCCGGCTTCTCCTACGCCTGCGGCGGGCAGGCGGCCAAGTTCAAGGACCGCGAGGCCGCGATCCATCGCGCGTTGGCCGAAGGCGCCGTGAAGGTCGGCGCCGACACCATCGTCACGATGTACCATTCCTGCCATCGCGCGCTCTCCGGCGCTGAGGCCGTCTATCCCCTGAGGGTGCTGAACTTCACCGACGTGATTGCCCAGGCGCTGGGCCGCGGCGGCCACGCCGACTACTACCAGCTCTACAAGAAAGGCGGCGCGATGGACCAGGCCGTGTCCGCCGCCCGCCGGTTCCTGCAGGACAACGGCGTCAAGGTCGACGAGGCCTCGGTCCAGTCGCTCACCGCCGACATCTTCAACGAGACAGGGCTCGCAGGGCCACGCGATGCGTTCCGCGACGCCTTCACCGCCCTGGCGCGCGAGCCGTGAAGGCCGCGGCGTTCGCTGCCCTTGCCTTACTGACGGCATCTGCCGCCCAAGCCCAGTCGGTTCGGGCTGAACTGGCGAAACTCAAGGGTCAACCGGTGCAGGATGTGGTGGCGCGCCTCGGCGCCCCGGAGGCGCAGGAGCCGGCCGGCAGTGGCACGGCCTATGTCTGGACGAGCGAAATGCGTGTCAGGAACGCGCCGGTCGTGACCAACCGGACCGACTTCGGTGCCGGCCGCCCCAACAGGGTCCAAGCCATAGAGTACGCCAATCAGATCCAGACGTGCCGGCTGCGGGTCGTGGCGGATGAGGCCGGCAAGGTCACCGACGCCACGACATCGGACGCAAACCAGGCTTGCGCTTCCCTGGTGCGGAAGCTCGCGGCGACGCCGTAATCGCGCATTTCGCCGGCTTTGTCGTGGACGGAAGTCGGGCAGGGCCCTATGGTCTGGCCACCCAGATGATTCCTGTGGGAGAGGCCGTCCTTTCGCGCTCGCGCTAAAGGCGGCGCCGAAGGAGCAACCGGCCCCGGAAACTCTCAGGCAAACGGACCGCAGGAGGATGGGCCTCTGGAAAGCGGCGTCCGCTCCTTTTGAAGGGGAGTGGCTGCCCACCGAAGAAGTAAGGCTGCCGCGCCCAAGCGGCAGGGCGGCCGAATCTTTCAGGTCTCCGGACAGAGGGGGTCGCGGACGGCGCAGCTACTGCGTCGATCAGGGCGACTTTGGAGACCTGTTTGAGCGAAACCGCACAATCCCTCAAGCGCACGCCACTTCACGCGCTGCATCGCGAGCTCGGCGCGCGTCTGGTGCCGTTCGCGGGTTACGAAATGCCGGTGCAGTTCCCGACCGGCATCCTGGCCGAGCATGCTCACACCCGCAGCGCCGCGGGATTGTTCGACGTCTCGCACATGGGCCAGGTGCGCTTGACGGCACGACCCGGGCAGGACGCGGCGCGCGCGCTCGAGACCCTCGTCCCCGGTGACATCGCGGGACTGGGACCCGGCCAGCAGCGCTACACGCAGTTCACCAACGCAAGCGGTGGCATTCTCGACGACCTGATGGTGACCAGCACCGGTGACCACCTGCTGTTGGTCGTCAATGCCGCCTGCAAGGACGCCGATCTCGCCCATCTGCAGGGCCACCTGTCCGAGAACTGCCAGATCGAATCGATGTTCGCCCGCGGCCTCTTGGCCGTGCAGGGACCGCTCGCCTCGCAGGCGCTGTCACGGCTGGCGCCGTCGGTGGCGGCGATGAAGTTCATGACCGGCGCCTTCGTGCTGATCGACGGCGCGCGCTGCTACGTCACGCGCTCGGGCTACACCGGTGGCGACGGCTTCGAGATCTCGACGCCCGCCGACGCCGCGGAGAGCATTGCGCGCAAGCTGCTGGCCCAGCCGGAGGTGAAGCCGATCGGCCTCGGCGCGCGCGATTCGCTGCGCCTGGAGGCGGGCCTCTGCCTCTACGGCCACGACATCGACACCACGACTACGCCGATCGAGGCGGGCCTCTTGTGGAGTATCGGCAAGGACCGCCGCACGCAAGGCGGGTTCCCGGGAGCGACGATCGTCCAGAAGCAGATCGCCGAGGGTGTGCCGCGCCGCCGCGTCGGCTTGCTGCCCGAAGGCAAGGCGATCGCGCGCGAAGGCGCCGAGATCGTGATGGGCGGAAAGACGGTCGGCAAGGTCACGTCAGGCGGCTTTGCGCCCAGCCTCGGCCGCGCCATCGCGATGGGCTATGTCGAGCGCGCCCACGCCGCCAACGGAACCAGGGTCGAGCTCAGCGTGCGCGGCAAGCCGCAGCCCGCCGAGATCGTCCCCATGCCTTTCGTCAAACACGCCTACTGGCGCGGATAGGAGCAGCGATGGCTGACGTCAAATACAGCAACGAGCACGAATGGATCCGCGTCGAAGGCGAGGTCGGCACCGTGGGCATCACCAACTACGCGCAGGAACAGCTGGGCGACGTGGTGTTCGTCGACGTGCCGCAGGTCGGCCGCAAGGTCGCCAAGGGCGAGTCGATCGCCGTGGTCGAATCGGTGAAGGCCGCCTCCGATATCTTCGCACCGGTTTCCGGCGAGGTGGTCGAGGGCAATGCCGCCCTCGCCGAATCGCCCGGCGACGTCAATGCCGAGCCGATGGGCAAGGGCTGGTTCTTCAAGCTCAGGCTCGCCGACAAGGGCGAGCTTGCCGGCCTGATGGACGAGGCGGCTTACACCGCCTTCGTTAAGGGACTTTCATAAGGAAGATTGCCGATGCGCTACCTGCCCCTCACCGAAACCGACCGGCGCGAGATGCTGGCCAAGGTCGGCGTCATATCGGTCGACGAGCTGTTCCGCGATGTGCCGCCATCGGCGCGGCTGCCGGGCAAGCTCTCGGGATTGGCCGATCATCAAGGCGAACTGGAAGTCGAGCGCGCCTTCGAGGCCTATGCCGCCAGGAACGTCTCGCCCGCCTCGGCGCCGTTCTTCATCGGTGCCGGCGCCTACCGCCATCACGTACCGGCAAGCGTCGACTACATGATCCAGCGCGGCGAGTTCCTGACCTCCTACACGCCGTACCAGCCCGAGATCACGCAAGGCACGCTGCAGTATCTCTTCGAGTTCCAGACGCAGGTCGCCCTGCTCACAGCCATGGAGGTCGCCAACGCCTCGATGTACGACGGCTCGACGGCGGCGTCCGAGGCGGTGCTGATGGCCAACCGCATCACGCGCCGGCACAAGGCGCTGATCTCGGGTGGCCTGCATCCGCACTATCGCGGCGTCATCGCGACTGCCGCGCGCTGGGAAGGCTTTTCCGCCCAAAGCACCAGGGCCGACGTCGAGGGGGTCGAGGACCTGATCGCGAGCGTCGACAAGGAGACATCCTGCGTCGTGGTGCAGAACCCGAGCTTCTTTGGCCACGTGCGGGATTTCACCAAACTCGCCGAAGCCTGTCATGCGGCCGGCGCCCTGCTGATCGTCGTGGTCACCGAGGTCGTGTCGCTTGGCCTCGTGAAGCCGCCCGGCGAGATGGGCGCCGATGCCGTGGTCTGCGAGGGCCAGTCGCTGGGTAACGGTCTGGGTTTCGGCGGGCCCTATGTCGGTCTGTTCGCGACCCGCGAAAAATATGTGCGCCAGATGCCGGGCCGATTGGTCGGCGAGACGGTCGACGCCGAGGGCAAGCGCGGCTTCGTGCTGACGCTTTCCACGCGCGCGCAGCACATCCGGCGCGAGAAGGCGACGTCGAACATCTGTACTAATGCCGGCCTCTGTGCGCTCGCCTTCACCGTCCACCTGACGCTCCTGGGCGAGGCGGGCTTCACGCGGTTGGCCGAGATCAATCATGCCAAGGCGTCGGAACTGGCGGACCGCGTCGTGGCATTGCCGGGCGTCAAGCTGCTGAACGACAGCTTCTTCAACGAATTCACCGTGCAACTGCCCAAGCCCGCCGCGCCGGTTGTGGAGGCGCTTGCCGCCCAGCGCATCCTGGGCGGCCTGCCGGTGTCGCGGCTGATCCCGAACGACAAGTCGGTCGAGAACCTGCTGCTACTCGCCGCCACCGAGACCGCGAACGAGGCCGGCATGGCGCCCCTGATCGCCGGCCTCAAGGAGGTGCTGTGATGGATCGCAGCCAGGGCCGCAACCAAGCTCAGTCTGGCGGCAGCGCATCGGGGGAGGCGTCCGCGCCTGCCACCTTCACCGGCAACAAGGCTCTGCAGATCGAGGAGCCGCTGATCTACGAGCTGGGCCAACCTGGCCGCTGCGGCGTCGACCTGCCGCAGCCGGCGAGGGTCAAGGACCGGCTGAACGGCCTGCGCCGCACCGGCGAGATCGGCCTGCCGGGCCTCAGCGAGCCGCAGGTGGTGCAGCACTACACGCGGCTCAGTCAGAAAAACTACGCCATCGACATGGGCGTCTATCCGCTGGGCTCGTGCACCATGAAGCACAATCCGCGGCTGAACGAGAAGGTGGCGCGGCTGGCAGGCCTCGGCGATCTCCATCCGTTGCAGCCGACCGCAACGGTGCAGGGCGCGCTCGAGTTGATCGATCGGCTGGCGCATTGGCTGAAGACGCTCACCGGCATGCCGGCCGTGGCGATGTCGCCGGCCGCCGGCGCACATGGCGAGATGTGCGGCATGATGACGATCGCGGCTGCACTCGAAGCGCGCGGCGAGCGAGCGCAACGCAAGGTCGTGCTGGCGCCCGAATCGGCGCACGGCACCAATCCTGCGACGGCGGCCTCGCTCGGCTTCGCCGTGAAGCCGATCCGGGCAAGCGACAGCGGCCGGGTCCATCTCGCGGCCTTGAAGGCCGCGTTGGGGCCCGACGTGGCGGCGATCATGCTGACCAACCCCAACACCTGCGGGCTGTTCGAGAGCGAGATCGTCGAGATCGCCAAGGCCGTGCACGCAGCGGGCGCCTACTTTTATTGCGATGGCGCCAACTTCAACGCCATCGTCGGCCGGGTGCGGCCGGGCGATCTCGGCGTCGACTGCATGCACATCAATCTGCACAAGACCTTCTCGACGCCGCATGGCGGCGGCGGGCCGGGCGCGGGCCCGGTGGTGCTGTCGGCGGCACTGGCGCCCTATGCGCCGTATCCCTGGGTCGTGCAGGCGGGCGGCCGGTGGACCGTCGTGGAGGAAGGCAGCCGCGTCGACAGCACGCCGATCGGACGGCTGAAGGCCTTCCACGGCCAGATGGGTATGTTCACGCGAGCCCTCGCCTATATGATGAGCCACGGCGCGGACGGGCTGCGGCAGGCGGCCGAGGACGCCGTGCTGTCGGCCAACTACATCATGGCCTCGCTGCAGGACGTCATGACGCCGGCCTTCGCCGGGCCGTGCATGCACGAGGCGCTGTTCGACGACACGTTCCTGAAGGACACCGGCGTCAGCACGCTCGATTTCGCCAAGGCGATGATAGACGAGGGCTATCACCCGATGACGATGTACTTCCCGCTGGTGGTGCACGGCGCGCTGCTGATCGAGCCGACCGAAAGCCAGGCCAAGGAGGATCTCGACCGGTTCATCGCCGCCCTGCGGGCGCTCGCCGGGAAAGCCAGAAGCGGAACCGCGGTCGAGGAGTTCAAAGCCGCGCCGCGGTATGCGCCGCGCCGTCGCCTCGACGAGACCTTGGCGGCGCGCAAGCCCGTGCTACGCTGGCGACCGTCCAACAACTTCAAACAGGCGGCGGAGTAGCCATTGGAAGCGTTGAAAGTGCTGGTGCCGGTCTTCGCGGTGTTCATCCCGGCGCTGATCCTGCCGGGGCCGGATTTCGTGGGCGTCGTGCGCTCGTCGATGACGCGCGGCACAAGAGCGGGGCTCCTGACCATGCTCGGCGTGACGGTCGGGCTCGGCATGTACGCCACCCTGAGCCTGCTCGGTCTCTCCGCCGTGCTGATCAAGTACCAGTGGCTCACCTGGTTGGTGCGCGTGCTGGGCGGCGCCTACCTCGCCTGGCTCGGCATCAAGCTCCTGCGCGCCAAGCGCGCGGCGCCCGGCGAGGAGCTTGAGCGCGGCGCGTTCAGCGGCCCATTGCGCGGCAATGCGCTGCTGTTCGGCTTCCTGGTGACGCTGACCAACCCCAAGGCGATCGTGCTGTTCGCCAGCGTGTTCGCCACCTCGGTCACGGCCAGCACGCCGCATTGGCTGATGGCGCTCATGGTCGGGCTGGTCATGGCGAGCGCGCTCATCTGGTACTCGATCGTGGCGGTCTTCATGTCGTCGGCGCCGGTGATTCGGCGTTTTCGGCATGCGCGGCACTGGATCGAGCGGGTGGCCGGCGCGTCCTTCGTGCTGATCGGCGGCCGCATTATCGCCGATGCGCGCAACCCGGTCTCGCTGTGAGCGCGCACCCGCGAAGGTGACGCCGTGCGGGTCTTCACGACACTGCCTCAAAGCGACCTGCGCAAGGTCGGACCGGCGGCGCGCAAGATAGAAGCCGCGGGCTACACGGGCGTCGCCACCCAGGAGAACAAGCACGACCCGTTCCTGGCGCTGGCCGTGGCCGGAGTAGCCACCGAGAGGATCGAGCTGCACACCAGCGTCGCCATCTCCTTTCCCCGTTCGCCGATGATCGCCGCCAATCTCGGCTGGGACCTCGCCGCCGGCACGGGCGGGCGTTTCACGCTCGGCCTCGGCTCGCAGATCCGCCCGCACAACGAGAAGCGCTTTTCGGTGCCCTGGTCGCCGCCGGCACCACGCATGCGCGAATACGTGCAGGCGATCCGCGCGATCTGGAAGGCGTGGAAAGAGGGCGGCAAGCTCAGTTACGAGGGCAAGCACTACCGCTTCACCCTGATGACGCCGCACTTCGTGCCCGAGCCTTACGATGCGCCGCTGCCGCGCATCGGGCTGGCCGCGGTCGGTCCCGCCACGCTCAAGGTGGCTGCGGAGGAGGCCGACGGCGCCAAGCTGCACGCCTTCTGCACGCGCAAGTACCTCGAGAACCGGATCGTGCCGATCATTTCCGCCGGCCTCGAAAAGACGGGCCGCGCGCGGGAGAAATTCGAGATCTCGGGCGGCGGCTTCGTCGTTACCGGCGAGGACGATGCGGAGGTGGCCAAGACCTTCAATTGGGTGCGCTACCGCGTGGCCTTTTACGGTTCGACGCCGTCCTACTGGCCGGTGTTCGAGGAGCACGGCCTGGGCGATCTCGGCCGCAAGCTGAACGAGATGACCAAGGCCGGCCGGTGGACCGAGATCGCGGCCGAAGTGTCGGACGACGTCGTGCACCTGTTCGCCGCCGTCGGCCGCTACGATCAGATCGCCAAGGCGCTCGAGACGCGCTTCGGCGGACTGGTCGATTCGGTGAGCGCCCGCGCCAATGACAGCGAGCCCTCGGACCTGCCGCCCGATCTCCTGCAGGACCTGGCGAAGATACCGACGCGGTACAAGGCCTAGCAAAGATACTTCGCTGCAAAGAAAAACCCCCGCCTTTCGGCGGGGGCGCCAGGTAGCCCGCGATTGCTTTTGTGCGGGCGGTTCAACTCTCGAAAAATCAGTGAAGCCGGCGTGGCAGCTCGGCGATCGCGGCATCGACCAAGGAACCCGCCTTGTCGCTGCCGACCTGTTCGCGCAACAGCGCGCGGGTGGCGCTGAGCGCCACGTCGACGGCCGCGTCGCGCACCTGCTTGGCGGCGGCCGCCTCGGACTGGGCGATGCGGTCGAGCGCCTGCTGCTCGCGCAGCGCCATCGCCGCCTCAAGATTGGCGGCCGCACGCTTCTGCATGCGATCCACTTCCTCGCGGGCCTGGGCCACGATGCCCTCGGCTTCGGCCGTCGCCTGGGCAAGCGTGTGCTCGGCTTCGGCCTTGGCCTTGGCGGCCTCCTCGCGCAGGCGCTCCGCCTCACGCAGGGAATTGGCGATGTCGTTCGAGCGCTTGTCGAGCATGACCGTGATCCGGTTCCATAGCAGCCTGCCTATGATGGCGACGAACAGCAGGAAGGCGGCGGCGACCCAGGTTTCGGGATTGCCGAAGAAGCTCGGTTCGGCGACATGTCCGCTGCCGGCGGCCCAGGCGGAGCCCATTACTTGTTCCCCTTGGCTGTCGTGGCCGCCGCGGCGACCTTGGGCGCAAGCGCGCCCCGATCGGCCGGCCGGCCGGAAAGCTTGGCATAGACGTCGGCCGCGATGTCGCCCGCCATCTGCTCGATGCCTTCCATCACCACGGCCCGTTGGCCGGCGATGCGCTTCTCGGCTTCGTCGATCCTGGCGCCCAGCCGCTCGCCCAGCTCGGCAAGCCGCGCCGCCGCCGCGGCACTGTCCGCTTCGCCGCGCTCGCGCGTCAGGCGGCGTGCCTCCTCGCGCGCATCGGCCAGCCGTTTCGCGTAAGCCTCGACCAGCGCCCGTGTCTCCTCACTCGCTTTCTCCGCTGCATCGAGATCGCTCTGGATCTTGCCCTGACGCTTGGCGAGCGTGTCCGAGACGGCGGGGATCGCCAGCTTCCACATCAACAGGTAGAGGACGGCGAAGCTGATGACCAGCCACACGACCTGGGGCGAGAAGTCGTGGAAGTTGAGCTGCGGCATGGGTCCGTTCCGGCGTTCCCTCGGGATGCCTAGAACACGAACAGGATCATGAAGGCGATGACCAGCGCGAACAGCGCCACCGCTTCGGTGAGCGCAAAGCCCAGCAGCACGTTGCCGAACACCCGCGGTGCCGCCTCAGGGTTGCGCAGCGCGCCCTGCACGAAGCTGCCGAAGATATTGCCGATGCCGACGCCCACGCCGGCGAGGGCGATGGTGGCAAGGCCGGCACCGATCAATTTGGCTGCATTGGCGTCCATGAAACTGTCCTTTCGAGAGTAGCGAGTCGTATTGCGGTTGGAGGATCGACGCCGTCAGTGACTCGGGTGCATGGCGTCATTGAGATAGAGGCAGGTCAGGATGGCGAACACGTAGGCCTGCAGGAAGGCGATCAGCAATTCCAGCGCCGTGAAGATCACGATGAAGGCAAGCGGCACCCAGCCGTACAGCAGGCCCAGCATGACGACGAAACCGCCGAACACTTTGAGGATGGTGTGGCCGGCCAGCATGTTGGCGAACAGGCGGATCGACAGGCTGAACGGCCGCACGCAGTACGAAATGACCTCGAGCGGGACGACCAGCAGCAGCAGCACGAGGGGCACGCCCTTCGGCACGAAGAACTCCAGGAAGTGCAGGCCGTGCTTGATGAAGCCGATGATAGTGACGCCGGTGACCACCACGATCGCCATGGCGAAGGTCACGATGATGTGGCTGGTCGGCGTGAAGGAGTAGGGCACCAGCCCCAGCACGTTGCAAAACAGGATGAAGAAGAAGAGCGTCAGCACGAAGGGGAAGTACTTCTTGCCGGCGTCGCCCACGTTGTCGCGGACCATGCCGGCGACGAACTCGTAGCCCACCTCGGCGACCGACTGCAGGCGGCCCGGCACCAGCGCCCGCTTGCGCATGCCGACGACGAACAGCAGGGTGGCGAGGATGACGGCGATGGTCATCCAGACGGCGGAATTGGTGTAGGAGGCGTCGAGCGAGCCGATATGGAAATCGAGCAGCCGGTGAATCTCGAACTGCTCCATCGGACTTTGCATCTGATCCCCACTCCATCGGGCGCCGCACCGCGCGACACCTTTGCTCCACTTCAGGGCTGGCCGTCGCCGCCCTTCTTCGACCCTTCGCTATTGGCCTCTTCCGAGTAGGCTCGGATGGCACGCCAGGCATTGTTGACGCCGCCGGCGAAGCCCAGGATGAGGCAGACCACCAAACCGTAGGGCGTCCACCCCAACCAGCGGTCGAGCCAGTAGCCGACGAGTCCCCCGACCAAAAGGCCCGCGATCATATCCACCAAGACACGATAGGCAACGCCCGTCTGCCGGTGCGACATTCCGCTTTCCGGGCCTTTTGGCGCGTGTTGCCGGGCTTCATTTTCGCGCGCCGCGCGCAGACGCGCCTGCAGCGCCTCGACCCGGCGGCGGTCGCCCTCCGGGTCGCGGTCGCTGTCGAAATTGTCTTTGTCCGTCAATTGCTTAAGGCTTGAAGACGGAGAAGCTGGCATCGCCATCGCGCTTCACCTGCGCCACCAGATCGACCTCCCAGTCGAGGTACTGGCGCATCGCCGCTTCGACGTCCTGCTTGTTGTCATAGGGCCGATACCACACGTCGGTCGGCGGGTCGGCCATCCGCGTATGGCCGGTCTCGATGGCGAGACCGGCATCGCGCCACGCTTTCATGCCACCCTTGAGGATCGACACCGGCACTTCGCCCGCGAACTTCGCCACCTCGGGCTCGGCCAGCGCTGCGATCTCGCCGTCGGGCGAGACCAGGACGATCGCCGTAACGCCGTTCTGCTTGGCGAGCATCTGGGGCAGCGTGCCGGCAAGACCGGCGCGCACCGCGAACCAGGCGCCCGGCACGTGGCCATCGCGATACCTGAGACTGGTGTCGAGATCGATCACCAGGGTCGACTTGAGCACGGCGCTGAGGCCGGCCGCCGTCACCGACCTGGGCGATGGCATGTCGAAGCGCGTCGGGAAGCGCGGCTCGACTTCGGTCGTGAGCTCGTTGGCGGCAGGCTTGTGGTGGAGCACATAGGTGTTCGCCCAGTTCATCTGTAGCAGCCAGTGCGCCGTCATGGTGGCGCGGACACCGTCATTGTCGTGCAGCACGATTGTGGCGTTGCGCGCCCCGACATACTGATCGGTGGCCTGCACCAGCTGGCCGCCCGCTGCGTGACGGAAGCCCTCGATGTGGCCCTGCGCATATTCCGCCGGATCGCGCACGTCGAGCTTGTAGAGCGGCCGGGCCTCGCTTTCGAGTTGCTTGAGCCCGGTCATGTCGATCGTCTTGATGCTCATGCGCTTGGCGATCTTGGCCGCCGCGGCGGCGGCGAAGCGCGCCGCCTCGGCGCCCTGCGGGCCGAAGCTCCTGGTCTCGCCGCGCGCCACCTTCAGGCCGGCGAGGTGCCAGCCCATGGTGCCGTTCTTGAGTGCCATCACCTTGTTGGGCAGTCCGGCATTGATCAGCGACTGCGCGCCGATGATGGAGCGGGTGCGGCCGGCGCAGTTCACCACGACCAGCGTCTCGGGGCGTGGCGCGAAGTCCTTGACGCGATAGACCAGCTCGGCGCCCGGGCAGTCGATGCCGCCGGGGATCGACATGTTGTTGAACTCGGGCATCGGTCGGGAATCGAGGATCACCAGGTCGGTCTTGGCGTCGACCAGCTTCTGCAAATCGGCCGCGTCGATGCGCGGCGTGTCGTTGTCGTGCTCGACCACCTCGCCGAAGGCCTTGCTCGGCACGTTGACGCCGGTGAAGACCTCGTAGCCGGCCGCGCGCCACGCGCCGAGCCCGCCCTGCATCACGGCAAGGTTGGTGTAGCCCATCGCCGAGAGCCGTGCCGCGGCGCGGTTGGCGCGGCCGGCCCATTGCGGATCCTGGGCTTCCTCGCCGCTGTCCATCAGCACGATTCGCGTATCGGGGTCGGGCAGCAGCGCGAAGGCGCGCGGCTCCAGCCGCGACAGCGGCAATGGCGTGGCAAACAGGGGATGGCCCTTGATCGAGATCTCGCCTTCTTCGCGCACATCGAGAAAGGCGAAAACCTCGCCCGACTTCAGCATCGCCTTGACCTGCTGCACCGAGAGGAGCGGCGTCAGGATCTTCGGCACGGACATGTAGCGCTTGGCCTTGCCGGTCGACATGTCGACCCTGACCCGGTCGGGCAGATGTTCGAGACTGAGGCCGTAAAAGTGAAGGTGCAGCGCCGGACCGGAGCCGGGCGGCGTCTCGATGTGATGGAAGTCGTCGGGCAGATAGGAGATGAAGTCGCCGTTGCGCAGCGTCTTCTCCCGCGCTTCCTTGAGCTGCACGAAATCGGCGCGCGCCCGGTTGTCGATCCGGTCGTAGACGACATTGCGCTCCGCACCATGCACGCCTGCGATGATCGCCCAGGTCGTGTGGTTGTGCGGCGGCACCGCCTGTGCCCTGCCGCCGGCCGACGCGTAGAGCACGAAACGGTGATCGGGATCCTCGCTCAGGCGGTAGATGCCGCCGTCCGCGCCGATCGGAAACTCGCTGATCGGAAACAGGTCGACGCGGCGGGCCAGCGCCGCCAGCAGGCCGCCGATCCTGTCCAGGTTGGCATAAGTAACGCCGCTTTTTTCGATCTCGCGGGCTTCAGCGACCAGCTGGCGCACGGCAATGCTGCGTTCCTGATGCAGAGTCATGGGCTCCTCCGTTGGTTCCAGTATAGCGGCAACTGGCCAAGCGGGGCGCTTGTCGCCGGGACCCAAGTCCAATTACTTTAGGTTGCTGTCATGAAGCTGTCCGTCCACTTGGCCATGTTGGGGGTGGCCACCGTCGTCGGCGCGTCCGCGCTGGCCCAGACGCCAACCCGACCTCCGCACAAGCCGCCCAGCGCCGCCAAACCGGCGGCGATGGCGTCCGTGCGGCCGATCGCCCACGCCCCCGTCATCCGCCGCCCGGTTTTCGTGCCGCCGCCGCCGGTCATCGAGCTCGACGAGATGGCGGTCATCCCGGACCTGCCCACGGTCCTCGATGCGGAGAACCGCTACCGCTACCGGCGCATCTTCCAGGCGCAGGCGAGCGGCCAGTGGGCGCAGGCCGACGCCGAGATCCAGCGCCTCACCGACAACACCCTGCTGGGCTATGTTGGCGCCCAGCGCCTGCTCGCGCCCAACTATCCGGCGCGCTACGAGCAGCTTGCCGCCTGGCTGCAGGACTACAACGATCATCCCGACGCGCCGGCGATCTATCGGCTGGCCCTTGCCCGGCGCCCGCGCGGTGCCGGCGATCTCACCCCCGCGAGCTTCGTCGACAAGGTGCAACCCTCGCCGACCTTCGCCGCGGCGCGCACCGTGACCGGCGCCGACGCCGCCCGCGCCGCGGAGCTGCGCGCCCGTCTGCAGCAGATGGTCGAGGACGGCGGCTACAATGCCGCCTTTGCCCTGCTCGACCGCAAGTCGACGATCGACCTTCTGGGCCCCCAGGAGGCCGAGCTGTGGCGCGGCCGCATCCGCACCCACGAGCTCGAGGGCGATTCCCAGCGCGGCATGCAGGTGCCGATCGATCCCGGCCTGCCGGCCGACGCCAACTGGAGTGCAGCGCTCGCCGCCTTCACCAGCAACAACATGGCCGAGGCAGCCCGTCGCTTCGAGGAAGTCGCCGACGCGCCGCCCGACCAGGCCTCGTCCTGGACCTTGGCCGCGGGCGCCTTCTGGGCGGCGCGCGCCAATCTGCTGGCCGGCAATCCGCAGAAGTTCGCGCCCTATCTCAAGCGCGCCGCCCTGCACGGTCGCACCTTCCACGGCCTGATCGCGCAGAAGGCGCTCGGCATGAAGATCCTGGCCGACTGGAAGGTGCCGGCGATCGGGCCGCAGCAGGCCAACCTGTTGCGCAACGACCGCGGCAGCCGTCGCGCGCTGGCGCTGCTGCAGCTCGGCGCCGCGACCGCGGCCGAGCGCGAGCTGTTCGCCGCCTCGCTCGACGCCGATCCGCCCCTGATCGGGTCGGTCCTGGCGCTCGCCCACAAGGCCGTCCTGCCCGGCCTGTCGGTGCGTGTTGGCAATGCGGCGTGGGACCAGCGCCACAAGATCGCCGGCTATGACGGGGCGATGTATCCCGTGCCGCCCTGGCAGCCGGTTGGCGGCTTCGCTCTGGATCGCGCGCTGCTCTATGGATTCATGCGGCAGGAATCGGCCTTCAATCCCAAGGCGCGTTCCTATGTCGGCGCCATGGGCCTGTTGCAGCTGATGCCACGCACCGCGCAGATCGTCGCCCACAAGTTCGCGCCCGAGGCCGCCGGCGGCAATCCCTACGATCCAGCGATCAACATGTCGCTCGGCCAAGCCTATATCGTCTCGCTACTGGGCGACGTCGACAACAACCTGGTACGCACCGCGGCCGCCTACAACGGTGGGCCCGGCAACGTGATCCGCTGGGACAACACGCTGAACGCCTCTGCCGATCCCTTGCTCTATGTCGCCTCGATCCCGCTCAGCGAGACGCGCGACTTCGTACAGCGCGTGCTGGCCAACTACTGGATGTACCAGATCCGGCTCGGCCAGCCTACGCCGTCGCTCGACCAGATCGCCGCCCACGAATGGCCGACCTACTCGGCGCTGGACGGAAAGCGCTGAGGCAGCAATAGCGCTAACACGCAGTGTTAGCGCTGGCGGGCGGCAGCGCATTCACATGCGCGAGAGCCCGCACGGTGAAGAAAAGACACCTTTGGTGGGACCTTGATCTTTTCTGCGCGGTGCGGGCTCTCGGGCTTGATTGCAAGCCCTGCCGCCCGCCCATCCTCACAAGCATTAGCGCGAAGCGCTAATGCTTGTGAGGATGAGGATGGGTCGGGTCGACCCAGTAGACCTCTTCCGGCTTCTCGACCGGCTCGACGTCGATATTGATCGCCACCGCCTCGTTGTCGGAGCGGACCAGCACACACTCCAGGGGCTCGGTGTCGGAGGCGTTGATCTCCTGGTGCGGCACGTAGGGCGGCACATAGATGAAGTCGCCGG
>JBPYDO010000292.1:0-7757 GCA_051985755.1 Reyranella sp. | reverse complement strand
TCATGCTGGGCTAGTCGTCATGCCAGACGATCAGAAACTTGAAAGCGAAGTCTCGGTCAACGGCCGTAGCTACCGGCTGCCGCGGCGGCCGACCGTGGTCGTCTGTGTCGACGGCTCCGAGCCGGGCTACATCGAGCACGCCGTCGAGGCCGGCGGCGCGCCATGGTTCGCGCGCGTGCTGAAATCGGGGACCAGTCTTGTGGCTGACTGCGTCGTGCCCAGCTTCACCAATCCCAACAACCTTTCGATCGTCACCGGCCAGCCGCCCGCTGCGCACGGCATTTGCGGCAACTACTTCCTCGATCCCGACAGCGGGCAGGAAGTGATGATGAACGACCCGAAATTCCTGCGCGCCCCGACCCTGTTCCCGTCCCTCCAGCGCGCCGGCTGCCGCATCGCCGTGATCACCGCCAAGGACAAGCTGCGCGGCCTGTTGGGCAAGGGCCTGGTGCTGGGCGAGGGCAAGGCCTGCAGCTTCTCGTCAGAGAAGTCCGACCAAGCGACGCTTGCCGAGAATGGCATCGCGAACGTGAACGCCCTGGTCGGCCGGCCGGTGCCCGACGTCTACAGCGCCGGCCTGTCGGAGTTCGTGTTCGCCGCCGGCGTCAAGCTGATGGAGCGTGACCGGCCGGAGATCATGTATCTCTCGACCACCGACTACATCCAGCACAAGCACGCCCCCGGCACCAAGGCCGCCAACGACTTCTACGCCATGATGGACGGCTACCTGGCAAAGCTCGATGCGCTGGGCTGCACGGTCGTGCTGACCGCCGACCACGGCATGAACGCGAAGTTCGGGCCCGACGGGAAGCCCGATGTGATCTATCTGCAGGACCTGGTCGACAACTGGCTCGGCAAGGTCAAGGCCCGCGTGATCCTGCCCATCACCGATCCCTATGTGGTGCATCACGGCGCGCTGGGGTCGTTCGCCGTCGTCTACTGCGAGGGGCCGCAGGCGATGGCTGGCAGGCTGAGGCAGCTGCCGGGCGTTGAGCTGGCGCTCACCAGGCAACAGGCTGCCAGCCGCTTCGAGCTGCCGGCGGATCGGCTGGGCGACGTGATCGTCGTTTCCGCCAAGCACAAGGTGCTGGGCACCTCCGCGTCACGCCACGATCTCAGCGGTCTCACCGAGCCCCTGCGCAGCCACGGCGGAACTTCCGAGCAGAAGGTGCCGTTGATTTCCAATCGGCCGATGAGTCAATCGGTGCCGGAGCGTCGTTGGCGCAACTTCGACGCCTTCGACCTCGCGCTGAACATGGTCTCTTGAAATCTTCTCACGTTGCCTTGAGCGAAGTGTCTGTTCGTTCCCTTGGATCGTTCGCTACACTAGAGGAGATCCAAGATGACCACCAAGACCTACTCCGGCAGCTGCCACTGTCAGACGGTGACATTCGACGTCGACCTTGATCTCGATCAGGGGCTGCAATGCAACTGTTCGATCTGCAGCAAACTCGGCGCCGTCTGGGCCTTCGCGCCCAAGGTCAAGCTGCACATGAAGTCAGGCGCCGAGTCGCTCGGCGACTATCAATTCGGCAAGAAGCGCCTGCACCATCGCCGCTGCGGCAACTGCGGCATAGAAACCTTCGCCGAGGGTACAGCGCCCGACGGTACAGCTACCGTCGGAGTCAATCTACGCTGCCTCGCGGGCGTCGAAGTCGACAAGCTTTCGCTCCGGCAGTACGACGGCCGCAGCCTCTGAGGCTGAATTCTTTTCCTGTCGTCCTGAGCCCATTCGGGGCGGCGCAGCCGCCCCTCAGGGTAAACTCAGCGAAGGACCTCATGGCGCTTCAACCAGTACACTCCGCGGCCCGCGGCATAATGGGAGAGTTGAAATGACCGTCAGCCAGGCCGACAAGGCGAAGAAATTGCGCGCGCTGCACGAGGCGCCGGGCGCGTTCGTCATCCCCAATCCGTGGGATGCAGGATCGGCGCGCATGCTGGAAGGCCTGGGCTTCCAGGCGCTGGCAACTTCCAGCGGCGCCAAGGCGGGCGTGCTGGGCAAGCGCGACGGCAGGATCAGCCGCGAGGATTCGATCGCCAACGCCCGCCTGATCGCAAATGCCGTCGAGATCCCGGTGATCGGCGACCTCGAGAAGGGCTTCGGCGATTCGCCGGCGGACGCTGCCGAGACGATCCGCCAGGGAGCGGCAGCCGGTCTGGTCGGCGGTTCGATCGAGGACGCCACCGGCAACAAGGACAAGCCGCTCTACGACCTGAAGCTTGCGGTCGAGCGGGTGGCCGCCGCCTCGAAGGCCGTCAAGGCGCTGCCCTTCGCCTTCGTGCTGACGGCGCGCGCCGAGGGCTTCCTGCGCGGCAAGCCCGACCTCGACGACGTGATCGCCCGGCTCAAGGCCTTCGAGGAGGCAGGAGCCGACGTGCTGATGGCCCCGGGCTTGCCCGATCTGGCCGCCGTAAAGAAGGTCACCGGCTCGCTCAAGAAGCCATTCAACTTCATGGTCGGCATCCCAAAGAGGTCATTCTCGAAATCTGAGCTTGAAGCGGCTGGCGTGAAGCGGATCAGCCTCGCCACCTCGCTCTACAAGGCGGCCATGACCGGCCTGATGGAGGCCGCCAAAGAGGCCAAAGACAAGGGTACTTTCGGCTATGTCGAGCGGGTCATCTCGACCGCCGATCTAAGCGCCTTCATGAAGGAATAGAAGCGAGTTGCATCGCTTGGCCGGTTCGGTCATCAACCGCCCCATGGATAGTTACGTCGCCCCGGCCACCCCCGGCCGGGATACCGTTGAACATTTCGACGTCCTGATCGTCGGCGCCGGCCTCTCGGGCATCGACGCCGCGTGGCACCTGCAGAAGGAGTGCCCGCGCAAGAGCTACGCCATCCTCGAGCGCCGCGAGGCGAGCGGCGGCACCTGGGACCTGTTCCGCTATCCCGGCGTGCGCTCGGACTCTGACATGTACACGCTGGGCTACCGCTTCCGCCCCTGGAAGGAAGCCAAGGCGATCGCCGACGGCCCCTCGATCCTGAAATACATCCGCGAGGTCGCGAGCGATCACGGCATCGACGCCAAGATCCGCTACCGGCACAAGGTCGTGGCCGCCACATGGTCGACCGCCGATGCCGCGTGGACGGTCGATGTCGAGTGCCAAGAGCCGGATGGCGCGGCCGGGCATCGGCGCTTCACCTGCAACTTCCTCTGGATGTGCAGCGGCTACTATTCCTACGACGATGGCTATCTGCCGGAGTTCGCCGGCATCGAGCGCTTCAAGGGCCGCATCGTCCATCCGCAGAAATGGCCGGAGGACCTCGACTATGCCGGCAAACGCGTGGTGGTGATCGGCAGCGGCGCCACTGCGGTCACCCTGGTGCCGGCGATGGCCGAAGAGGGCGCCGCCCACGTCACCATGCTGCAGCGTTCGCCGACCTACATGGCGATGCGGCCGTCGAAGGATCCCTTCGCCACCCGCATGCGCCGGCGCCTGCCGCTCAAGCTCGCCTACTGGGTGACGCGCTGGAAGAACGTGCTGCTCGGCATGTACTTCTTCCAGATGTGCAAGCGGCGGCCCGACAAGGTGAAGAGCTTCCTGCTCGGCATGGTGCGCCAGGTCCTGGGACCGGACTACGACGTCGAGAAGCACTTTACGCCGCGCTATAACCCGTGGGACCAGCGCCTCTGCCTGGTGCCCGACGCCGATTTCTTCCGCGCCATCCGCCGCGGCAAGGTCTCGATCGTCACCGATCACATCGATCGCTTCACGGAGACCGGCATCAAGTTGAAGTCGGGCGAAGAGCTTGCTGCCGACGTGGTCGTGACCGCGACCGGCCTGGTGCTGGTGCCGCTCGGCAATGCCAGGTTCACGGTCGACGGCCAGCCGGTCGTTCCGTCCAAGACCTTCATCTACAAGGGCATGATGTATTCCGACGTGCCCAACCTCGCCTCGGTGTTCGGCTACACCAATGCGTCGTGGACCCTGAAGGCCGACCTGGTCTGCGAATATGTCTGCCGGCTGCTGAACCACATGGACCGCAAGGGCCTGCGCCAGTGCACACCGCGCAACCGTGACCCCAGCCTGGGCGAAGAGCCGTGGGTGAGCTTCTCGTCGGGCTACATCCAGCGCGCGCTCGCCCACCAGCCCAAGCAAGGCTCCAAGCGGCCCTGGAAGCTCTACCAGAACTACGCCCTTGACCTGTTGAGCCTGCGCTTCGGCTCCCTGCGCGACCAGGCGATGGTGTTTTCGAATCCTTGCCCTGAGCGTAGCGGCGAAGCCGCGAAGTCGAAGGGGCTTGCCTTGGCCCAAAGCTAACGCGCCACTGGAGTGGCGCGCCCCCAGCGCGACGTGCTTGCTTCGATAGTCGCCGAATAGAAGACATTCGACAGCGCCATCCACCGGCCGCAGAGTGCGCGCGTCCAACCGGTGGAGAGTCCAGCATGCGTACGCCAGCCGAAAAGGGCCGCCTGTTCCGCGAGTTGCACCAGCGGCCCGGCATCTTGATCCTGCCCAATCCGTGGGACGCCGGCACGGCGAAGCTGCTCGCCTCGCTGGGCTTCGAGGCGCTGGCGACGACCAGCCTCGGCATGTCGAACGTGCTCGGCCGGCCCGACGGCGAAGGCGCGGTGAGCCGGGCCGAGCTCCTGGAGAATTGCCGCATCATCGCCGAGGCGACCGACCTGCCGGTCAATGCCGACCTCGAGAACGGCTATGCCGACGATCCGAAGGCGGCGGCCTCGATCCTGCGCGATGCGGCGGCGGTGGGCATCGCCGGCGGCTCGCTCGAGGACTGGAGCGGCGAGCGCATCTACGACTTCAACCACGCCGTCGAGCGGGTCGCGGCCGGCGTCGAAGTGGCGCGCGCGCTGCCGACGCCGTTCACCTTCGTGGCGCGCGCCGAGAACCTGATCCGCGGCCGCAACGATCTCGACGACACCATCAAGCGCCTGCAGGCCTTCGAGAAGGCGGGCGCCGACGTGCTTTATGCGCCGGGCTTGAGGGACCTCAAGACCATGAAGCTGGTGGCCTCATCGGTTGGCAAACCCCTGAACGTGGTGATGAGCGCTGCCGACCCGGGGCTCTCGGCGGCCGAGATGGAGGCGGTCGGCGTCAAGCGCCTCAGCGTCGGCGGCGCCCTCTCGCGGCTCGCCCTGGCCGCATTCATGAAGGGCGCCCGCGAGATGAAGGACAAGGGCGGCTTCACCTGGGTGCGCGACTCCATGCCGACCAAGGACCTCAAGGCGGCCTTCACGCTATAACCCGATCATGAGCACGCCGCCCTTGGGACGACTTCTTGGCATTGGCAAGGAAGCCGAGGTCTTCGAGTGGGGCACCAAGGTCGTGAAGCTCTATAAGGCGCACATTCCCAAGCACTCCGCGTTCCGGGAAGCCACGGCGCTCGCCCTCATCGAAGCCGACGGATTTCCCGCGCCCCAGGCGTTCGGCGTCCAGCGGTTCGGGGATCGCTGGGGCATCGTCATGACCCGGGCCGGGGGTCCGTCTTTTGCCGAAGCGATGACCCAGCGCCCGGCCGAGGTGCCGGCCTACCTCCGGGAGATGGCAGTGCTGCAGGCGCGCATCCACGGTCGGACCGCGGAGCGCTTCACCAGCCTGAAGGACAGGCTGATCACCAACATTGGCATTGCCGCATCGCTGCTCGGTGATGCCCGTCGTCGCAGACTGCTCGATGGACTCGAGGCCCTTGCCGACGAGGGCCGGCTTTGCCACGGCGATTTTCATCCCTGGAACATCCTGGGTCCGCGCGGCCATGCCCTGGTCGTCGATTGGTTGGTCGCCTCTCGTGGCACACCGTCGGCCGATGTCTGCCGGTCATACGTGCTCATGAGGGCGAGTGACGAGAACCTCGCCACCCACTATGTCGCCGCCTACGCGGCTGCGACCGGCCTGACAGCCGATGAAATCTTCAAATGGCTGCCGGTCACGGCGGCCGCGCGGCTGGCAGAGGGCGTGCCCGACGAGAATGCCGCCCTGATGGAGATGGTCGATCGCCCATCCGCTTTTGCGGCCTAAGGCGGCGACGTCCCCCGGACTCTGTCGATCCCCCTACTGCGACCCCGCCGATCGGGGGTATCGTGCCGGCGGGAAGAGGGAGGAAAACAATGGGTACATTCATCAGACGCCGCACCGTGCTTGCCACGGCAGTGGCCGCACCGTTCATCGGCACGGCGAGAGCGGCCGGCTTCGACTGGAAGCGCTACAACGGCAGTGAGCTCCGCTTCATGGTGTCGGTACATCCGTGGACCGAATGGGCGCAGAAGCAGCTGCCGGCGCTGCAGGCGGAGACCGGCATCAAGGTCAATCTCGAGATCCTCTACGAGGACCAGCTGCGCCAGAAGCTGCCGCTCACGCTGCGCTCCGATCCCGGCGCGGTCGACGGCTTCTTCACCCTGCCGTCGTGGGACGCCGCCGCCTTCTCGCGCGCCCACTGGTACGCGCCGCTCGAGCCGCTGATCAAATCGGATGCAACAGCGCCGGACTGGGACTTCGGCGATTTCTTTCCCAACATCCTCAACATCCATCGCCTGAACGGCCAGCTGCTCGGCATCCCGATCTCGACCGAGGTGCAGGCGCTGTTCTTCAACAAGGCGATGCTCGACGCGAAGAGCCTGAAGGCGCCAACCACGCTCGATGCGCTGATGGCGGCGGCCAAGTCGCTGAACAATCCGTCGGGCAGCGTCGCGGGCTACGTGACGCGCGGCGACGGGGTGCAGGCGCTCTATACCTTCGCGCCGTTCCTGTTCGCCTATGGCGGCCGCTGGCTCGACGACAAGGGCAAGCCCGAGCTCGCCAGCGCGCCGTTCATAAACGCGCTCAAGTACTACAGCGAGATCCTGCGCAGCGCCGGGCCTCCCAACATCCTCGGCATGCAGTGGAAGACGACCTATCCCCTGTTCCAGCAGGAGCGGGCGGCGATGTTCTCTGACGCCGTCAACTTCCTGGCCTATTTCCGCGACCCCAAGCAGTCGAAGATCGTCGACAAGGTCGGCATGGTGGCGGTGCCGGCCGGGCCGGCGGGCAGCCATTCGACCGTGATCGCCTGGGGGCCGGCGATCGCCGCCTCGTCCAAGAAGAAGGAGGCGACCTGGACGGCGATCCAGTGGTTCACCTCCAAGAAGAACATGCTTGCGGCCTCGATCGCCACCACGCTGCCATCGTCGCGCAAGTCGGTCTATTCGGATCCGGCTTATGTGAAGACTGCGCCCGCGGGCGTGATCGACATCGTGCAGAGCCAGGTGCCCAACGCCGTGCCCAATGGCGCCAACCCGCTGGTCGTGCAGGTGCCGGAGACCCGCGCCGCGATCGGCCAGGCGATCGTGGCCGGCCTGCGCGGCGACGATGCCACCAAGGTCGCCAACGAGGCGCAGAAGCAGGTGCTGGCCATCATCAATGGCTGAGACCGTGTTCCTCCCCCGTCATCGGGGGAGGTGCCCTCGTCTTACGAGGGCGGAGGGGTCATCGCTGGGAGCGCGCCACTCCAGTGGCGCAATCATGTTCTTTCGGCCCGACCATGTCTGAAGTTCTGAAGAATATGAGCGCCACTGGAGTGGCGCGCTCCCAGCAACGGCGAAGCCGGCGGCGCGACTGGACGCCGGAGTTGCTCAGCCTGCCAGCGCTGGTGGCGATCCTGGCGGTGATGGGCTTTCCGCTGCTCTATCTCGCCTGGATGAGCCTGCACCGCTGGTCGATGATCGGCGTCGAGGCGCCGCGCTTCATCGGCTTCGGCAACTTCCTGCAGCTCCTCGACGATGAGCGGTTCGTCGATTCGCTCGGCCGCACCTTCTGGTTCA
>JBPYDO010000291.1:0-5807 GCA_051985755.1 Reyranella sp. | reverse complement strand
CGGCAACGTTGTTGCCGTAGTCGGTGGCGTAGGCATGCTCGCTCATGTCGATGCCGAGCAGCAGGGCCGAGCTCGCTGGCGCCATCGCATCTTCGCCCAGCACGTGATTGTAGAGCCGCTTATCGCGCGGCGAGTAGGCCAGCACCACCCAGCCCGAGCCGCCATTCTGACCCTTGGCCGAGGTGCCGAACTCGGCCTGCCAGCGCTCGAGGCTGCCGAAGTCGCGCGACAGGGCGTCAGCCAGCAGGCCGCTGGGATGGGTCGGCACCTCGCTCAGCCCGGCGAAATAGAGCTCGTGCAGGATCGACGAATTGTAGGCGATGTGCTGGGCGCGTTTTAGCCCCTCGAGCTGGAAGGGAGGGCTGCTGGCGAAGTCGAACTTGACGAGCTGGTCCTCGATCGTCGCAAGCCGCTTCACGGCGCCGGCGTAGTTTATGTCGTGATGGCTGTTCAGGATCTTCGCCGAAAGGCCAGGGATCTTCTCCGGGTGGAACGGCAGCGGCTTTGGATGAAGCGTGGGAATGCCGGCGCTGGCGATCTGCTGCGCCTCCTTTGGCTGGGCCTCGCTGCGCAACGCCCAGGCGCCGACCAGCAGTCCGGCGCCCGCGGCGAGTGCTCGCCGGGGAATCTCGGTCATGTCGCGCTCCCGATTGTGCTTAGAGGGTAACGCCCGGTGCCGACCCCTAGTTGCGCCGCACGGCCGGCACACGGTAGCGGCCATCGAGCAAGGATTCGCCGGGCTCGTAGGCGCGCAGCACCAGCCGCATGCGTCCCGCCGGCGCTGGCAGCCAGTTGGCCGCCTTGTCAGGCGCCGGCCGCTCGTGCTGCAGGTAGATCTCGAGCGAGCCGTCGGCGCCTTGCCGCAGTCCCTTGCTGCGATCGCCTAACGCGTATCGATTGATCGGATTGTCGGTGAAGAAGGCGCGGCCTTCCGGCGTCACCTCGTACATGGCGAGCGACCAGAAGGCGCGGGCAGGCGGCAGCTGCCCCGGCTCGAAGCGCAACAAGTAGCGCCCGTGCCCGTCGAGCGGCCGGCCGGCCTCGTCGCTCGCACACGAAAGGTAGGTGGCCTCGTCGAGCTCGAGCGCGGCCAATCCCGTCAAGGCGACCATGGCGCGGTAGAGATAATCGTCGCCGAAATTGCCGAGGTTGCGCGCGGGGTAGTTCCAGCCGTTGACCGTGCGACCGTAGCGGCTGCCGGCGCCCTTGATTTCGGTGCGCGCCGCCTCGATGCCGGCGCGGATCGCCTGGCGCTCGGCCTCGCTGAAGGCGCGCAGGTCGACTTTGTGGCCGGGCCGCAGGCGCAAGGGTGCAAGCCCCTCGATCACTTCGCGATCGCGCGGGCTAAGCGGGCTCTCGCCCAGCGCCCGCATGCCGACCTCGAAGAGGTCGAAGGGATCGTCACGATTGATCGGCGGCCAGTCGGCGACCGGTTCGGCCGGCGCCACGGTGCGGCTGCGCATCAGCTCGCCGACCTCGAGGATTCGCCGCTCGTTGCGCATGTCGGGCGTCTCGAGAAGCGTGCGCGCCTGCAGCGCCCGCGCGTTGCCGAGGTCGGCCTCGCCGTCGACCAGGATGCGCCCCAGCAGCCACACCGAGTTGGTCGGTGCGCGCACCAGCGTGACGCCCTTGGGCGCGTCGCCCGTCCAGCTTGGGCCGACGATCATGCGCGGGCCGGGCTTGCCGCCGTGCAGGCGGCGGCAGACATAGGCGAAGTTGTTGGTGAACAGGTCCATGAAGGCGAAGCTGTAGTAGCGCTCGCCCATGTCCGGCACGCCGAGGAACAGCGGATCGCCCGAAAGATCGAGCCAGGCCGAGGAATAGAGCGTGTCATTGTTCGGCGTGGTGACCAGCCGGCTGCGCGCCGTCGCCAGCACCGGCACGTGGAAGAAATGGTTGAGCTTCTGGCGCAGCGGATTCTTGCCGTTGGCAGTGGCGTTCCAGCGCGTGCGGTACATCTCGTAGACCGGGAACAGATAGATCGCGGCGCGCCGCGCGAGGTCCTGCAACATCGATGTCTTCTCCTGGGCGCGTCCCTTGATCGGCAGCGCCAATGCCGAAATGAGGGCGGCGCGCCGGCCGATCGCCCTACGGGTGTTCATGCCGCTCGTTCGCGCGAGGCCCGACGCTGGGACACGAAGGCCGCCGCCTCGCGCCATGGCTTGATGGTCCAGAACGAGCGCGCACGGCCGGAGGGCGAGGCGAGCACGAACACCACGGCGTCTTCCAGGAGATCGTGTTGTCGGCCGTAGGCCGGCGACTTCACGCCAAGCCCAAGGGACGCGGCGTGCTTGCTGGTGAAGGCGACGGCAGCTGGCCGGAACTTCCGGATCTTGGCGTGCAACGAGGCGGCATCCATTGCGAGCGCGCTGAGTTCATGATCCGAGCCGTACTCGGTCTTATTGAGGTCCGTGAGGCCGAGCCGCCAAGTCAGCAGCTTGGGATAGCGCTGCGGCGCCAGTCGCTCGGGCGTGAGACCGACGGCGGCCAGGGTCGGCCAGAAGGCGTTGCCGGGATTGGCGTAATAGGCCTTCAACCGAAAAGACGCCGGGCTGGGCGCGGTGCCGCAGAACACCAGGTCGAGTCCCGGCGCCAGCAGGTCCGGCACCAGGTGCTTGGTTGATTTCGTCGGCACTCAGCTTTCCCCACCCAGGATGATAGTGAGTCTGTCACAAAGCGCCGACCCCAGTCAGCCGGCTCGATGGCTTGCTGTCGGATTGTCTTCCGACCTAGACTTTCGCGGCATGGCGTGCAGCGCGCGTTGGATCGTCTGGGGCCTGGTCGCCTTGCTCGCGGCGACGGGAGTGTCATTGCGGGGTGCGGCCGCCGCTCCTTCGCCTTCCGACGCCGCGGCCGTAAAGGCCGAAATCCATCGCGTCTACGATTGGGCGGGCTACCAGCGCGACATGCCTGAGGGCGACGACGCTGACGAACCCAAGCCCAGCCGATCCTGGTCATTCCACATGGATGCCGGGCCGCTGCCCAGCGTGATCCTGATCGGCCTCGTCCTGATCCTGGTCGTGATGGTGGCGATCTGGCTCAGGTCGGGTGGGTGGGACCGCCTGTTCGAAGCGTCGGCCAGCGGGCCCGACGAAGAGGTGCCGGCCACGGTCCGGCAGGATCGGTTGCGCGAACGCCTCGGCGACGCCGACCGCTTTGCCACCGCGGGCGACTGGGCGGTGGCGATCCATATCCTGCTGTTGACCAGCATCGACCTCTTGCGCCGGCGGCTCGGCCAGGCGATTCCCGCCGCGATGACGGCGCGCGAGCTGGTCGGTCGCGCCCAGGTGCCGGACCAGGGGCGCGACGATTTCGCGGCGCTGGTGTCGGCAAGCGAGCTCTGCCACTTCGGCGGCCGGCCGGCGGACCGCTCGCTCTATGACCGTTGCCGGATTCACTACGAGCGCCTGTGGGGCATGTCGCCCGAGGGGCTGGCGTGAGCGACGTCGAGCTGCAGCCCTTCCGGCAGCGCACGCTGATGGCCTTGATCGGCCTCGGCGCCGCTGCCTTTCTTGCCATGTCCTATTTCATGGTGACGGGCGATGGCGAGCGCTGGAAGCGCATGGCGACCCCCTCCACGACCTCGAAATCGGCGATCGGCTATCGCGCCTTCGTCGAACTGCTGGGTCGCTTCGAGCTGCCGCTCGCCGCGCCAAGCGGCAGCTCGCTCAATCAAGCGTCGCTGCGCATCGTGCTCGCGCCGAAGAACCCGAAGGAGGTCAAGGCCGTAGTGTCCTTCGCCGAACTGCGGCACCGCCCGGCCCTGATCGTGCTGCCGAAGTGGCGGGCCCATGCCCGCTTGTTCAGCGATCATGTCACCGGCGCCAAGCTGATCGAGCCCGGCGAGGTCCAAGCGATGGCCAAGCCCATCGCCGACGACATCGAGATCGTGCGGCCCAAGACGCTCGGGTCCTGGAAAAGCCCGGTCCTTCAGGGCGAGCCGACGCTGGCTGAGCCGCAGCTGGTGCGCTCGGACAAGCTTTGCCCCGTGCTGTCGAACGGCGAGGACATCCTGATCGGTGGACTGTGTCGCAATCCGTCGGTCATCGTGCTGTCCGATCCCGACCTGTTCGCCAACAACGGCCTGTGGCGCGGCGACAATGCCGTGCTGGCGATGAGCGCGATCACGCATCTGCGCCAGGGCCAGGGGCCGATCGTCGTGCTCGAGGTGGCGCCGGCCGCCCAGTCATCGCGCAGCATCTGGCGGCTGGCTTTCTCGCCGCCTTTCGCGCTGATCAGCCTCACCATCCTGGTCGCCCTGGGGATTGCGGCCTGGCGGGCCGCCATGCGCTTCGGGCCGCCGCAGCGCGAGGACGCGGCGGCGCCGGGGGGAGTCGTCACCCTGATCGACATCACGGCCCGCCTGTTGCGTCCCAAGCTGGACGGCGGGCGGCTGCTGCGCCGTTACGGCGATCTCGTCACCCTCGATCTCGGTCGCCGCTTGCGCGCGCCGCAGCGCCTGCAGGGCGTCGCGGAGATCGGCGCCTGGCTCGACGGTTCACGACATCAAGCGAGAACAGGACTGACGTACCGCGACATCGCGCAGAGCCTCGAGGCGATCGAGCGGGATCAAAAATCGGCAGCCGCCGCCGTCATGGACACCGCGGCGCGGCTGCATCGTTGGCGGGGGGAGCTGCTGGATGGCCGTTGAGCGTTTGGTCGCACTGCGTGCGAGTGTGGGGGAGCAGGTCGCGAAGGTCATCGTCGGCCAGCGCGAAGCCATTGATCTGACCTTGGTGGCGTTGCTGGCCGACGGCCACATCCTGCTGGAAGGCGTGCCAGGCGTCGCCAAGACGTTGCTGGCGCGCACTCTTGCGGCGAGCCTGGCGCTCGACTTCAGCCGCATCCAGTTCACGCCGGACCTGATGCCGGGCGATGTGATCGGGGCCAATATCTTCAATTTCCAAAGCAACAGCTTCGTGCTGACGCGCGGACCGATCTTCACCCAGATGCTGCTGGCGGACGAGATCAACCGCACACCGCCCAAGACGCAGGCGGCCCTGCTCGAGGCCATGCAGGAGAAGTCGGTCACCATCGACGGCCGCAGCCATCCGCTGGGGCCACCTTTCATGGTGATCGCCACCCAGAATCCGATCGAGCAGCAGGGCACCTATCCGCTGCCCGAGGCGCAGCTCGACCGCTTCCTCTTCAAGCACCGGCTCGACTATCCCTCGCGCGAGGAGGAGCTGGCGGTCGTGGCCCGTCACGGCACCAGTGCCGCCCTCGTCGACCCCAAGTCCGCCGGCGTTGCCGCCGTGGTCGAGCGGGCGCAGCTCGCCGAGCTCAAGGCGGTGGTCGACGCCGTTCGCGTGAACGACGACATCGTGGCCTATGTCGTCGACCTCATTCGGGCTACGCGCGAGCATCCTTCGCTGCAGTTCGGCGCCTCGCCGCGCGCCGCCGCGATGCTGGCTTCCTCGGCGCGCGGGCTTGCCGCCTTCGAAGGCCGCGACTTCGTCATCCCGGACGACGTCAAGAAGCTCGCCCAGCCGGCGCTGCGCCATCGCCTGGTTCTGGCGCCCAGCGCCGAGATCGAGGGCCAGAGCGTCGACGGCGTGCTGGCGCAAGTCATCGAGCGCCAGGCGGCGCCGCGCTGATGCAGCCGACGGCCCGTGCGCTCGTCGTATTCGGCCTCGCCGTGGCCTTGTCCGTGCCGTGGGCCCTGGCCTTCGGCGACTGGTGGGAGACCGGCGCCGCCCTGCCGTTGACCGCCCTGCTGGCGCTCGCCCTCGATTGGGCGCTGGCGCCCGGATCGCGGCGCGTGACGGTGCAGGCGCGCCTGCCCGATGTCTTGTCGATCGGCGGGA
>JBPYDO010000290.1:0-4749 GCA_051985755.1 Reyranella sp. | reverse complement strand
CTCCGGCAGCCGGTGCGGCAGCGCCGGGCGCCGCGCCAGCCGCGGCTCCGGCGGCGGCCGGCCGGGCGCCGGCGGCGGGCGGCAGGCCTCCGGCTCCGGCCAAGAAGTAGCCGGGGCGGCAAGCCCCTACTCCCATGCTGCTGCTGGTCGGCCTCGGCAATCCCGGGCCGCGCTATGCGGGGCACCGACACAATGTCGGCTTCATGGCGGTGGACGAGATCGTCCGCCGCCATGGCTTCGCGGCGTGGCGCAAGCGCTTCAGCGGCGAGGTGGCGGAGGGCCATCTCGGCGGCGAGCGCAGCGTCGTGCTGAAGCCCATGACCTTCATGAACGACTCGAGCCGCGCCGTCGGCGACGCGGTGCGCTCGCTCGGCGTGCCGATCGAGCGCGTGCTGGTGTTCCATGACGAGCTCGATCTCGCGCCCGGCCGCGTGCGCGTGAAGCGCGGCGGCGGCGCCGCCGGCCACAACGGCCTGCGCGACCTCGACGCCCATGTCGGCAAGGACTATCGCCGGGTGCGCATCGGCATCGGCCACCCCGGCCACAAGGACCTGGTGCTGCACTGGGCGCTCAGGAACTTCGAGCCGGACGAGCGCGACGCCACGACCGGCTGGGTCCCGAAGGTGCTCGCCGCCATCGCGGCGGAGGCGGCCGTGCTGGCCGAGGACACGCCGAAGGCCGACGAGCGCTTCATGAGCCGCGTCGCCCATCTCGCGCCGCCGCCCGGCCTGCCGGCGCGGCTCAAGATCGAGGACGACGAGCTTTGACGTTTTTCACTGTCAGGTAAGCGTAGAGATGGGTTTCAATTGCGGAATTGTCGGCCTGCCCAATGTCGGCAAGTCGACCCTGTTCAATGCACTCACCGCCACGCAGGCAGCGCAGGCGGCCAACTATCCGTTCTGCACCATCGAGCCGAACGTGGGCCGCGTCGCCGTGCCCGATCCGCGGCTCGACAAGCTCGCGGCCATCGCCCAGTCGGCCAAGGTCGTGGCAACGCAGCTGGAATTCGTCGACATTGCCGGCCTGGTGAAGGGCGCCTCCAAGGGCGAGGGGCTGGGCAACCAGTTCCTGGCCAACATCCGCGAGGTCGACGCCATCGCCCATGTGCTGCGCTGCTTCGAGCATGCCGACGTCACGCACGTCGCGGGCGCGGTCGATCCGGTGCGCGATGCCGAGATCGTCGAGACCGAGCTGATGCTGGCCGACCTGGAATCGCTGGAAAAGCGCCTGCCCAACCTCGAGAAGCGCGCCACCGGCGGCGACAAGGAAGCCGCCGTCGAGGTGCCGGTCGTCAGGAAGGCGCTCGAGGTGCTGAGCGTCGGCCGCCCGGCGCGCGAGGCGGCGATCGCCGTCGAGCAGCGGCCGGTCTTCGCGCGCCTGCAGCTGATCACCGCCAAGCCCGTGATGTACGTGCTGAACGTCGAGGAGGCGGCCGCCGCCACCGGCAACGCGCACAGCGCCGAGGCCGAGCTCTTTGCCCGCAAGCGCGGCATCCCCTCAGTGGTGATCGCGGCCGCGATCGAAGCCGAAGCGGCGCAACTGGCGCCAGCCGAGCAGGCCGAGTACCTGGCCCATCTCGGCCTCAGCGAGACCGGCCTAGTCCGCGTCGTGCACGCCGGCTACCAGCTCCTCGACCTCGTCACCTTCTTCACCGCCGGGCCCAAGGAGGCCAGGGCCTGGACGGTGCGCCGCGGGGCGCGCGCGCCGCAGGCGGCCGGCGTCATCCACACCGACTTCGAGAAGGGCTTCATCCGCGCCGAGACCATCGCCTACGACGACTACGTGGCGCTGGGCGGCGAAGCCGGCGCGCGCGACGCAGGCAAGCTCAGGCTCGAGGGCAAGGACTACGCCGTGCAGGACGGCGACGTCTTCCACTTCCGCTTCAACGTGTAGCCTTACCAGGCCTTCTTGCCGCCGGCGGCCTGGCCGCGCACCTGGTTGTAGCGGTCGATCTCGGTCTGCACGGCCTGCGCCGATTCGGCGCCCGCCGTCGCGTGCTTGGCGGTGGCGTTGTCGTAGCTCGCGACCCGGAGCGTGTTCGACTGGCGCTGGAAGTGGGGATGGACGTAGCGCGCCATCAGCTCGTAGCTCCGCTTGGTCGCCTCCCAGTCGGCCCAGTTGTGGGCGAGCAGCAGGACCGCGCCGAAGCCGCCGTTCGAGCCCTGCCACAGCCGCTCGAAGTGCCGGATGCAGTCGTCCGGCGTGCCGATGCAGGCAAGCCCGCTCGTGGTCAGGAAATCGACCGGATCGTTGATGTCGGGCGGAATGATCGGGAAGGTCGCGACGTCGGTGAAGTACTTGCCAAAGTCGGCGAGGCCATAGGCGATGTCGGCGCGCGCCTTCTCGCGCGTCTCGGCGACGTGCGCGAAAGTGACGATGCGCCACTTGGCGCGATCGGGCGTCTTGCCGGCCTTGGCCGCCTCTTCCTCGTGCATCGACCAGTTCTTGGCATGGGCGACCAGCGCCTCGTCCGACGTGCCACCGATCGACAGCATGCCGATGCCGTGCTTGCCCGACGCCACGGCGCCGACCGGCGAGCGCGAGCAGGCGACCGCCATCTCCATGCCGGGCTGCGAGTAGGGCATCAGCTGCAGCCGCGCCTCGTTCAGCGTGAACCAGTCGGCCTGGCGGCTGACGGTCTCGCCGCGCATCAGCTGCATGATGCAGTCGAGCGATTCGTTCATGCGCCGCCGCTGGTCGGCGGCCTTGATCCCGATCTTGTCGGCATCGTAGACCAGCGCCCCCGGCCCGACCCCGAACATGGCGCGGCCACGGCTCATGTGGTCGAGCTGCACCATGCGCGAGGCCAGCGTGAACGGATGGTGGTAGGGCAGCGACACGACGCCGGTGCCGAGCCGGATGTGGCGCGTGCGCTGGGCCGCCGCGGCGAGGAACATCTCCGGGCAGGCGATGATCTCGAAGCCGCCCGAGTGGTGCTCGCCGATCCAGGCCTCGTGGTAGTTCAGCCGGTCGAGATGCTCGACCAGCTCCATGTCGCGCTCGATGGCGAGCGTCGGGTTCTCGGTGAGCGCATGGAACGGCGCCAGGAAGATGCCGGTGCGCAGGTAGCGGTCCTGCACGGCTGTCGGGAAGCTGCTCACTGCCTGGCCTCCAGCTTGTCCTGCGTCCTGAGCTCGAAGTCGCTGGCATCGTGGCGCTCGCGCAGCTGGGCGGCCGGATCGCCCTGCAGGCGGTTGACGATGCGGCCGCGCTTGACCGCCGGACGGGCGGCGATCTCGTCGGCCCAGCGCTGGACGTTCTTGTAGTCCTGCACCGACAGGAAGTTGCCGGCGTCGCCGTAGAGCAGCCCCTTGGCCAGCCCGCCATACCAGGGCCAGACCGCGATGTCGGCGATCGTGTAATCGGGGCCGGCGAGATAGCGGCTCTCGCCCAGCCGCCGGTCGAGCACGTCCATCTGCCGCTTGGCCTCCATGGCATAGCGGTCGATGGCGTACTCGATCTTGAAGGGCGCGTAGGCATAGAAATGCCCGAAGCCGCCGCCGAGATAGGGCGCGCTGCCCATCTGCCAGAACAGCCACGACAGGCACTCGGCGCGCGTTTCGTCCTTGGGCAGGAACTCGCCGAACTTCTCGGCGAGGTGGAGCAGCATCGCGCCCGATTCGAAGAGGCGCACGGGCTTGGGTCCGCTGCGGTCGAGCAGCGCCGGGATCTTGGAGTTGGGGTTCACCGCCACGAAGCCCGAGCCGAACTGCTCGCCCTCATGGATGCGGACCGGCCAGGCGTCGTACTCGGCGCCCTTGTGGGCCTTGGCCAGCAGCTCCTCGAACATGATGGTGACCTTCTGGCCGTTGGGCGTGCCCAGCGAATAGAGCTGGAACGGGTGCTTGCCGACCGGCAGCTCCTTGTCATGCTGGGCCCCGGCCGTCGGGCGGTTGATGTTCTGGAAGCGGCCGCCATTCGGCTTGATCCAGGTCCATACCTTGGGCGGCACGTAGTCGGGTGTGGTGCTCATTTTCCTGATCCCGTTGTGACGTTCCTCGGCAGTGTACACCGGCCGTCTGAGACTGCAGGCCCTTTGCGGTTCGCTGTTCGAGATTCAACGCGAAAGGGCCCGCGCCGGCGCCATGCGCTTCGATTGGGCGGTATCGACAGGCGGCGTCTTGCTCAGCTGATCGACGGCGAGCTTGCCGGACACGACCAGCAGGGTGCCGGCCAGCACCAGGCGCAGCGCCCGTTCGGGCACGCGCAACGCCAGACAGCTGCCGAGGAAGATGCCGGGCAGCGAGCCCACCAGCAGCGAGCCGATGACGTGCCAGTCGATCGTGCCCATTATCGAGTGACCGACGCCGGCCAGCAGGGTGAGCGGCACGGCATGCGCGATGTAGGAACCGACGATGCGGGCGGTCGGCAGTTTGGGATAGAGGATCACCAGCGCCATGACGCCGATCGCGCCGGCGCCGACCGACGAGATCGCGACCAGCACGCCCAAAAGAGCGCCAACGGCGATCGTCACCTTGGCCGTGCGCGGCCGATCGAGCTCGGGCAAGCGGGCGCTGAAGGCGGCGAGGATGGCGTTGCGGAAGATCAGCGTGACGGCGGTCGCCACCAGCGCGCCGCACAGGACAACAGTGATCAGGGCGCGGGCCGCAGCGCCGTCCAAGTTTAGGTTCGACAGCACCAGAAGCGTGAGCGCGGTGGCCGGCAGGCTGCCCGCCGCCAGCCGCGCCACGATGCGCCAGTCGATGCTGCGCGCCAGGCCGTGGAACAGCGTGCCGCCGGTCTTGGTCG
>JBPYDO010000289.1:0-27149 GCA_051985755.1 Reyranella sp. | reverse complement strand
CGTTCGCCGCAGTCCGCGGAGGACGCGATGCTCGGCTGACTCGGCGTCGATCTTGATGAAGCTCGGCACGATCTTGCGTGCGGCGAGCCAGTCGTCGACCGGGACCGCCTCGACCTCGATGCTCTGGAAGCGCGGGGCGCCCTGTACGCGTGGCGCCATCACGCTGTTGAAGCTGGATTGCCGCCAGCCGAAGTCGCGCAAGGTGAGCCGCTCGGCTGAATCCCAGGCCGCGGTGCAGACGACCTGGACGTTGCTGAGGCCAGCCGTGTTCGACATCAGCTCGTTGTAGGTTCTGGGCGTCGGCTCGAAGGCCACGACCTTTCCTTTTTCGCCGACCAGAAGCGATGCCAGGAGCGTGTAGTAGCCGACATGTGCGCCGATATCGATGAACACGCCGCCCGACGGCAGCATCTTGATGATGGCGCGCGTCAGCCCTTCCTCGAAGAAGCCGTACTGGTAGAGCTTGACCCCCACGAGATCCGGGAGATGCACGCGCATGTTGCGGTTGAAGAAGGTTCTCGCGGTGACGCGTCGCGTCAGGCCGGCGGCGTCGAGCAGACGCGGTAGCAGAAGCCGGAAGGGCAGCCTGCGCGCCCGTACCTGGCGAGATGCACCGCAGAGCTGGGCTTGCCCGACGAGCCGCTCCAGCAGGGCGCTTCGCACGACCTGGTCCATGCGGCGTGCTTCTTAGCGGTTCGACGGCGCGCGTCGTGTGACCAATGAGTGTCGGAAGTCGCCGCGGCCCTAAACAGGCAATTCGTGGCCGCGGCCGATATTGCGGATGATGTCGCTGAGGTGCGGCTTGGCCTGCAACAGCGCGCGGCGATAGGCCACCAGGCCACGCAGCAGCGCCCCGTTGCGCTGCAGCAGCTGGTCGGCGAACTCGACCATGCGCGTGTTGGGCCAGCCATGCTTGCGCAGCTCGAGCAGCCTCAGGAACGCTTCCTCCTCACGGCCCGGCGCGTGCTGGGCCATCAGGATGCCGGCCGCCGCCGTCGAACGCGACACGCCGGCATGGCAGTGAACCAGGACATGGCTGCCGGGCGTCGCGTGCACCCGCTCGCCGAACGCCAGCAGGGTGGTGATGTGGCGCGGCGTGCAGGCCTCGAAGCCCGGATACTCGGCGACAACGTCGTCGAAGCGGATCAGTTCGCGGTCGGCGCCGAAATAGCCGTCAAGCGCCGGCGGCGTCGGTTCATGGGTGTCGATGATCGACAGCACATGCGTGACGCCGGCGCCGACATGCTCGGGCAACTCGGGAATGCCGCAGATCGTGACCTTGTGGCTCGGCAAAGGCATGACCTGTTCTACAGCAAGCTCGTGGCGAGATGCAGCCCGATGCCCATCATGCCGAGGCTGAAGATGCGACGGAATGTCTGGGGCCGAAGCCGCCGCCGGGGTCATGTGAGTGGCGGCTCTCAGGCGGCGTCGGGGAAGACCTGCTTCACGAAGCGCGGATAGGCCTCGCCGATCCGGCGCGCGATCGGCCCGCGGATCGCTGCGAGCACATCGGCATCGGGCAGGGCGGTCGGACCAACGCCGCCACCGAGGTCGAATTCGAACGCCGTGTTGTCGCGCACCTCTTCGACGGTATGGCCGGGATGCACGGTTTCGAGCACGAATCGCCGCCGCGCCCTGTCGAAGGAAAACCAGCACAGGTTGGTCAGCAAGCCGATCGGCCCGCCCGGCCGATGGACGCCGTCGTGGCGTGGCCCCGGCGCGGAGACGAAGTCGACCTTGGGCACCATGACACGCCGCGTATGCTCCTCGCGGAACAGAATGACGCGCGGCACCAGGTAATAGAGGTAGGCCGAGCCGAACGAGCCCGACCAGCGCACGTCATTCTGCGGATAGGTGCCGCCGGCGCCCACCAGGTTGATGTTGGCCTGGCCGTCGATCTGGCCGCCACTCAGGAAGAAGGCATCGATGCGGCCCTGCGCCGCCAGATCGAATAGCTCGACGCCGCCCGACGTCAGCGAATTCAGTTTCCCGCTGCCCAGGATGGTGAGGAACAGCCGACGTGGCGGCGCTTCGCGCGCCGCCCAATGCTGGACGAGCAACGCGCCGGCGCCGGGAATCGGCGATGCCGCGCCGACCGCCACGCTGCGACAGGGCTGCAGCAGGCGGGCGATAGTGTGGATCATGAGCTCCTGGCGCGAGACGCTCATTCCGCCGCCTGGCGCCTGCGATACACGAACTCATGGAGGTAGAGCGCAAAGCCGTCCGCTGTGCGCGCCAGCTCGCCGTAGCGGCGATAGTGCGCCTCATCGGGCGGATAGAGGTCCCACAGCCCGCACGGCCAGGCGCCGCGCTTGGCGATCGCGCAGCCCTCGACATAGATCGCGGGCAGGGTTCCCGCGGCAGTCTCCTCGGCTGCCAGCAGGTCGACGTCCTCGCGCACTTCCTCGACGGTCACCAAGGCGCCCTTGAGCGCCGCCTGGGCACTTACGGCGAGATCGCGACGGCGGCCGATGAAGACGTTGCCCTGGCCGTCGGCATAGGGCGCATGGAAGGTCGCGAAGTCAGGCCGGATCGCGGGGAGGAGCAGAATCGGGTCCGCCTGGCCGCTTCCTTCGGCGAACGGATTGTCGATCGCCTTCCAGTCGGGCCGATGCACGACGAGGTCGCTGCCCAGGAGCCCGCGTAGCGGGATGAAGGGAATGTTCTTGTGCCCCGCCTCCAGCGCGGCGTGGATGGCGGGTCAAGTCGAGTCGAGCATCCTGAGCGCCCCTCGCTTCAGCGCATCGTGAAAGCGGAAGGGCGTTCCGAGCTCGCCGAAGGTGATGGCCGAGGTCTCGAGCGTCGCCACGCAACCGGCGCCGATCAGCATATCGACCTGCAGGCCCCCCACCGGCACGCAGACGACGTGCAGGTTGCGCACGCCGCGGCGGATCAGGGCCCGCGAGACCTCCATGGCGATGCCCAGGTTGTCGATCGGCACGGCGATCTTGGCGCCGTCCGGCACGCGGGCGGCCACTTCGTCGGCCGAGTCGAGCAGCCAGTCGTGAGCCATCCGTCCTCCTGTTACTCTTCGGTGCCGATTGTGTTACCGGCCGGTGCGGGCGGCAAGCCGGTCGAACGCCTGCCAGAATTGCGCGCGCCGCGGATCGGTCTCCATCAGGATTTCGTGACGGGCGCCGTCGATCACGAGATGCTCGGCGCCCTTGATGCGCGAAACGACCATCGCATGGGTCGAGGTGTCGACCACCGTGTCTTCACCCGCGCTCAGCACCAGCACGGGCAGATCGATGCGCTCCAGGGTTCCCCGCGCATCGAGCACGTCGAAGGAACGGAAGGCCTGTCTCACCCAGCCGATGGTCGGGCCACCCAGCCTGAGGCGCGGATCGCGCTCGAACCACTGTCGGGTGAAGTGGTAACGGCGTTCGTCATGGGTCACCTCATTGCGGGCGAAGGTCTGGCGCTCGGGATCGTAAGGGCCGGTTCCGGGGGCGTATCGGGTGTCGAGCCCCGGAAGAAGGCCGGTCAGCGCCAGCACCATGCGAATGACCCCGGCCTTCGGGAGCCCGGTCATCGGCGAGGTGAACAGGGCGGCGGAGAAGGGCCCACGACCCTGGTCGGCCAAGTACCGGAGCCCGATGTTTCCGCCGGTCGAATGGCAGAGCAGCAAAAGCGGCCGGGGCGCTGCCGGCGCGACAATGGTATCGACCAGCAGCCTCAGGTCAGATGCATAAGTCGTGAAGTCATCGATATGGCTTTTGTCATGGTCGGGTAACGGCCGGTCGCTCAAACCCTGGCCGCGCGCGTCGGCGGTGTAGACCGCAAAGCCCCGCGCCAGCAGCTCGCCCACGACTTCCATGGCGTATTTTTCGATGAACTCGGCGCGACCCTGGACCAGGACAACCGTACCACGCTGGGTTCCGGGGGCGTTCCAGCCGGCGTAGCGCAGCCGCGTGCCTCCCGATAGCAGGAACCCATAGACGTCGGCGGGCCGATAGCTGGGCGGGCTGTCGTCCGGCGGGCCGGCGGGGCGAGCGGAAGGGTCGGGGGCGTTCACCAAGGTCGCTCGGCAACAGGATGGGTCGAGGCAGCGGTCGGGGATTTTGACATTTTAGCCACGATTGCGCGCCGACTCTTTACCCGATCCGCGGCCGCAGGTTATAGAACGCGCGGCTGCCTAAGCGTCTGCGATGGGTCGCAGGCGACGAAATCTGGCGCAAGGAAGCCTCGAAGAGGTCCGCCGCAGCGCGTGGTTATCGGCTCGTTGCGAAGAGTCGATCCGGCACGGTCCTTGCGTCGACGGCGGTCGTCCGCAGGAGACATGCGACCGCGATCGCCGACGCGAGCGTGACCAACCTCGGTTTGCCGGAGCGATCGCTTTTCGCATGCTGCGTCTTGGGCTGGTTCTGGTGGTGACGGCGGCGGCCACGATCGCGGGCTGGCGTTTGCTCAATCAGCACATTTCGGCCGCGGACGTGACGATGCCCCTGCACGGCGTCACCTATGCGCCGTGGGCCAAGGATCAGGATCCGATCGCCGGCAAGTCGAGCGGCGTCGTGAGCTTCCTGCGCACCGCCTTCACCGAGGCGCCGCCGCCGCCGGTCAAGCCGCGACCCGAGCAGATCAACCGCGACTTCGCCATGATGGCCGGCAAGGTCGAGTACGTGCGCACCTATCGCACGTCGGATGGCGGCGACATCATGCCGGAGATCGCCGCGCGCTACGGGCTGAAGCTGGTGCCGGGGGCATGGATCTACGCCGCCAACGAGGCGCGGCGGCAATTCGGCCGCGACGCCGCCGACGTCAACGCCGAAGAGACCCGAGCGCTGATCCGCATGGCCAACCAGAATGCCAACGTCGACCGAGTGCTGGTCGGCAACGAGAACATCCTGCGTTGGGTCAAGGCGGGAGATACGGTGGATCGCGACCTGGATGCCGTGAGCCCGGCCCAGCTCATCCGGGAAATTCGCAACGTCAAACGCAACGTCAAGGTGCCGGTGAGCACGTCGGAGCCGGATTCGATCTGGCTCAACTTTCCCGAACTCGTCCGCGAGGTCGATTTCCTCGCGGTGCACATCCTGCCGTACTGGGATCCCGACAAGGGCGACAAGCCGCTCGACTACATCAAGAGCCAGATTGGCGAACTGAAAAAAGCCTATCCCAACAAGAACATCGTCGTGACCGAGGTCGGTTGGCCCTCGAACGGCGCGTCGCGCCGCATTCCCGGAACCGGCGCCGTCAAATACGCCACGCCCGCCGAGCAGGCCAGGAACATCCGTGACATGGTGCACTGGCTGAAGTCGCAGAACATCGACTATTTCGTGGTCGAAGCGACCGACCAGCCGTGGAAGGCCTACGACCTCGAAGGCAAGGCCGGCGGCTACTGGGGGCTGTGGAACGCCGACCGCCAGCAGAAGTTCGCCTGGACGGGCCCGATCCAGACCTATCCGCAATGGGCAAGCTGTGCGGCCTGGTCGCTGCTCGCGGCGCTGCCGCTCATCGTGCTGTTCCTGCGCGGCTGGCGCGATCTTGGACTGGTTGGACAGTTCGCCTTCTGCGGCCTCGCGGCGCTTTCGACCAGCGCCATCGTCTATGGCGCAGCGGAGGCGGCGGCGACCTACATGGTGACGGCGGAAAAGTTCGGCTGGGCGGCGCTCGCCTTGTTCCTGACGATCAGCCTGGTCATGGCGCTGGTGCAGGCGCTCGAGCTGGTCGAAACCGTGTGGCGGCGCCGCTGGCTGCGCGAGGCGGTGCCGGCCGCCGAGATGATTGCGCGCCAGCCGGCCGACCGCGTCTGGCCCAAAGTCTCCCTCCATCTGGCGATTTGCAACGAGCCGCCGGCCATGGTGATCGAGACCCTCGATTCGCTGGCGGCGCTCGACTACCCCGACTTCGAAGTCATCGTCATCGACAACAACACCAAGGACCCGGCGGTGTGGCGGCCGGTGCAGGACTACTGCGCGTCGTTGGGCGAGCGCTTCCGCTTCTTCCATTTCGACGTGATGCGAGGCTTCAAGGCCGGCGCCCTGAACTACGTGCTGAGTCAGACCGCGCCCGATGCGCGGCTGATCGGGGTGATCGACAGCGACTACGTGGTGCGGCCCGACTGGCTGAAGGCGGTCGTGCCGTATTTCGACGATCCCAGGATCAGCTACGTGCAGGCGCCGCAGGATCACCGCGATTGGCGCGACGATCGTTTCAAGGAAATGCTGAACTGGGAGTATGCCGGCTTCTTCGACATCGGCATGTGCCTGCGCAACGAGTACGACGCTATCATCCAGCACGGCACCATGACCCTGGTGAGCCGCGACCGCATGGATGAGATGGGCGGCTGGGCGACCTGGTGCATCACCGAGGACACCGAGCTCGGCCTGCGCCTGATGGAGAAGGGCTACGGCGCCATGTACAGCCGCGAGCGCTTCGGCCACGGCCTCACGCCCGACCATTTCGCCGGCTACAAGAAGCAGCGCTTCCGCTGGGCCTACGGCGCCATGCAGATCCTGAAGGCCCATCTCAGGCGGATGCTGGGCGGCGGCACCGCGCTCAGCTTCTGGCAGAAGTATCACTTCGTCGCCGGCTGGCTGCCCTGGTTCGCCGACGCGCTGAACCTCGCTTTCACCTGGGCAGGCCTTGCCTGGGTGCTGGCGGTCGTGGTGCCGCCGCAGTTCGGCATCAAGCCAGTGGGCTTGCCGCCGTCGGAGTTCATCGTGCCGACCATCGGCATCTTTGTCTTCAAGCTGCTCTACACCTTCAGCCTCTACTCGGACCGCGTGAAGTGCAGTTTGCAGCAGAGCCTTGGCGCCTCGCTCGCCGGCCTTGCCCTCACCTATACGGTGGGGCGCGCCGTGATCTACGGCCTCCTCACCAGCCGCTTGCCTTTCATGCGCACGCCTAAGATGGACGAGCGTGCCACGCTCGGCATGGCGCTCGGCATGGCCAAGGCCGAGGCCAGCCTGACGGTCGCCCTGTGGTGTGCCGCCGCCGTAATGTGGTGGGGCAACGGCGTGGTCGATCCCGAAGCGCGGCTATGGGCAATCTTCATGCTGGTGCAGTCGCTGCCTTTCGCCGCCGCGGTAGCGGTGTCGGTGGTGAACGCGCTCGAGCAAATGCGCCACGCCCAGCCGGTCTTCGAGCCGGCGCCGGCGGCTCGGCTCGGCGGAACCGCTCTGCAGGCGGCCGAGTAGAAGGCGCCTCGCCTGGGCCACCCGCCGCTGTTAGCGTACAGGTCCATGGCCCAGCACGCCGGCACGTCTCTGTTCCTCAGGCGCTGGTTACGCCAGCCGCTGTCGGTGGGCGCCTTCATGCCGAGCGGGCGTCTGTTGGCCCAGGCGATCGCGCGCACGACGCTTTCGGTGTTGGATGGCAGGGCGGGTCGAGTGGTCGAGCTGGGCGCGGGAACCGGAGAGGTTACACGCGCCCTGATGGCGGCGGGACTTGCCGCCGAGCGGCTGGTCCTTGTCGAGCGCGACCCGGAGCTCGCGGCCTTCCTGCGCCGTCATTTCGCGGGGCCGCGCATCATCGAAGGCGATGCAGCAAACCTGCCGCGTCTTCTGTCGTCGCACGGCGTCGAGAGCGTCAGCGTCGTCGTTTCGGGCGTGCCTTTGCTCTCGCTGCCGGCCGCCGTGGTGGATGGCATCGTGCGCGGCGTGTTCGAGACGTTGCCCAAGGGTGGCACGATGGTTCAGTTCACCTACGGTCCTGCACCACCGCTGTCGCGCGCCATGCGCGAGCGCCTGCAGCTCACCGCCGATCGCGGACGGCGCATCTGGCGCAACGTGCCGCCGGCGGTAGTATGGACCTTCAGGAGGCGCTCTACGTCGTGACCTCCTTCCGCTTCGATGAGTCGCTGCGCGCCACCATCATCGACAATCTCAAACGCTTCGCGGTCCGCCGACGGCCGGATGGCGACGGCTTGCGGCGTGCCGCCGTGGCGGTGGCCGTCGTCGAAGCCGAATCGACGGGCGACGCGGCGTTCCTCCTGACCAAGCGCACGCCGAAGCTGCGGTCGCATGGCGGCCAGTGGGCCTTGCCAGGCGGCCGGGTCGATGCCGGCGAGACGGCCGAGCAGACCGCGCTGCGTGAAATGAAGGAAGAAGTCGGCGTGGCGGCGTCGCCGGCGGACATCGTGGGCAGGCTCGACGACTACCCGACGCGCTCGGGCTTTCTCATCGCGCCGGTTGTCGTATGGCTGCCGGCCAGGATCGAGATCAAGCCCAATCCCTCCGAGGTCGCCGCTGCCTACCGCATTGCCTGCGCCGAGCTGTTCCGGCCCGATGCGCCGGAGATCGTGCCGATCCCCGAATCGGACCGACCGATCATCCGCATGCCGCTGCCCGTCGCCAACGTCAACGCGCCGACGGCGGCCGTGCTCTATCAGTTCCGCGAAGTCGCACTCGCCGGCCGCGACACGCGCGTCGACCATTTCGAGCAGCCGGTCTTCGCCTGGCGCTGATGGCTCCTATCGAGGCGCGCCAGCCACGGTGGCCGGACGGCGCTTCAGCAACACGGTGGTCTCCTGTTCCATGACGTTCTCGCCCTGCTGGTTGACGGTCGCCTGGCGCAAACGGCAGATGCCGCGATCGGGCTTGGATGCCGAGGCGCGCAACTCGACGATCTCGGTGATGGCGCGCAGGGTGTCGCCCGGCCGAACCGGATTGGGAAAGCGGGTCTCGCCCAATCCTGGCGAGCCCAGGCTGCAGGCCTTCAGCACGCCGAGCTCGAGCCACAGCTTCAGGGTCGCACACATCGTGTGCAGGCCGGAGGCGACCAGGCCGCCATACTGCCAGCGGGCGGCGAACTCGGGGTCGATATGGAACGGCTGCGGATCCCACTGGCGCGCGAACTCGATGATGCCCGCCTCGGTGAACGTCATGCCGCGGCTCACGAAGCGCTCGCCCACCTTGAAGTCCTCGAAGTAACGGTCGGTCAGGGGGCAAGCTCCATGCAGGCGGTGTCGGCGATCGGTCGGCGGGAATAGTCGCCACCTCGTGCTAGCCTGTCATCCGCACAAACCGGGGCACAAATCGGGTCAGGGGATGACATGAAGCTCTACAGTCTCAAGGACGCTCCCAATCCGCGACGGGTCCGCATCTTCCTCGCCGAGAAGCGGGCTCGGGTGCCGGTCGAGGAGTTCGACATGGTCACGATGGGCCATAAAGAGCCCTTGTTCTTGTTGCGCAATCCGCTCGGCCAGTTGCCGGTGCTCGAGCTCGATACCGGCGAGACGATCACCGAGTCGGTCGCCATCTGCCGCTATTTCGAGGAGATGATGCCCGAGCCGCCCCTGTTCGGCCGCTCGGCCCACGAGCGCGTCCTGGTCGAGATGTGGAACCGGCGCATGGAGCTCGAGCTCCTGCTGCCGATCATCGATGTGTTCGTGCATACCCATGAGTTCTGGGCCGGCCGCCGCGAGCAGGTGGCGCCCTACGGCGAGTTGCGGCGCCTGCAAGTCAGGGAACGCATGCGCTGGCTCGACCGCGAACTCGAGGGCCGGCAATTCATCGGCGTCGACCGCTACAACATCGCCGACATCACGGCCCAGGTGGCGCTCCTGACGGCGCGCGGCGCATTGAAGCTGCCGATCCCCGACGATCACAAGAATCTCGCGCGCTGGTGGGCCGCCGTCACCAAGCGGCCGAGCGCCAGGGCGTGAGTGTCGCCTTCTTTTCCAATCACATTCCGACGGTGCGCAGGCCGTAGATCAGGCCGACCACCAGCAGGCCGATGAAGACCGTCTCGGCGAGGAGCAGCAGGACCGACGGCAGGCCGATGCGGGCCATCGCCGCCAGCGATGTCTTCATGCCCAGCGCCGCGATGGCGAGGATGATCAGGAAGGAAGAGACCTGTGAGACGGCCGCCTTCATTTCGGCCGGCACGACGCCGATTGAATTGAGGGCGGCCAGCGTCAGGAAGCCGAACAGGAACACCGGCGGCGAGGGCCGCGCATCGCCCGCGACCTCGCCGCGGCGCGCCACCCACCAGGCGATGCAGCTGACCGCCGGCAGCAGGAAGGCGACGCGCAGCAGCTTCGTGATGATGGCATCATTCAGGACGTGCGGGCCTAATGTCTGCCCGGCACCCGCCACTTGCGCCACGTCGTGGATCGCGCCGCCCAGGAACACGCCCATCTCGAACAGTGAGTAGCCGAGCGCGTGATAAAAGGCGGGATAGATCACCATGGTGATGGTGCTGATGAAATTGACGCCCATCACCGCAAAGGCGAGGTCGCGGTCGGAGTGCTCGTGTTTGGGCAGCACCGCCGACGTCGCCATGGCAGCGGCGGCGCCGCACACGCCGGTGGCACAGCCGGTCAGTACGCCGAAGTCGCGGCTGAGGCCGAAAAAAGGTGCGGCCCAGGCCCCGAACGTGATGGTGCAGGCCACGGCCGCCAGCGCGATCACCACCGGCAGCGCGCCGCCTTCGACGAGCTGGCCCAGCGTCAGCCGCGCCCCCAGGAGCGCCACCCCAATTCGCAGGATCGTGCGGCCGGAGAATTCGATGCCCGCCTTCAGGTGGGCGTTGTTGGACAGCGGCTGCAGCGCCATGCCGACGATCAAGGTCAGGATCAGGGGCGGCACGAAAGCATTGCCGAAATGCGTCCAGCCGCGAAGGTCGGCGACGAAGGCCACGGCGGCGATCACCGCGCAGAGCGCCGTTCCGGCAGCGACCTTGCGCAGATTGTCGGGAGCCCACAGTCGGACCAGCTCGACGGCGACCGAGCTGCTACGCATCGATCACCGCGACCAGCTGACCCTCGCCGATCGCCTCGCCTTCGCTGACTTTGATTTCCCGGATCGTGCCGGCCCTGGGCGACAGCACGGGGATTTCCATTTTCATCGATTCCAGGATGACGATCTCGCCCTCGGCCTCGATCCTGTCGCCAGGTTTCACTTGGATCTTCCAGACACTGCCAGCGATCTCCGACCTCACGTTGACGACAGCCATCCTTGGGCTTTGCTCCCCCGATTGCTCAGGCGGCTTTTTCGGCTACCGCGCGCGCCAAGGCAAGGGCTGCGTCTCCGCGACGCGCGCCCAGGCGTGCGGCAGGTTGGTTCACGTGCGAAATCATTCCGTCCTGCAAAGTGGAACGACCGTCGCCGATGCGCGCCGACCGGGCGGCGACCGCGACGGCGGCGATTCCCTGCTTCTCCAGCAGGCCGAGGCCCAGCACGCCGCCCTGATCGGCCCCGGGTCCCGCGTCGTTGAAAAATGCAAGCCGCGGTCGAAACGGCGCCGTCGCCATGCCGGAGTTGATGCCGCAGTGACTGCCCGTCGCGACAACCTTGCCCTGGTCCTGCGGCCCGAACAGGCTCGCCGAGTCGATACAGGCGATGCCGTCGACCAGATGTCTCGCCTCGCCCTTGGGCGGCGGCGCGGTGTGCGGCCACGGCGCCTTCTTCAAGAGTTCGGCGGCCTCGCGGCAACTCATGCCCGGCGTCACGCCGCAGGCGGCGGCAAGCGCATTGGCGCGGCTGATGACGCCGCGCGCCAAAAGATCCGGGCCATCGCCGATGCGGGCGCTCGAGGTCGCCACCGCGGCCATGGCCATGCCAAGCCGGTCGGCGTAGGCGAGGCCGCCGATGCCGGCTTCTTCCTTGCCGATGCCGGCATCGTGATGAATGGCGGCACGGCAGCCGTACTTCGCCGACATGTAGGCGGCATAGAGGGCGGCGTGGCTGCCACCGATCACGACCGCGCCGTTGGCTTCGGCCGGCAGTTTGACGACGCTGTCGAAGACGAGGACGGTGACGGCCATGGGGGCGCAGTCTATATCGCCCGGGTGAGCGAACCCACCGTCGACAACAAGGTCGCTGTCCTGATCCTGCAACATCCGCAGGAACAGGATCGCGTGCTGGGCACGGCCAAGCTGATCGCCTCCACGGTCGTCCAGGCCAAGCTGAGCGTCGGCCTGTCGTGGCGAAATCTCGCGCACGCCTTGGGGGCGCCGGCCGAGGCGCGGGATTGGGGTGTGCTCTATCTCGGCTCGGCGCATGCGTCCGGCCGCGACGCACTCGTGGGACTCGACCGCAAGGGCCAGCCCTTGGTCGATCAGGCGGCCGCGCGCCACGGTCTCAAGGGCATCGTGGCGTTGGACGGAAACTGGTCGCAAGCCAAGGCTCTGTGGTGGCGCAACCCCTGGCTCACCAAGTTGCGGCGGTTCGTGGTCGTGCCCGACGGCCCCTCGCTGTACGGCGACCTGCGCAAGGAAGCGCGGCCTGAAGCGGTGTCGACGCTCGAGGCGGTGGCGCTGGCGCTTTCGGCGCTGGAAGGGAGCGAGGTGCGCGACCAGCTCTTGACGCCGTTCCGCGAGATGATCGCGCGGGCGCGCGCGGCGGGGATTCGCGATTCCAAACGTGATCGTCGCAAATCGCGTTAGCCTCTATACTCGACGCATGCTCGACCGATGCTTTGCGCCATGCCACTGAGTAGCCGCCACGAGGTCATGGTCGAGTGGGGCGATTGCGACCCGGCCGGCATCGTCTACTACCCGAGTTACTTTCGCTGGTTCGACCAGGCGAGCTACCGCCTGTTCTTGAAAGCGGGCCTGCGTCGCGACGATACCTCGAAGGGCGGCTGGCGGGAGGGCACGCCGCTGGTCGGCGCCGAATGCGCCTTTCGGCGGGCCTCGCAGCCCGGCGAGAAGCTCACCATAGAAAGCCATATCGAGAAATTCGGCCGCAGTTCGTTTGTCATCCGCCACGTCCTGCGCGACGCCTCGGGCGAAGTCGCGGCCGAAGGCACCGAGACGCGGATCTGGGCGAAGAAGGATGGCGATGCGCGGACGCTGAAGGCGATCGCGATTCCGCCCGACGTGAAACGGCGATTGGAAGGGTAGGGGCATGCGGCGCAGCACGGATCGAATTCTCACGACGCATGTCGGCAGCCTGCCGCGCGATCCGGTGCTGTCGGATCTGTTGATTCGCCATGAGGCGGGCGAAGCCGTGGACCGTGCCGAGCTCCACCAGCGGAGCGAGCGCGCCGTGCACCACGTCTTGCACCGGCAGCTGGCGAGCGGGGTCGATGTCGTGAACGACGGCGAGCAGCCGCGGGTCGGCTTCCAGACCTATGTGGCGCAGCGCATGAAGGGATTTGGCGGCGAATCCAAGCGGCCGCGCTCGCGTGACTTTACCGACTTCCCGATTTTCGGCGCCTGGATGCTGGCGCGCATGCCTCGCCGCAGCAAGGTGACGAACGCCCCGCAGGCGGTCGCCGACGTCGTCTACGAGGATCTTAGTGCCGCCGAAGAGGAATGCCGGATGTTCCGCGCGGCGCTCGCGGGCCTGGCGCGGCCGCCCGTCGAGACGTTCATGACCGCGGCGGCGCCCGGCATCATCGCGACCACCATGCTCAACGCGCACTACGACACGCACGAGGCCTATGTCTTCGCGCTGGCGCGCCAGATGCGCGAGGAATACCGGCTGATCGCCCGCGAATTCGTCCTGCAGATCGACGCGCCCGACCTGGCGCTGGAACGCACGGTCCTGTTCCAGGACAAGACCAATGCGGAGTTTATCGCCATCGCCGAAATGCACGTCGCGGCCCTGAACGAGGCGCTCGACGGCATTCCGCGCGAGCGCATCCGCCTGCATTGCTGCTGGGGCAACAACGAAGGGCCGCACACGCACGATATTCCTCTCGCGGAAGTGCTGCCCGTTCTGTGCCAGGCGCGCGTCGGGGCGCTCAGCATCGAGTTCGCCAATCCCCGGCATCAGCACGAATATGCGGCGCTGAAGCGGGCCAAGCTGCCGGCCGACTTCATCCTCATACCCGGCGTGATCGACACCACGACCAACTTTGTCGAGCACCCCGAGGTGGTGGCAAACCGCATCTGCGAGGCGGTCGACGCCGTCGGCGACCGCACCCGAGTGATCGCCTCGAGCGATTGCGGCTTCGGCACTTTCGCCGGCTACGAGTTGGTCGCCGAGGACGTCGTGTGGGCGAAACTCAAGAGCTGTCGCGAAGGCGCCGACATCGCAACACGTCGGCTGTGGGGCAAGGTGCCGTCCTAGGGGAAGTTTCACTCACGCCGCCGGCCGGGCCTCCTCCGACGTCCGCCACTCTGTGAGCCCGGCACTCGCGGGGTGCATGGCCATGATGGCCTGGCAGATGAGACCGCCGATATCGTTGTGGTAGAGCCACAGGCTGTTGGCCTGACCCTGGAAGTTGGGCTCGCAGCCCATGCTCGCCGTCGGCCGGAACCCGGTGCCCAGGCCAATGCCGAATACGTTCGGAAGCTTGCCGCCATCGGCCAGCAGCACGCGGCAATCATCGCCGACGGCGTCGCCATTTCTATCGGCCTCGAGGATCAGGCGCCGGCCGGTTGGACTGTAGATCGGCAGCGTCGCCAGGCGATAACCGAGACAGGGCACGACGAGCGCCGCCTGCTCGAGTTCGGCCCGCAATGCGTCCGCGGAATATTTCTGAATGTTCAGGACGGCGACGCGTGTTTCGGGTCGCACGTCCGCCGGCCTGTAGATGCGGCGCCAGATGTCGCGACCATGGCCGCGGAGCCCGCCCATGCGGTTCACGCGTTGTGTTCGCGGACAGATATCGCCCGGCGTGAAGGGATAGTTGTCGGCCGTGGCTTCCGCGGCGTCGCGATAGTAGATGCGCGGCGGCCGGCGTTGCAGGATGACAAGCTGGCCGTCGTCCAGGCGCCTCGTCGCCGGCAGCTCCAGCAACGCCCAGGCGGCGGCGTAGGCGCTGTGCGACCCGCCGACTAGGACGATTCGCCTGGCGTGGGCCTCGCTGATGATCTCGTTGGCCTTGGCCAACCCGGCCTGGGTGAGCAGGGTGTTCGACGGCAGCACGTGTCGGGGCCGACAATCGGAGAGACGAAGCCCGGGCGCCAGCTCCTGCTCGTGCCAGAACTGCCGGCCGCCCGGCGCGAGGACGACCGAGCGGGTGACCAGGGTTTCCACGCTTCCGTCATTGTGCCGCACGCGGACGCCGAGCGTGCCGTCATCCCGCTGACGGATCGAACGCGCTGTGGTGCCAAGATGGAGGGTGGACGCGGGCTCAGCGGCAAATATCGAGGCGAAGGCCCGGCCAATCCGTGCCACGTAGCGGTCGACCAGTGGCAACGGCGGAAAATCGTCGCGATAGCGCTGCATGTCCAGAGTCAGAGGATCTTCGCGCAGGGCGCGAAGCGGTTCGGGCAAGTGGGTCGAATCTAGGAACTCCAGGCAGGTGCCGCCCAGCGAATCGGCATTGATGCCGTATTGGCCCAATCTGCCGCCCAGCCGCTCGCTCTGCTCGACCAGGATGACGCCCTGTTTCAGCCATTGCTCGAGCTGCCCGTGCTGGGCAGCCCACAAGAGCGGGCCTAATCCGCCGGGCCCCCCTCCGATAATGACTGACGATACGATCCTGGTGACGCTGCCTTGATCATCCCAGGACATTGCGGAAGACCTTGGCTACGCGGTCAACGACCTGGTCATCAATGGCATGCGACGTGGGCAGGTTTAAGCCGGTCGCAGCCAATTCGAGGCTGTTGGGGCAGGAATGGCCGAACCTCCGGTAGAGCGGCAGCGAGGACAGCGAATGGAAGAAGGGCCGCATCTCGATGTTCGCCTCGAGCGCGGCGATCAACAGCTCATTGCGCTTGTTTGCCGGCACCTGAACGCAGGCGAGCCACACCACGGGCTGGTAGATGGGATCGAGCGGCGGCGGGAAGCGCACGCCAGGGATTCCCTCGAGCTTCCGCCGGTAGAGCTCAGCGACGTGCGCGTTCCGCGCCAGCGTCTCCTCGATGCGCCACAGCTGCGAATGTCCAATCGCCGCCTGCAGGTTGGTGATGCGGTAGTTGTAGCCGACCCGCTCGTGCCAGTAGGAGGAGCGGTTGGGCGCGATGCCATGGTCGCGCAGGATGCGGAGCGACCGCGCGAGCTCCGGCGAGCTGGTGAGGCACATGCCGCCTTCGCCGGTGGTGACGATCTTGTTGGCGTAAAACGAGAAGCACGAGACGTCGCCGAACTGGCCGACCGGGCGACCGGCATAGCGTGCGCCGTGCGCCTCGGCGCAGTCTTCGACGACGGCCAGGCCACGCTTGGCGGCGAACGCGGCGATGGGTCCGATTTCGGCCGGCCGGCCGTAGAGATGGACCGGCACGATCGCCTTGGTCTTGGGCGTGCACGCGCGCTGGACGGCGGCCAGGCTCATGCACCAGGTCCCTTGATCGACGTCGACGATGACCGGCGTGGCACCGCAATAGAGGGCGGCGTTGATGGTGGCCGCGAAGGTGAGGTCGGGCACGATCACCTCGTCGCCCGGACCGACATCGAGCGCGAGCAGGGCGAGATGCAAGGCGACAGTGCCGTTTGACACGGCGATGCCGTGCTGCGCACCAGCGAAGGCGCTGAACTCACGCTCGAACTTCTCCACATAAGGCCCGCGGCTCGAGATCCAGGAGGACAGGAAGGCGTTCAGGACGGCGCGGAATTCGTCGCTTCTCATGTCCGGCCGCGCGACCTGGATGTGCTGTCGGGAACGATCGATGGTGATGCCGGCCAGATTACCGCTGGCGTCGAGGACGGGCTGCAGGACGTCACTATCGGCCATGCCCTCGGCCGGCCCGCCATGCCGGAAGATCGCAGCGTGCGCTTCGAGCGTCGGCGTCAGCAGGGCGCCATCCAGGACGGCCTCGCCGATGTCGTCGAGCGAGATTCGTCCGACCAAGTGGTTGTCGTTCTCGACGACGAGGCAAGTACCGAGCCCGTTGTCGAGGCATTTCTCGATGGCGCCGATCAGGCTCTCCGAGGTGGTGCAGACATAGGCTTCTTCACGGAGCGCCGCGCCGTCGTGCTCGATCGGCGGCACCCGCGGCACTGACAACGACATTTAGTCCTCCTCCCTGGAGAGAGCCTCCATCGCCGGCCATGCACCCCAGGGCACGAACGACTTGGGCCAATTGTCCAGTGAACTCCTGTTGAGCCACCAGTGGTCACTTTGTGGCCACGCGCCGCCGGCCTTCGGCGGCCCCTTGCATTTCGCTGCAGTAGCTAGGCGACTGACATTTCTTGGTCACTGGCCTGAAACGCAACTTCGCCACACCGTTGCACGCTGGCGTTTCACAATGCACTGCCTTTGGATCACCCTCGCCGACCCCGAACCGGCGATCACCGGCCAGCTGATTTACTCGCAGGGTCTCATTCATGCCGCGCATGCCGCGGGCGCCGATCTCTGCGTCGTCGGACTGTCGCGGCCGGAGCATCGAGGCGGGCCGCAGAATGGACCTGGCCTTGCCTGGCGGCTGGTGGCGGAGCGTTCGAGATCCCGCCTTCGGCGGGTGCTGACGGACCTACCGCGGATGTCCCAGCGCGGCGGCTCCTGGCCGATGCGTCGCACGCTGCACAAGGTCCTGGCCGAGCGTGACTGGGATGCCGTGATCTTCGACAGCCTTTGCGCCGCCTGGGCGTTGCGGCCCGTACTGCGGCACCGCGCCGGTCGGAAATCCCCACCCAGACTCGTCTACCTCGCGCACAACCATGAGGCGATGGTGGCGACGCACATCGCCGGCGAAACCCGCGGGCCCCGGCGCTTGCTGAAGCAGATCGATGCGATGAAGGTCAGGTGGCTCGAGCGCCGCGTGGTGGCCGAGGCCGGGCTGGTGACGGCGAACACGCCCGAGGACGCTCGTGCCTTTTCAGAGAAAGCCGCGACGACACGGGTCGCCTTGCTGCCGCCGGGCTACGGCGGGCCGCGAGTCCAGTCGCGCACGATCCACGTCGACCTGCCGCGGCGCGCCACCATCGTCGGAAGCTTCGACTGGCCGCCCAAGCGCATAAGCCTGGAGCGCTTCTTGGATGTCGCAACGCCGCTATTCGCCGAGGCCGCGGTCGAATTGCAGATCGTCGGCGAGGTCGATCCGGCCTATCTGAAGATCCTGCGCCATCGCTATCCGTCGATCGATGTCACGGGGCCGGTCAAGGATGCGCGACCCTATATGGCGGCGGCTCGCATCGGCGTGGTGCCGGACCTGCTGGGCGGCTTCAAGCTCAAGGGGCTCGACTACGTCTTCAACCGGCTTCCCGTCATGGCGATGCGCGGCGCGCTTCCTGGCATGCCGTTGCTCGATGGGCGCAGCATTGGGCTTTTTGACAGCCATCTGGCGCTGGCCCAGGGCGTGGTCGGGTTGATCGACGATGTGGAAACGCTCAACGCCAGGCATAGCGCCGCCTTCGATGCCTGTGAATCGCGCTTCGATTGGGGCGCCATCGGACGGCACCTGCTCCGCCACATCCAGCGGGCCCGGCTTAGACGCGCGACGCCGCCGTTCACAACGCCCGCAGGCGCTCCCTCATCCGCCACGGCGTCGCCTCCGGCTCCTGCGGCGGCAGGAAAATGAAGTTGTAGACGTAGCGGCCGAAGCGCTGGCGCGCCTGAAGCGGCGCGGTGAGACAGGGCAGGTTCGCGGGATCCTGCATCCGCTCTATCGAGAAATGCTCGACCGGCTTGAGGTCGCCGCCGTGCACGAAGTATCCGCGATAGCCCAGGCGATCGAAGTAGGCGCGGGCGCGTTTGATGCCGCCGGGCGAGAACAGTTCGATGACCTCCACCAGAACACGCGGCTGGCAGCGCCGGATGGTTTCGACCGCGCCGTCGAGCACCGCCTGCTCGTGGCCTTCGACGTCGATTTTGATGAAACCAGCGCGGCCTGCGTAGACGTTGTCCAGGCGGTCCTTTGCGACTTCGATCGCTTGGTACTCGGGATAGGTCCGCGAGGTATCGGCCGAAATCGTCGAGCAGCCGGTGACCACCACACCGTCGACCACCGGCATGCGCAATTCGACCGTGCCGGGGGCGTCGGAAAGCGCCAAAGTCTCGACCGTGACGTTGCGCGGAAATTTCCGGCTCAAGGCGCGGGCCAGCGCCGGCATCGGCTCGTAGGCGACGATATGACGGGAATGGGGCCGCATGTAATAGACGTAGCTGCCGTCGTTGGCGCCGACGTCGATCGAATCGGCGTCGCGCCGGCAGAGGTACTCGAGCAGATGGAGTTCGACTTCGCCGTAGCGTCCGTAGAAGCGCGCCTCGCGCCAATTCAGGAGCGGCTGAGGGCATAGCGCGCGCAGAACCCGCTTGGCCTCTCCGCCCATTGTGCCGACGTCGACCATGTGTCGCCTCGCCGTTTTTTTGCGGACGAGGCAAGGATAGGAGCGCGCCGGCCCCTCGGCCGTGACCAGATGGTGATCAGGCAGTTGCCGGAGTACGCGCCCAGCCGACTATCCGCGCTAGAAGGTCTTGCGCCGTCGCCACTTGGGCGGACGCTCGCTGGGGAAGGCCAGCGCGCTCGCATCCTGGCCAAGATCGACCAGCATCTTGGCCACTTCGATCGCCGAGCGCGCACCTTCCAGCACCGGCACGTCCCAGCCCGTCTCGAATAGCCGCTCCTGCAGCAGAGGCTGCATCCAGAAAGCCGCCGAGCAGCCGAGGATGATCGTGTCGGCGCCATCCTCTTCGAGGGCGGCGATCGATTCCGCCACCGCCGCATCGAGCATGTCCGACGTGCCGCTCTGCAGGGCGCGGTCGCGCTCGAGGTGGATTGGCCGGTCATCGGGATGGTTCGGGCTGGGCAGCGGGAAGTTGACGTTGCGGATCGAAGCACAGCGCTCGGTCATACGGTACTGCACGACCAGCTGATACATCTGCATGTTGTGCGTCTCGGCGATGTCGACGATGGAGAACTTGTTCCCGAGCAGGCCCGCGATGTGCATCTGGCTGTGCGCCGCGGTGGTTATCGGAATGCGATATTGGCGACCGATCTCGCGCGCCTCCATGTAGCCGGGGTCGCCGCCGCCCAGCAGCACAATGGCGTTGTACTTGCCACTGGCGCAGGCCTCGCGCACCAGCGGCAGGCGGTTGTAGCCCACCGACATGAATCCGAACTTGGTCGCCACCGGATAGTTGCCGTGCGTGGCCGGTGCGCCTGGGTGCAGGTCCCAGTCGATGTCCGCCAGGAAGGGCTTCAGGTCCTCGTAGTTGTAGATCTGCGCCTCCTTGGGGCCGGAGAAGGAGCGCAGCTGGAAGTCGCCGCCAGGAGCCAGGCTGAACGCGTTGATTAACAAGAAGCGGTATTTGCTCGCCATGGTCAGACCGCGGCCTTGAGGATATCGGCGGCTTTTTCACCGACCATGATCGAGGGCGCGTTGGTGTTGCCCGAGGGCATGGTCGGGAAGATCGAGGCATCAGCCACGCGCAGGCCTTGCAGCCCGTGCACTTTCAATTTGTCATCGACCACGGCCTTGGGTCCCGGCCCCATGCGGCAGGTGCCGATGGGATGGTAGGCGGTCTGCGAGTTGTTGCGGATCCAGGTGAGGATCTCGTCGTCGCTCTTTACCGAAGGGCCGGGCGAGAACTCCTCGCCGCGATAGACGTCCATCGGGGCGGCATCGACGATCTTCCGCATCATGCGGAAGCCGCCGACCATGGCGCGCTGGTCGATCGGATCAGCCAGGAAGTTGAAGCGGATCGCCGGTTGCGCCTTGGGATCGGACGAGCGGATATGGATCGAGCCCAGGCTCTCTGGCCTCAGCTGATAGCAGGCGATCGTCATCGACGGAAAGTCCTGCAGCTTGCGCGTCTTGGGGTCCTTGATCGAATAGGGCACGAGATGCATCTGGACGTCTGGTGTGGCGAGTTCCGGCCGGGTGCGCAGGAAGGCGAGTAGCGGCGCCGAGGGCAGGCTCATGAAGCCACCGCCGGTCGCGAGGTACTTCATGAACTGCGTCGCGGCGCCCACGCCGCGCGCCATGTGGTTGTAGGACACACGCCGGTCCTTCACGCGCCAGATGATGCGGGCGTTGATGTGATCGCGGAAATTCTCGCCGACCGCCGGTAATTCGTGCTTCACCTCGATGCCATGCTTCTTGAGCAGCTCGGGCTGGCCGATGCCGGAGAGTTCGAGGATCTGCGGGCTGGCGACGCCGCCCGCCGAGAGGATGGTCTCAGCTGCGCGCGCCTCCAAGATCTTGCCGTCCTTTTCGTACTCGACGCCGACGCAGCGCTTGCCGTCGAGCACGACGTGAAGCGTGTGGGCGTTGGTCACGACCTGGAGATTGGCGCGCTTCATCGCTGGCTCGATGTAGCAGTGCGCCACGCTCATGCGCCGGCCGCGGTAGATCGAGGTCTGTGTCTTGACGACGCCTTCCTGATCCTCGCTGTTGTAGTCGGGATTGAGCTTGAAGCCCGCCGCCTTGGCGGCGGCGAACAGCGTGTCGTAGAGCGGGTTCTGGTCGGGCACGGTGGAGACCTTGAGCGGCCCCGACGTGCCGCGGCCGTGACTGCCGTCGCCGTCGACGAAGGTCTCGATCCGGGTGAAGAGCGGCGCCACCTCGCGCCAGCTCCAGCCGCGGCAACCCAGCTGCGCCCAGGTGTCGTAGTCGAGCGGCTGGCCGCGCACCCAGACGAGGCCGTTGATCGAGCTCGAGCCGCCCAGCAGCTTGCCGCGCGGCACGGGGATCACTCGGTTGGCGGTGCCGGGTTCCGGCTCCGACTGGTAGAGCCAGTTCGCCGCCGGATTGTCGATCAACAGCCCGAACGAAAGCGGCATGCGCGAATAGAGATGGCTGGCCGCGCCCGCCTCGAGCAGCAGCACCTTGTTCCTGGGATTCTCGCTCAGCCGCGCCGCCAGCGCGCCACCCGCCGATCCCGCACCGACGATGATGTAGTCGAAGTCCGTCATGCTGCGTTTCCCCAGGGTCACGGCCCTAATATCCGCTTGGAGAGCCTAGCGCAGCGGCGCGGCTGGCGAAGCGGCAATATCGGCTCGACAGGTCAGGCCCTCCATGTTTCGATGCGCAATACCGCTCAGGGGGCGGGACATCTGAAACCACAGATTTCGGCAGAGAATGCTGAACCTCGTTCGTATCGCCCTGACACGGCCTTGCACGTTCGTGGTTGATGCCGGCTGCTGACCAGATTCCCTTTGCCGCCAGCGAGTTTGCCGACAATCCGGAGCCTCGCTGTCCCTGCCTGCTACTGCTCGACACGTCGACCTCCATGGAGGGCGCGCCGATCCACGAGCTCAATGTCGGGCTTGCGTCGTTCAAGCTCGAGCTGGCGGCCGACAGCCTTGCCATGAAGCGAGTCGAGCTGGGACTGATCACGTTCGGCCCGGTACGCCTTTTGTCGGAGTTCCGTACGCCCGAGCAGTTCGAGCCGCCGTGGCTCAAGGCGTCCGGCGACACGCCGATGGGCGCCGCCATTTCCGGCGGCCTGGAGATGATCCGGCAGAGGAAGGCGACCTACAAGGCCAACGGCATTCCTTACTATCGCCCTTGGGTCTTCCTGATCACGGACGGCGATCCGACCGACCCCTGGGAGGGCGCGGCGGCCGAGATCAAGGCGGGTGAGGAAACCAAGAGTTTCTCCTTCTTTGCCGTCGGTGTGGAGGGCGCCGACATGGCCGCGCTCGCCAAGATCTCGCTGCGCCCGCCGCTCAAGCTGGCCGGCTTGCGCTTCCGCGATCTCTTCGCCTGGCTTTCGTCGTCGCTGAGCGACGCCTCGCGTTCGCCGATGGGCGCGGCGCCGGCGCCGAGGCCGCCGGGGTGGGCCGAGGCCTGATGCCCGCGACGCCATGGCGGATCGCGATGGCATCGTCGATTGGCACGTCGCATCTCGCCGCCGGGAAGTGCTGCCAGGATAGTCACTATCACCTGAGCGCCGCCGGGCCGTCGGGAAGCGAGGTCGTGGTCCTCGCAGCGTCGGACGGCGCCGGCACCGCCGCGGGCGCCGACGTGGGGGCGTTGCTTGCCTGCCAGACCTTCGCCCGCCTGGTCGCAAGCTACGTCGTGGGCGGCGGCGACGTGAGCCGGATCGGTCGTCCACTGGTCGAGCGCTGGATCGCAGGCGTCGCTTACCGCCTGGCGCTGCAGGCCGAAAGCCAGGGCCGCGAGCGCCACGACTTTGCCTGCACTCTGCTGGCGGCCATCGCCAGCGAAGAGGCGTCGGCCTTCGTGCAGGTGGGCGACGGGGCGATCGTGACCCCTGGAACCGATGGCCTGGGCTGGCGCTACATCTTCTGGCCGCAGCACGGCGAGTTCGCCAACACGACCAACTTCGTGACCGCCCATAGCGTCGGTCGGACCTTCGACTTCGCCCTGACGACGGATCGTGTCGAGGAAATCGCGATCTTCACCGACGGAATCGAGAACCTGGTGTTGCAAAAGGCCAGCCGCATGGTGCACGCGCCATTCTTCGACAGCATGTTCCTGCCGCTTCGCCGTTCCACGGCCTCGGGCGTCGACGCGACGCTCTCGATGGGCCTCGAGAAGTACCTGGCCACCAAGCCCGTTACCGATCGCACCGACGACGACAAGACGCTGATCCTCGCGTCGCGACGCAAATGACCGAGGTGCCGCCCAGCGACGTCGTCGGCGCCGACGGTCGTCGGGTGAGGCTCGGTCGCAAGCTCGGCCAGGGCGGTGAAGGGGCGGTCTTCGAGATCGAAGGCGAGGAGGGACTGGCGGCCAAGATTTTCCGCGCCCCCCTGGCGGCGGAGCGCGCCGAGAAGATCCGCGTCATGGCGCGCCTGCGCAGCGAACAGATGGAGGCGCAGGCGGCGTGGCCCAACGAGCTCCTGTCGCTCTCCTCGGGCGAGCCGATCGGGCTCAGCATGGCGCGCGTCGGCGACAGCCACGACATTCACCAGCTTTACAATCCCAGGAGCCGACGCGTTGCCTTTCCGGGCGCAGACTGGCGCTTCCTGGTCGAAGTCGCCGCCAACCTCGCCTGCGCCTTTGCCGCCGTCCACGACACCTCGAGCGTGATCGCCGATGTCAATCACGGCGGCATCCTGGTCGGCCAGGACGGGCGCGTGCGGTTGATCGACTGCGACAGTTTTCAAGTGCAGGCCAGCGGCCGGGTGTTTCCCTGCGATGTCGGCGTCCCGGCCTTCACGCCGCCGGAACTGCAGGGCCGTTCCTTCGCCGGCCTCGTGCGATCGGCAGACCACGACAATTTCGGGTTGGCCGTGCTCGTCTTCCTGCTGCTGTTCATGGGCCGGCATCCGTTCGCCGGCCGCTTCCGGGGACCGGACGATATGACCATCGAGCGGGCGATCGCCGAGCACCGCTTTGCCTATGGCAAGGATCGGCAAGCTGCAAAGATGGAGCCACCGCCCGGCGCGCCGCTGCTTGCCATCGTCTCGCCGCCTCTCGCGGCATTGTTCGAAAAGGCATTCGCGGCCGACGCCGCTCGAAGCGGCCGCCCAACGGCGCAGGAATGGGCGACCGGTCTCGATCGAATGCAAGGCGAGCTCGCGCGCTGCGACGCCGACCGCGCGCATTGGCATTGGCTGGGACTCGAGCGCTGTCCCTGGTGCGCCATGGAGGCGGCGACGGGTATGCCGCTCTTCTCCGATACGATATCGCCGATGGCCGCCAGCCTGTTCGACCTGCCTGACTTCTGGCGGCAGGTGCTGGCCGTCGAGCATCCCGGCCCGGCGCCCAAGGCCGATTGGAGCGGGAAAGTCGTGACTTCCGCCGACGTCCGGGCGTTCAGGCGCTGGTGGATCTTCCATACGCCGATCGCGCTCCTGATCGCGCTCGTGCCAGTTGGCCTCATCTTCGCCGTCGACGCGCCGGGCGTTGCGGCGCTGCTCGCTTTGATTGCGGCAATCCCGCTCTTTATCATGGCGCGCAAGGCGCTGCGCTCGGTCGGCGACGCGTCCTCTCTGCTGCAATGGATGCTTCACTGCCGCAGCGAGTGGGAGGCGGTGAGGCGCGAGTGGGACGCCAAGGCAGGGCCGGCTGCCTTCGAGGCCAAGCGGCGGGAGCTGGACGCTCTGCGCGCGACTTGGGAGGCCACGACGGACCTTGCCGAGCGTCAGGCGGTCGAGGGCAGGATGCGCCGCGCCCTCGGTGAGCTGCAGCAGATCCGCGGCGAGATCCTGTTTGCCCGCACGTCGCTCAAGGAGAAATGCGAGCAAGCCCATCGTGCCTACCTGCAGAGCGAGGTCGATCTCAAGGCGATCCAGTCCTGACCTCGGCTCTTGACCGGGCGCTTGCCCTTCGCTCGCCGCCGTCCGACCATTGGTTGCGCAGGAAGGAGCCCAACATGCTGAGCGGCATCCATGGCCATCAGGAGATCGAACGCGTGGTTTACGGCAAACCGGCGGGTCCGGCGTTGCGCGCCGAGGCCGAGCGGCTGGGCGCACGACGCGTGTTCGTCACCACCTCCAAGTCGGTGGCGCAAAGCGCCCTGCTGGCCGGTGTCATTCGCGATCTCGGCGATCGCTACGCCGGAGTCTATGCCGGCATCACCGCGCACTCGCCGCGCCCCTGCGTGATCGAAGGTGCCGCCTTGGCGCGCGAGGCCAAGGCGGACCTTGTCGTAGCGGTGGGCGGCGGCTCGGTGATCGACGCCACCAAGGTGATGCTGATCGCGCTCTGGCAGGATGTGCGCGCGGTCGACGATCTCGATTTGTACCGGGCCGGCAGACCGAGAGCGGGCGAGGCGCCGCCGTCCGAGACGATCAAGCCGCCGTCAGTGGCGATCCGCATGATCGCCGTGCCGACCACCCTGTCGGCGGCGGAGTTCAATGCCTTCGCCGGCATCAGCGACCCGCGCAAGGGCATCAAGGAAAGCTTCGGCCATCGCCTGATCGTGCCGCGCGTGATCGTTCTTGATCCCGCGGCGACTTCGGCCACGCCCATGGATCTGATGCTGTCGACCGGGCTCAAGGCGGTCGACCATGCGGTCGAGCGGCTGTGCTCGCAGCAGGCGCATCCCTTCGTGCTCGGCACGTCGAGTGAGGCGCTGAAGCTGCTGACGCGCGCCCTGCCGGCCCACAAGAAGCGGCCTGACGACACCGCGACGCGGCTCGACCTGCAGTTCGGCATGTGGCTATCGATCGGCGCCGGAACCTCGGGCGTGGGCGTCGGCGCCAGTCACGGCATCGGCCACGTGCTGGGCGCCGCCTGCCACGTGCCGCACGGTCATACCTCCTGCGTCATGCTGCCCTCGGTGTTGCGCTGGAACCTGCCGGCCAATGGTGAGCGCCAGAAGCGGGTCAGCGAGGCATTCGGCAAGCCGGGAACGCCGGCCGCCGATCTGGTGGCGGATCTGGTCGCCCGCCTCGGCCTGCCGCGCCGGCTGGCGGATGTCGGGGTCGGTCGCGAGCGCTTCCGCGAGATCGCCGAGAAGTCGATGCACGACCGCGCCGTCCTCAACAATCCGCGGCCGATCGAAGGGCCGGCACAGGTCGTGGAAATCCTCGAGCTGGCGGCCTAGGCCCAAATGAGGACTGGGGTGCGGCGGCGGACCCGCATCACGCTAGCACCGCTCCCCGCCGCCTAAGCAGCCGGCCCGGCAGGGCGCCGGTGTGCTCGCCATCGTCGATTACAACCGTACCGTTGACGATCACTGTCCGGATGCCCGCCGGATACAGGTGAGGGTCGTCGTAGGTCGACCGATCGATGATTGTCGCGGGATCGAACAGAACCACATCGGCCGCTTGGCCTTCACTAAGGATGCCACGATCCGCCAAGCCGAGAGCAGCCGCAGCACCCCCGGTCATCTTGGCGATCGCCTGGGGCAAGCCGAGCAGGCCGAGATCGCGGCCATAGTGGCCGATGAGGCGCGGGAACGTGCCGTAGAGACGCGGGTGTGGCTTGCCCTGGCTCGTAATGCCATAGGGCGCCACGCACGGGCCGTCGGAGCCGACGAGCGTGGAAGGGTCGGCAGCGATGGCGCGTACGTCGGCCTCCGACATCGATCGAATTACGATGCGAGTCGCGCCTTTGTCCGCGATGATGATGTCGCAGACCACGTCGAGCGCATCGCGATCCCGCTCTCGCGCGATCTCCTCAATGGTTCGGCCAGGCTCGGCCGCGCCATGCGGCGAGATAGCGATGCGGATGTCGGCCCAGGATTCGATCTGTCCGAAGTTGTTGAAGCCGACTTCGGCAATCTTCTGCCGGATGCGCGAGCGCACATAAGGATCGGCGAGACGTTCCAGCATCGCCGGAACACCACCTTCCTGCAGCCAGGTCGGCAGCAGGAAACGCAGCGGGTTAGTGGCCCAATCATAAGGATACTGGTCGCCGTGCACGTCGACGCCGCGCGTGCGGGCGGCGTCGATCGCCTCGAGAAGGCGAGCGGCCTGGCCCCAGCTGTCGGTCCCGGACAGCTTCATGTGGGCGATCTGCACATGGACGCCGCAATACTCGCCGACGTCGATCGCTTCGGCG
>JBPYDO010000288.1:0-21636 GCA_051985755.1 Reyranella sp. | reverse complement strand
AACACCCAGTGCTGGCGGAGCGCCGACACATAGCATCGCGCAATCCGCTGTGACCGGATGACACGGCGTCTTTGCGCAATCGGGGCAATCCGGACAGGGCGCCATTGCACCATGCTTGGTCATCGGTGCACCAGCCGGCGACCACGCGGCCGCGACGGCGGGCAGACTTGCCGAAAGAACAGCAAGGCACCCGAGTAAAGCCGAGATAAGCCGCAGACGCGCCATACGCCCCAACATGGCCCCCCGAGCCCGCTCTGACAATGGCCAAAGTGGGGCCGCCTTGCCTAGGCGCCTCTACGAGGATGGCCGATCACAGGCAACCACAGCGCGGCCCTGATACATGAATGCCATCGGTCGCGGTCCCTCGGAGTATTCAGTCGTGATCTGCGGCAGGTCGAAGCCCGCGGCGCGGACCAGATCGTCGATCTTGCGGTCGAGGTGGCAGCCACCGGCGAAGCGTCGCCAGACCGGCGTCAGGCGACGCTGCCAGCGCGCGACACTCGCGTCCGTCGACAAGCCATGCTCGACGAACAGCAGGCTGCCGCCGGGCTTCAGGACCCGCCGCATTTCGTGCAGGGCGGCCAGTGGCTCGGGGATCGAGCAGAGCGTCCAGGTCATGACCACGGTATCGACGCTGGCATCGCCGACCTCCAGGGCCGACGCCGAGCCGCGCGCCAGGCTTACCGGCACAACCGCCGAGGCGGCGCGCCGTTGCGCCACCTCGAGCAGTTGTTCGGACGGGTCGATGCCGATGACTTCGCTGACACCATCGGCGTAGAGCGCCAGGTTCAATCCCGAGCCCACCCCGACCTCGAGGACGCGACCGCGGGCCTGCGGGACCAGCCCCTGGCGGTAGCGCGCAATCGTGCGTTGGCGCATCGCGAGGTCGATGAGTTTCGGCAGAACCCAGCGGTCATAGAGGGTCATGGCACGCCCTTCATCATCTCAACGCCTCGGCGAGCGACGAGGCCTTGCGCCACACCTGCTTCTTGCAGACGAACAGCACGCAGCCCTCGATCACCAAGGTATCGGCGCCGACCCGGTGCATCTTGGCGCGGTAGGTCTCGCCGTCCTCGGGATTGTAGATATGTCCCGACCAGCCGCCATCCGGCGATGGACTGAGGCCGGAAAGAATCGACAGTCCGAGCAGCGGCCGCGAGCGCAGCGCGGCATCGCCGTTGTGAACGTCGAGCCGCGGCCGACCCTTGTCATCTCGGCCATCCCAGAGCCAGCGGATGGTGCCGCACAGGGTCGCAGCACCAGCGCAAGGGCCGAGCTCGACCACTGCCGAGAGTCCCGGAGTGGCCCAGCGGCCAACCACGTCCTGCTGCGCCGACGCGGGTGCGGCGATGAGCACCGCCACCGCTGTGGCAAGACCTGCGATGCCCCTCATGGCATCACCCTGGCCGCGATCGGCACGACCGGCGCGGTCACCGCTGCGAACTTGGCACCATAGCCAGGATACTCGGTGCCCATGAGCTTGTCCCACCAGCGGAAGTAGAGGCCGTAATTGTAACGGCCGCCTTCGTGATGCAGGTCGTGATGGGTCGTGGTGGTGAGCCAGCCCAGCCAGCGGCCGGGCGTGAAAGCCGCGGGGTGCACCTCGGAACCGGCATGGCCCATGACGTTGCGCAGGATTTGCAGCGCTCCGAAGGCGAACAGCCCCCCGAAGTGCATGGGCACCAGCAGCATGAACAGCGGCACGAAGGCGCCCTGCACGATCGCCTCGGGAACCGCGAAGGCATAGGCCGCCCACGGCGTCGGCGTCCGCGACAGGTGATGCGTGCGGTGGAACAGCTTGAACAGCCGCCGATGGTGCATGGCGCGATGCGTCCAATAGAAGTAGGCGTCGTGCGCGATCAGCATGAGGGCGACCGACAGGACGAGGTAGATCGGGCCAGCCTGATGGAAGCCCATGTAGATCGTCATCCAGCCGAGCTGGCTGCCGACCACCAGGCTCGCCCCCATCAGGGAGAAAATCAGCGCCGAGCGCAGCGACGCCAGGATCTCGCGGCGCACGTCTGCGGCAGTGGCCTGGCGGGCCTGCAGCTTGCGGCGCGCCAAGCCTGCCCCCCAGAACAGCGCCAGAATGCCGGCCATCGCCGACGCCGCCACGACGTAGCGGCCGGTATCCATGAGCCAGGCGCCGGGCAAGGCTTCGAGATAGGTGCGTAACAGTTCGTTCATCGATCATCCCTCCAGCGGGTTGTCGATGAACCTTTGCGCCAGGGGCGCCGCCGGGTTCGCGCCGAAGGCCGCTATCGGCTGGCCGATTCCGGATTCGGCAAGCGCTTTGGCGGGGTTTTGCCCGCGCCCCGGCGGAATTCCGTCGGCGTCATGCCGGTATCGGCCTTGAAGGCGCGGTTGAAGGGGCCGAGCGACTGGAAGCCGGAATCGAGGGCGATGGTCAGGATCGGCACCTCAGCCTGGGCCGGGTCGGCTAGCGCCTGCTTGGCGTCCAAAAGCCTGTGGCGATTGAGGTAATCGCTGAAATTCCGATAGCCCAGCCCACGGTTGATGGCGTGGCGCAGCCGCCGCTCGCTCAAGCCCAGCTTGGCGGCCAGCGCGCCGATGGTGAGCCCTTCCTGGCGATAGAACCGGTCGACCGACATCAGCCGCTCGAGCTCGGCCAGCAGCGCCGGATCGACCGGTTCGGCATCGACGTCTGGTGCAAGCGCGGGCGCCGGCGCTGTCGCCGCGGCACCAAGAACCGTGCTCAGGTCGGCAGACAGAAGCACCGCCGCGATCACGCCGGCGATCAGCACAAGGGCCGCGGCATTCACCGCATTCAGCCAGGTCGGCACCTGCTCCGGCCCGAGCGACAAATCGACCGCCGCCGAGATCGAGATCTGCAGTACCACGGCGACCACGATGAACACCCTGAGCCGCCGGCGACCCTCGACGAGATCGCCGGCCCAATCCTTGACCGTCTGCACCAGCACGAGCAGCGCCATCACGACCGGTGCGAGGCGTAGCGCGACCTGCATCGCGGGCCCGAAGTCGACGCCCAGCAGCCATGCCAGCGGCCCCGCGACAAAAACCAGCCACAGCAAGCCATGCCACGCCGCAGGCTCGAAGCGATCGTCGAACACCGCACGGGTGAACAGCCAGAAGACCACCACGTTGCCGGTGCAGAGCATCAGCAGCGGCGCAAACCAGGCCGAGCGATAGCCCCAGTGGACAGGCGAGGAGCAGAGGACATAGGCCGCGGCACCGAGCGACAGCAGCGCGCCCAGCCACGCGGCGGGACGGCCCTTGGCCTGTCGTGCCGTCGCCCAGCCAATGACCAGGAACAGCGCTATCGCGGCGCCTCGCAAGGCCGTGTCCAGGTAGAGCGAATTCATGGCGGCCTAACCCAAGTCCGCAAGCAGGCGACGCCAGGCGGCGATCTCGCGCGCGGGGTGAAAGAGCGGGGCGCGGCGGCGCACGGCCTTGGTGAGCGTTCGGACGAAATCCGGATCGTCCTCGAGCCGCCGCAGCAGCCGCGCGAGGCCTTTCGTGTCGCCGACCTTGAAGTAGCCAGGATAGTCCTTGCCGAGCAGGCCCACATTGCCATCCATGCGCGAGGCCAGGATGGGCACGCCGGCGACGGCCGCCTCGGAGATCACGTTGGCGCCGCCTTCGCTCAACGAAGAGATCACCATGGCGTGGCTTCGTGCCAGAAGCCGACGCACTGCCGCGGCCGGCACGTCGTCGCGCCACACGTAGCGCGGGTTCTCCACCATCTCGGCGCGCGCCCGCTTGGCCCACTCAGCAGTGTAGGCGCGACCGACCTGTTCGACTTTCACGCGGCTTTGCGAGGGCAACAGGCGCGCGGCCTCGGCGGCGCGCAGCGGATCCTTTACGTCGCGCAAGTGGCCGATCACCGAGACGACGACGGCCCGGCGGCTCGGCCGTCGCGCCGAGGCCTTGGCCGATTGGTGGATGACGACGAGGCGGCTGCGCAGGCTCCTTGGCACAACGCGCCAAGCGAGATCGTTCAGCGCCACCAGCCGGTCCGCCAGGGCCATCGCGCGCAAGGTCGGCACGGGATCGGACCTTATGTAATCATAGATGTCGGTGCCGCTCAGCTGCAGGACCACCGGCCGCTTGGGGTATTTCGACTTGAAGCGCTCGACCGCGGCGGCGCTCCGCCAGGCATGCACCGCCACCATGAGGTCGGCCGGCTTGCCGTCATAGTCGGAAGCTACAACCACACGATGGCCGAGCCGGCGCAGGATACCCGCCCAGCGCGATGCCGCGACCTTGTTGCCGGTGCGTGTTGAAGGCCCGTCCGGTGTGATAATGACGATCTTCATGGAAACGATTGTCAGAGGCCCAGCAGACGCGCTCCGGCCGACCAGCGGTGCGACCGCCGGCGAACTCGTGGCGCAACTGCGCGAGGCCCGTCATCGCACCGAGCGCTTGACGGAAGATCTGTCATCGGCCGAATTGATGGGGCCCTATCTCGAGATCGTCAATCCCGTGCTCTGGGAGGTGGGCCATATCGCCTGGTTCCACGAATACTGGACCTTGCGCCACGCCGCGGGCCTGGCCCCGCTGATCGAGCGCTGCGATAGGCTTTGGGATTCGAGCAACGTGGCGCACAAGATACGCTGGCACCTCGACCTGCCGGAGCGCACCGGCACGCTCGGCTACATGGGCCAAGTGCTGGCACGGCAGGAAGACGTCCTGGGTGGCGGCATCGACGAAGCGACGCGCTACTTCTACGACCTTTCGATCCGGCACGAAGACATGCATGTCGAGGCGCTCGCCTACATGCGGCAGACCTCGTCCAATGCGCCGCCGGTCGGTCTCGGCGCGGCCAAGCGTCCTTCAGGCGGCGCCCTGCCGGGCGACGTTCCGGTGCCTGGCGGAAAATGGCGGCTGGGCTCGACGAGGGGCGAGGGCTTCGTCTTCGATAACGAGAAATGGGCGCACGAGGTCGCGCTCGCGCCGTTCCGGATCGCCCGTGCGCCGGTGACCAATGCGGAGTTCGCGGCCTTTATCGAGGCGGGTGGCTATCGGGTGCGCGAGTTCTGGAGCGACGCCGGCTGGACGTGGCGCACGCAGCGAGGGGCCGAACGCCCGGTCTACTGGCAGGCCAAGCGCGACGGCGTCTGGACCGAGCGCCGCTATCGCGCGATCGACGAGTTGGCGCCCGACGCGCCGGTCGTGTTCGTGAGCGGCTTCGAGGCCGAGGCTTGGTGCCGCTGGGCCAAGCGACGCCTACCGACCGAAGCCGAGTGGGAGGCGGCGGCGGTCGGCCAGCCGACGCCCGATGGATCCCGGCTCCGCGATGCACGCCGCCGCTGGCCTTGGGAGGAAATCGGCAGCAACGCCCCGCCGACGCCGAGCCGCGCCAATCTCGACTTCGCCTTCGACGGCACGATCGATGTCGGCGCCCTGCCCGACGGCGACAGCGCCTTCAGTTGCCGGCAGATGGTCGGCAATGTCTGGGAGTGGACGGCGTCGGACTTCCAGCCCTTCGCCGGCTTCGCGGCCGATCCCTACAAGGACTATTCGCAACCCTGGTTCGGCACACGCAAGGTGCTGCGCGGCGGTTGCTGGGCGACCAGCCGGCGCATCGCGCGTCCGGCCTATCGCAACTTCTTCACGCCCGACCGCAACGACGTCTTCGCCGGCTTCCGCACCTGTGCCCTATGAATTGCGCGTGAAGTGCGCGTCGTGAGCGGACGGCGCTCTTGCGCGAGAGTACTCGAGGCGATACTACCGACCGGCGCCGCTGGACGTGGATGGGCATACGACTCACCGCATTGGCGGTGCGACCTTTGGCGTTGATTGCTCCGATGCGACCCATTCGTCGACGCGCGCTTCTGGCTTCCGCTTCTCTGCTCGCCGTTCGCCCGTCCGCTGCGCAAGGTGTGAACATCAAGCTCGGGACCGCCGCCGAGGGCGGCGGCTTCGTGCTCTATGGTTCGGACTTCATCGACGTCATCAAGCTGATCGATCCCACTCTCGAGATCCACGCCGTCTCGACGCAGGGAACGGTCGACAACGTGCCGAAGCTGGAGTCCGGTGAGCTGGACCTCGGCCTGGTGGCGGGCGAAGTGGCGCACGAGCTCTTTGCCGGAATCGGCCGACCGATCACCAAACTCAAGATCGTCTCCGACATGTTCGCCACGCCGGGCATGTTCGCGGTACTGGCCGATTCCCGTTATAGGCATATCGGCGATCTCAAGGGACAGCCCGTTGTGTGGAACGGCCGCAATTCCGGCCTCGCGGTGCAGGCGCGATACGTCATGCAAGGCCTCGGCCTCGACATGGAGAAGGATTTCCAGCCGATCTACGTAGAGCGATATGCCGACGGGCCGCGCATGGTGATGGACGGCCGAGCCGCCGCCCTGTGGGGCGGCAGCCTGCGATGGCCGGGCTTCGTCACCCTTGCCAACAACGTGCGCGGCGCCCGTTTCGTGGTGCCGGATGCCGACGAGATCAAGCGCATACGCGCCAAGTTTCCTTTCCTTGCCGAACTCACCATTCCGGCCGCGCTTTATCGCGGGCAATTCGACGCGCTCAGGACAGTGGGCACGTGGAGCTTCGTCCTGGCGCGGGCTGATCTCGAGGATTCCATCGGCTTCAGGCTGGCCGCCGCCCTGCACAAGGCGGAAACCAAGGGGCAGCTCACCAAGCCGCTCGCCGAGACGACGGTGGAGAACACGCTGGCCGCGATCGCGGGCTCAGCCGGTCTGCTGCAGCCCGGCGTGGCGAAGTACTACAAAAAGGTCGGACTGCTGCGCTAGACCTGTATCCGCGCAGCCCTAGAGGTACTTCGCCGGGCGGATGATGGCGCGCCACATGTGCGCGACCGGACTGTTATCGTAGCCCAGGCCCTGCGACGGCTGGCGGAAGTTGCGGCCGATAATGTCGGTGAACTCGTCGAGCTCGACATGCAGGTTGGGATCGAATGAGTAGATGTCGTTCAGGGTGATTTGGCGGCCGGACATGTACCATTTGTGGTTCCGCATCCGCCGGTAGTCTTCCTCGACGTAGGCATCGGGCACGTAGTCAGCGCCCATCCACTCGGTGTAGTTCTTCGGATACTCGTAGCCGACCGCCGGGTCGGGATAGAAGCGCAGCACCTGGTGGGCGCGGATCGCCCAGGTTACTTCCTCGTCGACATACGGCTCGACCAGCTGTGCGCCCCAGTAGCCGTGGTCGCCGCGGATGAAGCCGACCACCGAGATATCATGCAGCAGGCAGGCCAGGATCATCTTCTCGGGCAGGCCGTTCTTGCGGGCGTGATGGGCGCTCTGCAAGAGGTGCATCGACGGTCCGAAGCGCTTCTTGAAGAAGTCGATCAGGGTCGGCTTTTCCGGCATCGCCGGCAGGCGCGGATCATCGCCCATCGCCACCCGCATGTGCGGCTTGTCCTTGAGCAACATGCCAGCGCTCGGCGGCAGCTCCATCTTCCCCTCGGCGTAGAGATGCAGCCGCGACTGGATGAAGACGTAGTCGAGCTCGCGCGCCATCTTTTCTTCGAGCGCGTCGGCCTTCTGCGACAGGGTCATGGTGGCGTCGTTCATGGCGTGTCTCCTCGGCGGATCTCTTCAGCGACTTGCCACCAGACTAGCACATTGCGCAGGTGAGACTAATCGGGCCGCGCCTCGCTCCGGGCCAGAGCCTCCAAGAGCGGACATGCCGGCATTGTTCCCTGCGCACAGCCGGCCACCATGTCGCCGAGAATTTTCTCCATTCGCCTCAAATCGGCGATCTTGGCTCGGATCTCTCCCAGGTGTTCCAGCCCGAGCGCATGCACGGCGCGACACGAGCGCGACTTGCGGTCGGCGATGGCGAGCAACTGGCGCACCTGGTCGAGCGAAAAGCCGAGGTCGCGCGTTCGGCGCACGAACAAGAGCCGCTGGGCATCCGCCAGCGTGTAGCTGCGGTAGCCTCCGGCCGTTCGTGCCGGCTTGCGCAGCAAGCCAGCGCGTTCGTAGTAGCGGATGGTCTCGATGTTGACGCCGGTGCGGCGCGACAACGCGCCGATCGCGAAAGCTCCTGTGGTCGCCATGGACATCACGTTCCTTTGAACCGATGCGATATTGAGCCTGTAGCGGCTACAGGGTGCAAGGTCGGCCCATGACCACTCAAGACAGGACTATCCCTTCGCCCGCATCCGAAAGCCGACGTGACACGGCAAAAGTGCTCTGTGCCGGCGGCGGGCTGATCGCCGCGTTCGGCGTTGCATCGTGCTGCGCCCTTCCCGTCGCGCTCTCGATGCTCGGCATCGGTGCCGCCTCGCTGGTCGGCATCGGTTATTTCGCCGCCCAGTACCAGCAGGAGCTGTTCTTCGGCGCCGTGGTCCTGCTGGGCGGTGCCGCGGCGATCATGTGGCGGGAGGGCCGCGCGCGTGGCAACCAGTCAGGCGCCACCTGCAGTCGCAGTCGCCCTACGCTCGAGTGGGGCAGCCGGATCGCCCTGGTGATGGCCCTCGGCTTCCTTGCCCTCACCTTCTGGATAGAGCCGCCGGTATGACCCTCGTTCTTCAGTCGGTCCTGACCTGCCCGTCCTGCGGCACGGCCCGGACCGAGACCATGCCGACCGACGCCTGCCAGTACTTCTACGAGTGTTCCGGCTGCAAGACGCTGCTTCGGCCCAAACCGGGCGATTGTTGCGTGTTCTGCTCCTACGGTTCGGTGCCGTGTCCGCCGATCCAGGAGCAGCGCGATTGTTGCGGGCCATGAAGCGAGGTGTGACGGCGCCGACGCTCGAACACTACTGGGCTCAATTGGAGCCATGTCTCAAGCGCTTCGCGCCGGACGAGCGGCGGTTGGCGCTCGCGCTCTACCGCGAACTGGCAAAGGGCCAGCCGGTCGAGGTTCGCCAGTTTGCCGCTGCATCGGGTATCGCCGATGGCCAAGCCCGCGCGCTCCTCGCGCGAGCGCCTCTAAAAGCCCTCACCTATTACGATGAGGCCGGGCGAGTCGTTGGCTACGGCGGTCTCTCGGTCAAACCCATGCACCACCGTTTCGAGGTCGATGGACGGGCCCTGTCGACCTGGTGCGCCTGGGACAGCCTTTTCATCCCGGAGATTCTCGGCGAGCCCGCCTCGATCATCTCGCCTGACCCGGAAACCGGCGAGCCGGTGCATCTTGGCGTGACGCCGAAGGGAATCGAGACGGTGGAACCCGGCGATGCGGTGATCTCTTTCGTCTCGCCGGACCCCGACTTCTTCGGCACCTCGGCCGAGAACGTGATGCGCAGCTTCTGCCACTATATCTTCTTCTTCGGCTCCCGGTCGTCCGGCGAGCGGTGGGTGGCCAGGCATCGCGGCACGTTTCTCTATTCGCTCGGCGAGGCGTTCGCGCTTGCGAAGTGGATGAACGCCCGCAACTTCGGGAATGAGCTCGGCGGCAAGTAGCAAGAAGCCCCGCAGTGCGGGCTTCTTCGCCTCCTGTCTACTTTCCGACGGATACTTCGGCCAAAATCGAAGCCAACGGCACTCGACAATCCTTTAAGCTGGGCAGGTGGTGAAACAACCGATCCAGAACGCCACAGCTGATTTGGAGGAAGAACATCATGACTGGCAGGCACGACATCGTTGTGCGCCCGGTTGCTGGCGCGCTGGGCGCTGAGATCGACGGGGTCGTCATTGCGGATGATCTCGATGACCGGACATTTTCGCAGATTCGACAGGCTCTCCTTGACTACCAAGTGCTGTTCTTCCCATCCCAACGAATGACGCCTGTCGCTCTTAAGAACTTCGCTCGACGGTTCGGTCCACTCTACGTCCATCCCTACGCCCGTGGCCTCTCCCAGCATCCGGAGGTCGTGCCCGTGGTCCGCGAGCCGGACGATGTGGGTCGGGTGTTCGGCGGCAGCTGGCATGCCGACTTGACGTTCGAGGACGAGCCGGTCCTCGGATCGGCCCTCTATGCGATCGAGGTCCCGTCGCGCGGCGGCGACACGATGTTTGCCAGCCTATCGGCGGCATACGAAGCGTTGTCGGACGGACTGAAGAACGTGCTGACCGGGTTGAATGCCGTTCACAGCGCCGCGGTAGCCTACGGCCGCGGTACGGTGGCCGGTGCGCGGACGATGGACCTGAAGACCGTGGATGAACCGCGTGAAGTCCTGCACCCGGTGGTCCGTATACACCCCGAGACCGGGCGACCCGGGCTGTTCGTCAACCGCCTCAACACCCGACGCTTCGAAGGCTGGAGCGCCGCCGAAAGCGCACCGCTCCTCGAATTTCTGTTCGCCCACTCGGTCCGTCCGGAATTCACCTGCCGCTTCCGATGGCGGCCAGGTTCGCTGGCGTTCTGGGACAACCGATGCGTTCAGCACCTCGCCTTGAATGACTATGCCGGGCAGCGCCGCGAAATGCATCGCGTCACAGTGCAGGGCGACCGGCCTTACGGTACGGCGGGAACACCGACGTTTCCTACGAGCCAGCCTTCTTGAACGACGGATCGACCATGGTCGCGCGCGGCCAACAAAAAAGCCCGGCGCTTTGCCGGGCTTCTTCGCGTCCGGGATTGGTGGGCGCACCAGGGCTCGAACCTGGGACCCGCTGATTAAGAGTCAGCTGCTCTACCAACTGAGCTATGCGCCCAATCCGCGGCGAGGCGCGGGATTTAGCAAGGCGATCCGGTCTTGTCGATAGGCGCGAATCGCCGATTTCAGCGCGGCGCGAGCGGCAGCTGCGCGTCGCGGTAGACGTTGACGCCGATCAGGAGCCCGCAGGCGAACATCACCGTGACCATGGCGGTGCCGCCGTTGCTGACCAGCGGCAGCGGCACGCCGACCACCGGCAGGAGTCCCATCACCATGGCGGTGTTGATGAAGACGTAGAGGAACAGCATGGCCGTGATGCCGAGCGCCAGCAGGCGGCCGAAATGGTGCTGGCTCCTGAGCGCGATGGAAAAGCCCCAGACCAGCACCAGCGCGAACAGCGCCAGCAGCACGCAGGCGCCGATCAGGCCCCATTCCTCGACGAACGTGGTGAAAATGAAGTCGGTCTGCTTCTCGGGCAGGAAGTTGAGCGAGGCCTGCGTGCCGTGGCACAGGCCCTTGCCGAACAGGCCGCCGGAGCCGATGGCGATCTTGGACTGGGTGATGTGATAGCCGGCACCCAGGGGATCGCGGTCGGGATCGAGGAAGGTGAGGACGCGCTTGCGCTGGTACTCGTGCATGAAGGTCCAGGCGAGCGGCAGGCAACTGATGGCGCCCACGGCGGCGAACAGGAACATCCAGAGCCGCACGCCCGCCACGAACAGGAAGGCGGCACCCCCCAGCAGCAGCATCAGCGCCGTGCCGAGGTCGGGCTGCATCATGACCAGACCCACCGGGAGGATGATCACCAGCAGGGGCGGCAAGGCGTAGAGCGGCCGCGCCGCCTGCTCGCGGCTGAGGCCGTGGTAGTAGCGCGCCATCACCAGGATCACGGCGACCTTCGCGATCTCCGAGGGCTGGATCTGCATCGGCCCAACCACCAGCCAGCGTTGCGCGCCGAGCCCCGTCTTGCCCGCCACGTCGACGGCCACCAAAAGCAGCAGCGCCACGCCATAGAGCAGCCAGGCGAGCCATTTCCAGACCTTGGGATGGATCATCGCCACGACCAGCATGAGGATGAGCGCCGCGCCATAGCGGATGGCGTGGCGCGCCGCCCAGGGCTCGAGGCGGCAGCCGGCGGCCGAGTAGAGCGCCAGCACGCCGATGCCGGCGATCGCGGTCAGCACCAGCACCAGCCCCCAGTTGATGCGCCACAGCTTGTCGCCGAAGCCGACCGGCGCCGGGCCGCCGACGGTCAGCGTGGTCATAGCGATGCCGTCTTGCGGAAGCGGTCGATATGACGCGACGGATCGCGCTTCATGCACTCGATCAGCACGTCGCGGCCGATCGGGCCAGCGGCGGCGCCGCCGGCCATGCCGTGCTCGACCACGACGGCGCAGGCATAGCGCGGATTGTCGACCGGCCCGAAGCAGACGAACAGCGCATGGTGCCGCAGGTGCCAGGGCAGTGATGCCTGGGTGATGCCCATCTCGCGCTCGCGCTCGGTGATGCGCTTGACCTGCGCCGTGCCGGTCTTGCCGGCGAACATGAGTTCGGGCGGCACCAGCTTGTTGTTGGCGTCGACCCTGAGGTTGCTGGCCGTGCCGGCGGACACCACCAGCCTCATGCCCTGCTGCACCAGGGCGAGGTTCTTCGGGTCAACGGCGAGTTTGGGCGCCGACGGCTTGCCGCGCGGCGTCGGCGGCGCCAGTTCCTCGCGCGGCGTCGCCTTGGCGAGCAGGATGTTCGGCTTCACCTCATAGCCGCCGTTGCCGACGCGCGCCGCCATGATGGCGAGCTGCAGCGGCGTCGCTCCCATGTAGCCCTGGCCGATGCCGAGGTTGAAGCTGTCACCCTGCTGCCAGGGCGTATGGTACTTTTCCTGCTTCCAGGCGCGGCTCGGCTGCAGGCCGGGCGATTCACCCGGCAGGCCGAGCCCGCTCAGCTGGCCGAAGCCGAGCTTGGCGGCGGTCTCGTAGAGATGGTCGGGGCCGGCCCGGCGCGCCGCCTCGTAGAAGAAGCAGTCGCACGAATTGGCGATGGCGCCTACCACGCTCAGGCCGCCGTGGCCGCCCTTCAGCCAGCAGTGGAACTTGATGTCGCCTAACGTCAGGTAGCCGGGGCACGGCAGCACGGTGCTGGGGTCGATCGCCTTGGATTCAAGCGCCGCCAGCGCCGTCACCACCTTGTAGGTCGAGCCCGGCGGATAGACGCCCTGGATCGCCTTGAAGTTCAGCGGCCGCGCCGGATCTTCGAGCAAGTCGTGCCACTCGGCCTGGGTGATGCCGCGGGCGAAGACATTGGGATCGAAGCCCGGGATCGACACCATCGCCAGCACGTCGCCGGTCACCAGGTCGAGCACCACGACGGAACCGGAGTGATGTTCGGAGTCCTTCTCCTGGTCGAACAGCCGCTGGGCGGCGAAGCGCTGCAAGTCGAGATCGATGGTGAGGAGCGCATTGTCGCCCGGTACGCCCTCGGTGCGGTCGAGCTCGCGCACCACGCGGCCAACCGCATTGACCTCGACCTGAACCGCGCCCGCCTTGCCGCGCAGGTCGTCTTCGAGATAGCGCTCGACGCCCTTCTTGCCGAAGCGCACGGTGGCGAGCTGCAGCAGGGGATCGTCGCGGCCCTCGAGGTCCTCGTCGGAGACGCGGCCGGTGTAGCCGATGATATGGCTCATCAGCTCGCCTTCGGGATAGTCGCGCGTCTGGCCGAGGTCGATAAACACGCCGGGCAGGTCGGGGGCGTTGAACTCGAGCCGCGCCACCTCCTCCCAGCCGAGGTTCTCGCGCACCACCGACGGCTGGGCGTTGCGGCTGCGGCGCAATTCGCGCAAGAGCCGCGCCCTCTCTGCTTCGCCCAGGCTCAGGATCTGGTCCAGGCGCTCGACCAGTATCTCGGCGCCCTGGCCGCGATCGGCCGTCACCATGGCGCGGAAGTTGTTGCGGTTGACGGCCAGCGGCTGGCCGGTGCGGTCGAAGATCAGGCCGCGCGGCGGCGCCAGCAGCCTGAGGCTGACGCGGTTCTCCTCGGCAAGCGTGGCAAAGCGCTGGGTGTCGAGCACCTGCAGCTGGTAGAGGCGGCCGGCCAGCGACGACAACAGCACCGCCTGCGCGCCGCCCAACAGCAGGGCGCGTCGCGTGAACAGGCCGGCGCGCTCGCCGTCGCCTTTGCGAAAGCGCATCACGACGTCGTCTCGCCAGGCCGCGCCGTACCGCGCGACAGTTCGGGCACGTTCAGCGGATCGCGCGGACGGATGCGCACAAGCAGCGGCGCCAGCAGCGGATAAACCACGATCACCACGGCATATTGCATCATCGCCGGAACCGGATCGATGGCGGTCCAGGTAAAGAGCGCGGTGAAGGCCCACACCAGGATCACATAGGCCCAGGCGAGCAGGCAGAAGACGATCCATTGGAAAAGGAACGGCACGCCGACCAGGTAGCGCCGGTTGGCGACCACGGCGGCGCGGATCAGCACGAAGCCGAGTGCGCTCACCCCCACCGGGGCGCCGGGCCCGCCCAGCAATAGGTCGAGCAACACGCCCTCGGCCAGCAGGAGCGGCCCGGGCAGCCGCTCGGGCGTCGCCAGGCTGTACTGGTAGACGACGACGACGGGCAGAAGCGGCAGGGCGTCGGAGAGGTAGGGCACGCGCAAGGGTGCCAGGGTCAGGATCACGAAGAACAGCAGCACGGCGCCCGGCAGGAGCAGGCGGCCCAACCGGTCGAGGGCCGCGAATAGCCCTTCCGCCTGCATGTCAGTGGCTCCCGACAGTCTTGCCGGGCGGCGGCGCGGAAGAACCGCTGCCGACCAGGCCGGTGACGCCGTAGTCGACGACGCGCACGAACTCGAGACGGGAGAAATCGGCGAAGGGACGCACGCGCACACTTCCCTCGGCGCCCGCCTGCACGACTTCGCCGACGGGTATGCCGACCGGGAAGCTGCCGCCGTCGCCCGAGGTGATGATGCGATCGCCGCGCTGCACGCCCTGGACGCCCTGCAGCAGCAGCAGCCGCATCTGCGCCGAGTTGTCGCCAGCCAGGATGGCCCGCTCGCGCGTGCGCTCGACCAGCACCGGCAGGCGCTAATTGACGTCGGTCACGAACAGCACGCGGGCGCTGTTGTCGCCGACTTCGGCGACGCGGCCGGCCAGCCCCTCGCCGGTCACCACGCCCTGCCCTGTCGTCACGCCGGCATTGCTCCCGACATTGAGGAGCGCGCCGCGCACGTAGGCGCTGACGCTGTCGCCCACGATGCGGGCCGTTATGAAGGACGCCTCCGGTCCCTCGCGGAACCGCGCCAGCTCGCGCAGGCGGTCGTTCTCGTTCTCCAGGCGCCGCGCCGCCGTCTGCCAGGCGAGCAGGCGGCTGTTCTCCTCGCGCAACCGCGCATTCTCCTCGCGCAAGCTTGCGAATTCCTTGAGGTCGGCGATGGCACGGTTGGCGACCGCCACCGGCCGGGCGATGGCCTCGAGCGCCGGGCTCGCCAGGTCGAGCGCCCAGACGCGCGCATTCTCGACCAGGACGGTGTCGGCTTTGCCGACCAGCATGGCGATGAAGGCGGCGATGACCAGCACGACCAACGCGAAGCGCTGCAGAACCGTGCGGACCTGCAGGGCGACGATCTCGAAATCGTCCCGAATCGCCATGGACGGCTTATTCTACTCCAACTCTTAGCCTTCCTCCCCCGTCTTCGGGGGACGAAGAGTCTCAGTACATCGACGACAGCACGCCGCGCAGGCGGTCGATGTTTTCCACCGCATGGCCGGTCCCGAGTGCCACGCACAAGAGCGGGTCCTCGGCCACCGAGACCGGCAGCCCGGTCGACTGGCGCAGCACGGTGTCCATGTTGGTCAACATGGCGCCGCCGCCGGTGAGCACGATGCCCTTGTCGACGATGTCGGCGGCAAGCTCGGGCGCGGTGTTCTCCAGCGCCACCTTGACCGCCTCGACGATGGCGCTCACCGGTTCCTGCAGGCTCTCGGCGATCTGCCGCTCGGTGATCACCAGCTCCTTGGGCACGCCGTTCATCAGGTCGCGGCCCTTGATCTCCATGGTGCGGCCCTCGCCGTCGTCGGGGGCGCAGGCCGAAGCGATGGTCTTCTTGATGCGCTCGGCCGAGCTTTCGCCGACCAGCAGGTTATGGTTGCGGCGGATGTAGGCGATGATCGCTTCGTCCATCTTGTCGCCGCCGACGCGCACCGAGCGTGGATAGACGATGCCGCCCAGCGACAACACGGCGACCTCCGTGGTGCCGCCGCCGATGTCGACCACCATCGAGCCGGTCGGCTCGGTGACCGGCAGGCCGGCGCCGATCGCCGCCGCCATCGGCTCCTCGATCAGCCACACCTTGCGCGCGCCGGCGCTCTCCGCCGATTCCTGGATGGCGCGGCGCTCGACCGCGGTCGAGCCCGACGGCACGCAGACCACGATCTGCGGATGGGCGAACGAGCGGCGGTTGTGCACCTTGGAGATGAAGTGCTTGATCATCGCCTCGGCGACTTCGAAATCGGCGATGACGCCGTCGCGCAGCGGACGGATGGCCTGGATGTTGCCGGGCGTGCGGCCGAGCATCTGCTTTGCCTCTTCGCCGACTGCCAGCACCTGACGCTTGCCGCCCTGGGTAGTGAGCGCCACCACCGACGGTTCGTTCAGAACAATGCCCCGACCTTTGACGTAAACCAGCGTATTGGCGGTTCCGAGGTCGATGCCCATGTCCGCCGAAAAGAGTCCGATCACACGCGACAGCATTCGCCTAAGTCTCTGTATTTGTTGGGGAAATCCCGCCCGCTAGCGCCGCCCGCAAAAGTTCGCGGCCCGAGTGGGGGTTTAGACTGCCACGCAGCCTATCGCAAGGCGATTCAACCCAGTAGCGCCGCCAACTGTCGGCATACTCAAAGCAAGGACCCGACGCGCGGCAGCCGCGGTCAGTCGAACACCACCACGCCGCGCGCCACCTCGCCCGCCATCATGCGTTTGAAGCCCTCGTTGATGTCGGCGAGTTTGTAGGTGCGGCTGATCAGGCCGTCGATGTTGAGCTTCTTGTTCATGTAGTGGTCGACCAGCACCGGGAAGTCGACGTTGGGCCGCACCGAGCCATAGAAGGTGCCACTCACCGTCTTCTCGGTGAACACCATCATGAAGGGTGAATACTGGGCCCTGACGGTGGCGGCCGAGATGCCGACCGCGACGGCGTGATCGCCGGGCGCCAGGGCATCGAAGGCGAGCGCCTGGGTCTTGTCGTTGGACACCGCATCGAAGGAATAGTCGACGCCGAGGCCGCCTGAGATCTCCTTCACCTTCTTCGTCGGATCGTTGTCCTTGGCGGTGTTGATGGTATGCGTGGCGCCGAAGGTCTTGGCCATCTCGAGCTTGTTGTCGAGGATGTCGGCGGCGATGATCTGGCGCGCGCCCGAGATCATGGCGCCCTGGATGGCATTGAGGCCGACGCCGCCGCAGCCGATCACCAGCACCGACGAGCCCGCCTCGATCCTGGCGTGACGCGTCACGGCGCCGACGCCGGTCGCCACGCAGCAGCCGACCAGCGCCGCCTGCGGCCACGGCATGTCCTTGCGGATCGGCACCACCATCTCCTCCGGCACCACGACCTCCTCGGCGAAGGTGCCGATGCGCGCCATCTGGTTGATGCCCTGACCCTTGTGCTTGATGCGCAGGGTGCCGTCGTAGAGCGCGCCGGGCGGCGACGAGGAGCGGCCGATGCAGAGCACGGTGCGACCCTGGGTGCAGTAGCGGCAGCGCCCGCAGTGCGGTCGGAAGGAGAAGATCACGTGATCGCCCGGCTTGACGGCGCTCACGCCCGGGCCGCATTCGGCGATTTCGCCTGCGGCCTCGTGTCCCGGCACGATCGGCATCGGCGAGGGCCAGTCGCCGTTCATGACGTGCCAATCGCTCTGGCAGACGCCGGAAGCCTTCATTCTGACCCGCACCTCGTTGGCCTTGGGCGGATCGAGCTCGCAGTCGACCACTTGCAAGGGCTCGTTGGGCTTGAACAGAACGGCGGCCTTCATGGCATTTCCTCCCGATGCAGGGCGCCACTATACTCGATCAAAAGCTTCTGGGAGGAAGCGCCATGAGGGGATCCAGTCGTCGCACGATAAGCAGGCGTACGGTTCTGGCCGGCGCCGCGGGCGCGCTTGCCGCACCGGCCGTGCATGCTCAGGGCGGCAAGCCCTATGCCGGCACGACCATCAACGCCTCGTGCTTCCAGACGACCTACTACGAGTACCTCAAGAACTACTTCCCGCAGTTCGAGGAGAAGACCGGCATCAAGGTGAACTTCACCATGCAGGCCTTCCCCGTCTACAACCAGCGCATGGATCTCGAGCTCTCGACCAGGGGCTCGGCGGTCGACGTGTGCAATGTCACCTTCATCTATTCCGGCCGATGGATCGGCGCCGGCTGGTTCACCAACCTCGACACCTTCACCAGGGACAGCAAGCACACGCCGGCCAACTGGCAACCCGAGGACTTCGTCTCGGGCGCGCAGTCGGCGATGCAGAACGCCAAGGGCGAGACCTTCGGCTACACGTGGGAAGCGGGCGCCATGATCCTGGGTGCATCGCGCGCCGACCTGATCGACAAGTCGGGGCTCAAGCTGCCGACGACCTTCGACGAGCTGATCAAGGTCTGTGACGCGACCCACAACAAGGAGAACGTGGCGGCCTTCACCGCCGACAAGCTGCACCACTGGAACTGGATCCCCTACCTGATGGGTGCCGGCGGCGCGGTGTTCAAGGCGCCGCCCGAGAACCTGACGCCGACGCTCGACACGCCGCAGGCGGCGCAATCGGCCGACTGGTACGCCAACCTCCTGATGAAATACGGACCCGACGGCATCCTGTCCTATACCGACGACCAGTCGATGCGCTCGCAGATGTCGGGCCGGGCCAACATCCGCACCCAGGCCATCACCTGGATGGTGCCGCTCGCCAAGGACCCGCAGAGCACGGTGCAGAAGACGGTGCGCTATGGATTGATGCCCGCCGGACCGAAGGGCAACTTCCCCGGCTCCAACAGCCACGGCCTTGGCATCCCGACCGGCTCCAAGAAGAAGGAGGCGGCGTGGGAGTTCATCAAGTGGGCGCTCTCCAAGGAGACCATCGCCACCGTCGTCAAGGACCACGGCTATCCCAGCGTCTGTCGCCTCTCGATCATCAAGAGTCCCGAGTTCAAGCAGGTGCTGACGCTGAACGGCCAGGACGTGGCGTCGATCTACCTCGAGGTGCTGCAGCTTGGCGGCAAGACCGGTTACATGAAATACCGCACGGTGCCGGTCTATCCGCAGGTCGGCGACAAGATCAACAAGGCGATCGAGCGCATCGCCACCAAGCAGCAGGCGGCGCCGGCGGCCATGAAGCAGGCCGAGGCCGAGGCCGTGCAGGACCTCAAGAAGGCCGGGATCAAGATTGATCTCTGAGTCTTTGGCGGGGGCACGCCGAGCGGGCTTCGTCCGGCGCCAGCAGCGTTTCTTCGTATGGTGCGTGGCGCCGTCGCTCGCCGTGCTGGCGCTGATCACGCTGCTGCCGTCGCTCTATCTCCTGCTCACCAGCTTCACGCCGCTCAACCTGACGCGACCCGAGACGCAGTGGGATTTCTCCCAGCCGCTGATCAGCTATGGCGAGCTCTTGCACGATGATCGGCTGGCCAACTCGGTCTGGGTGCAGGTCAAGCTCTCGTTCTGGACGGTGTCGCTGCAGCTGCTGATCGGGGTGGCACTGGCGCTCCTGCTCAACGTCAAGTCGAGACTGCTCGAGGCGCTGCGCACGGTGTTCCTGATCCCCATGGTGCTGCCGCCGATCGTGGTCGCCATCATCTGGAAGGTCATCTACACACCCGACATCAGCCCGCTGCACGGCATCTTCCGGTCACTTGGCTGGAACGTGCCGGCGCTGATCACTGACCCGCAGTGGGCGCTGACCTCGATCATCATCGCCGACACCTGGGAATGGTTTCCCTTCACCATGCTGATGGTGCTGGCGGCGCTGCAGATGATGCCGCAGGAGCTGCTGGATGCCGCCAGGGTCGACGGCGCCTCGCCGTGGCAGCTTACGCGTCATGTCACGCTGCCTTTCATCCGTGGCGTCCTGCTGGTGGCCGGCCTGTTCCGCCTAATCGATTCGATCAAGGCCTTTCCGCTGATCTACATCCTGACCGACGGCGGGCCCGGCAGTCTCACCGAGGTCACCAACTACTACTCGTTCCTGCAGGCCTTCAATTTCTCCTATCTCGGCTTTTCCAGCGCCATAACTGTGGTGCTGCTGGCCGCCACCATAGTGCTCTCCTGGATCATCATCCGCGCCGTCGGCTGGGGGATCCGTGTCGACTAGACGATCCGATCGCATCGCCATGAACGCGCTGGCGATCGTGCTCGCCGTGCTGGCGCTGGCGCCCTTCCTCTGGCTCCTGGTCATGTCGCTCAAGACCAATGCCGAGATCTTCCGCTGGCCGCCGCGGCTCTTCTTTCCGGCGACGCTTGCCAACTATGCAGCGCTGTGGACCAGCGAGTTTCGCGGCTCGTTCGGCAACAGCCTGGTCGTGAGCGTGGCCTCGACCGCGCTGTCGCTGCTGATCGGCGTGCCGGCCGCCTATGCCTTGTCGCGCTGGCAATCGCGCGGCAGCGCCTCGATCACGCTCTGGATCCTGGCGAGCCGCATGGCGCCGCCGATCGCCTTCACCATCCCCTACTTCCTGGCCTATCGCTATATGGACCTGCTCGACACGCGGACCGGCCTGGTCATCATCTACCTCACCTTCAACCTGTCGCTGGTGATCTGGATGATGCGGCCGTTCTACGACCAGCTGCCGCGCTCGCTCGAGGAAGCCGCCTGGATCGACGGTGCCACCCAGTGGCAAGCCTTCCGGCGCATCGTCCTGCCGCTTTCGGGACCCGGCCTCGCCGCAACGGCGATCCTCTGCTTCCTGTTCGCCTGGAACGACTTCTTCTTTGCGCTGATCCTGACCCGTAGCGACGCCATGACCGCTCCGGTCGCCGTGGTGAACTTCATGAACTACGAAGGCTGGGAGTGGGGCCGCATCGCCGCTGGCGGCACCATGATCATGCTGCCGGTGCTGGTCTTCTCCTTCATCGTGCGGCGCTATCTGGTGAGCGGCCTGACGGGAGGCGCGATCAAAGGATGAGAGGGCAAGCGATGGACAAGGTTCTTCTCGTTACGGGCGGCGCCTCGGGCATCGGCGCCGAGACGGCGCGGCGGGCTGCCAAAGGTGGCTACAGGGTCGCGATCAACTATCGCACGCGCAACTCCCAGGCCATTGGCCTCGCCGCCGACATCGCGGCCGACGGCGGCGAAGCGGTCGCGATCCCCGCCGATATGGGCAACGAAGCCGACATCGTGCGGCTTTTTGCGGTGACCGAGCGGACCTTCGGCCCGGTCACGCATCTGGTGAACAGCGCCGGCATCGGCGGCCGCTCCGGCCGGGTCGACGAGTACGATGCCGCGGTGCTGACCCGCCTCTTCGCCGTCAATGTCATCGGCCTGATGCTGTGCTGCCGCGAGGCCGCCCGGCGCATGTCGACCAGGAACGGCGGCCAGGGCGGCGCCATCGTCAATGTCTCGTCCATGGCGGCGACCATCGGCGGGCGGCTGGGCTCGTCGACCTATGCCGGCTCCAAGGGCGCGGTCGACGCCTTCACCAAGGGCTTTGCCCGCGAAGCGGCCGCCGAAGGCATTCGGGTCAATTCGATCAGGCCGGGCCTGGTGCGCTCGGAGATGACCGAAGGGCGGCTCAACGACCAGGCCTTCCGCTCGCGCATCGAAGCCTCGATTCCAATGCACCGGGTGGGCGAGGTGCACGAGATCGCCGAGGCGATCCTGTGGCTCCTATCCGACGAGGCGTCGTTCGTCACCGGCGCCATGCTCGATGCCGCGGGCGGCGGTTACATAATCTAGCGCATTCATATGCGCTGGCGGGCGGCAGCGCCTTCTGAGGCGCGAGAGCCCGCACGGAGCAGAAAAGACAAGAAAGAGGTGCCAGATTGCGCCGCTTCGATTCGTTCTGCTCGGTGCGGGCTCTCGCGCTTGACTACAAGCGCTGCCGCCCGCCGACGCGCAACTATTTGCGCGTCTTAACGGCTCAACAAGGCGAGACGCAAGCCAAG
>JBPYDO010000287.1:0-2704 GCA_051985755.1 Reyranella sp. | reverse complement strand
GCCGACCGCGTACGCGACACTCGGCGCGCGAAAACGACGATTGTATAAAGCAGACACCGTCTTGCCCTCGCCGAGCTCCGTGATGCATTGCGAACGGTGCCAGCATCGTCTTTGGTGAGCTCCGATCCTTTTGCGCGAAACGGCGGCATCTCGACCTGGGAGCCGTCGCCCAAAGTGGGTACCGGCTTTCGCTCGTGACAAACGCGAAGCGTTTGCGCGGATACAAAAGGAGACATGCGCAAAAAGTGACGGGAGCTGATCACACCACCGGCACGCGCATCGCCGCCACCGCGGCCGGCGAGATCACCTCGATGTCGAGCGGCACGCGCCAGCGTTCGGTCAGACGCACCACGGGCTCGTTGTTGCTGGCGGTTGCGCCCTCAAGCACGAAGCCCTCAAGGCCGTTGCTCATGACCTTGTTGCACTTATGCACATAGATCGGGAAGCCGCCGATATAGGGCATGAACACGCGTGGCCGGCCGGAGATGTTGGCGCCGACATACCAGGAGCTGCAGGTTGAGCGCAGCGTAGCGCCGGCGGTCTCGCGCACATGGGCGACCCAGCCCTCTTCCGCCTGCGCCGTCGCCTCGATCACCGTGGCGCCCTTGGCGCGCATCGCCTCGAGGCAATCGGCGATCCAGTCAACATGCTGCTCTATCGAGGGAAGCATGTTGGTCAGCACCGAGGGACTGCCCGGTCCGGTAATGGCGAAGAGGTTGGGGAAGCCCGCCATGGTGAGGCCGAGATAGGTCTTGGGCCCTTCACGCCACTTGTCCCGCAGTGAACGTCCGCCGCGGCCGCGAATGTCGACATTCAAGAGCGCGCCCGTCATGGCGTCGAAGCCGGTGGCCAGCACCAGGCAGTCGAACGTGTAGTCCTTGCCCTTCACCCGCAGGCCCTGGGCGGTGATGCGCTCGATCGGCTGGTCGCCGACATCGACCAGGGTGACGTTGGGCCGGTTGTAGGTCTCCCAGTAGCCGGTATCGACGCACAGCCGCTTGCAGCCGATGATGTTGGTGGGCGACAGGATCTCCGCCGTCCTGGGATCCTTGACGACCTCGCGGATCTTGGCGCGCACGAAGTCGGCCGCCGTCTTGTTGGACTCGGCGTTCAACAGGAGATCGGAGAAGGCGCCCATGAAGCCGAAGCCGCCATACTCCCAGCGCTCCTGGTAGAGGCGCCGGCGCTCCTCCTCCGATGAGTCCATGGCCGACGCCCAGTTGATCTTGAGATCGATGCCGGCCGGCAGCGACTTGGCCCGCCTGCGCATCTCGGGATAGGTCGCCTTCACCTCGCGCGCGTATTTGGGATCGAGCGGCGCGTTGTGGGCGGGGATGGTGTAGTTGGCGGTGCGCTGGAAGACCGTGAGGTGGCTCGCCTGCCGCGCGATGATCGGGATCGACTGGATAGCCGACGAGCCGGTGCCGATCACGCCCACGGTCTTGCCCGTGAAATCGACGCCCTCATGCGGCCAGTTGCCGGTGTGGTAGGTCGGCCCCTTGAAATCGGCGAGGCCGCCGATCTTGGGCGTGTTGGGCGAGCTCAGGCAGCCCATCGCCGAGACCAGGAAGCGCGCCCTGACGCGATCGCCTCTATCAGTCTCGACCGCCCAGGTGTTCGTGCCTTCGTCGAACGTCGCCTTGGTGACACGCGTCTCGAAGCGGATGTCGCGGCGCAGGTCGAAGCGGTCGGCGACGTGGTTGGCGTAGCGCAGAATCTCGGGCTGGGTGGCGTAGCGCTCGGTCCATTCCCATTCCTGCTCGAGCTCGGGCGAGAACTGGTAGGAGTACTGCACGCTTTCGACGTCGCAGCGCGCGCCGGGATAGCGGTTCCAGTACCAGGTGCCGCCGACGCCCTTGCCGGCCTCGAAAATGCGGGCGGAAAATCCCTTCTGGCGCAGCCGATGCAGCATGTAGAGGCCGGCAAAGCCCGCGCCAATAACCACCGCGTCGAAATCCGTCGCCATGCTTCCTCCTGCGCACTGGCATAGAGGATGACGCTGCTTCGCGCCACGCCCTCTGCGGGCTGCAGCCGCCAGCCGATACGCCCTTGATCGTGCCCCGCGCTAGGCGCGATGGCCGAAGCGACTCACTCGGCGCTCGCGGCCTGCGGCAGCACCTTGGGACCGGGAACAAGCCGCGCGATGAACTCCGGCAGCAGCGGCGGCAGCTTTATGGTGAAGTCCCAGGCCATAAGCAGGGCGCCGAGGGCGAAGACGATATCGCCCGGCATGCGCATCCACTGCCAGAACAGGGTCGTGTCGTAGAACGCCTGGCTTCGCGCATAGGCAAGCCCGTGCTCGTATACGGCATCGAGCTGCGGCCAGCCGATCGGGAAGAAGTTGAACAGGATCCACATCACCAGACCGCCGTTGTAGAGCCAGAAGGCCCACTGGCCGAGCTTCTCGCCGAACGGATGGCGATCGCCCGCCGCGTAGCGCAGGCAGAAATAGACCAGGCCGAGGCCGAGCAGCCCGAAGGCGCCGAACAGCGCGGTATGGGCGTGGTTCAGCGTCAGGAACGTGCCGTGCTCGTAGTAGTTCACCAGCGGCGCGTTGAGCGTGCCGCCGCCGAACACGCCGGCGCCGACGAAATTCCAGAACGCGGCGCCGATGATGTAGGTGTAGGCAAGCCCGTACTTGAATTCGCCTTGCGCCTTGATCAGCTGATGATGCTGGATAGCCTCGATGATCAGCAGCACGAGC
>JBPYDO010000286.1:0-5893 GCA_051985755.1 Reyranella sp. | reverse complement strand
CACCCCGCGGAAGTTCTCTTCGGCCCCGAGCGGCAGCTGCAGCACCACCGGGTTGGCGTTGAGGCGCTCGCGGATCTGCGACACGACGCGCGGGAAGTCGGCGCCCACGCGGTCCATCTTGTTGACGAAGCAGATGCGCGGCACGCCGTACTTGTCAGTCTGGCGCCAAACCGTCTCCGATTGCGGCTCGACACCCGCCACCGAGTCGAACACGCAGACCGCGCCGTCGAGCACGCGCAGGCTGCGCTCCACCTCGATGGTGAAGTCGACGTGGCCGGGGGTGTCGATGATGTTGACGCGGTGATCGTGCCAGAAGCAGGTGGTCGCGGCAGAGGTGATGGTGATGCCGCGCTCCTGCTCCTGCTCCATCCAGTCCATGGTCGCGGCACCGTCATGGACTTCGCCGATCTTATGCGACTTGCCGGTGTAGTAGAGGATGCGCTCCGTCGTCGTGGTCTTGCCGGCATCGATGTGCGCCATGATGCCGATGTTGCGGTAGTGCGCGATGGGGGTGGTGCGAGCCATGTTTGGGGCTTTCTGATTGAGAGGGGCGGCTGCGACTACCAGCGGTAATGGGCGAACGCCTTGTTGGCGTCGGCCATCTTGTGGGTGTCTTCGCGCTTCTTGACGGCGTTGCCGCGGCGGTTGAAGGCGTCAAGCAGCTCGGCCGAGAGTTTCTCCGTCATGCTGTGACCCGAGCGGTCGCGGGCGGCCTGGATGATCCAGCGGATGGCGAGCGCCTGGCGGCGCTCAGGCCGCACCTCGACCGGCACCTGATAGGTGGCGCCGCCGACACGGCGCGAGCGGACCTCGACGGCCGGCTTCACGTTCTCGAGCGCCTCGTGGAAGGCGGGGACCGGATCCTGCTTGAGCTTGGTCTGGATTTCGTCGAGGGCGCCGTAGACGACGCGCTCGGCGACCGACTTCTTGCCACGCTCCATGAGCGTGTTCATGAACTTCGAGATGACGATATCGCCGAACTTGGCGTCCGGCAGGACTTCGCGTTTTTCGGCGGCGCGGCGGCGGGACATGCTTTCCTCCCGCCTTACTTGGGACGCTTGGCGCCGTACTTGGAACGGCGCTGCTTGCGGTCCTTGACGCCCTGGGTATCGAGCGTGCCGCGGATGATGTGGTAGCGAACGCCCGGCAGGTCCTTGACGCGACCGCCGCGGATCATGACGACCGAGTGCTCCTGCAGATTGTGGCCCTCGCCGGGGATGTAGCTCACCACCTCATAGGCGTTGGTGAGGCGTACCTTGGCCACCTTGCGCAGCGCCGAATTCGGCTTCTTGGGCGTGGTGGTGTAGACGCGCGTGCAGACGCCGCGCTTCTGCGGGCAGGCCTGCAGGGCCGGCACCTTGTTGCGCGCGGTGAGCGGGCGGCGGCCCTTGGCAATCAGCTGGTTGATGGTCGGCATCGACTTCCGGTTTCCTAAAACGCCGTCTCGGTTCCGCCCATCGGGGCCTCGGCGCAAAGCGAGTACGCGGGCGTTGCGGCAAGCGCGCAGCCCCGCGCGACAGAGAACTTTGCGGCCGGAAGGCCTTACTTGTAGCGGTCCACGCCGTCAGGCTGCGTCTAGGCTTTTGACCTACTACCAGCCCCCCGCCGAGGTGGCGCGCTTATATGGCCGCGAGCCCTCGGGCGTCAAGCAAAGTTGGACGTTTTCTCTTTGATTTCCTTGGGTATTCTACGCCTCAGGGGCGGCTTCCGAAGCTGACCGTCCAGACGGCTTCGGCGCAACAAAGCGGCAACAAGGGCTAGTGGCTGCGCCATAAGACTTCCCACAAGGCTTCTTGTTTACAACGCCGGCCGCGGTCCGCTATGGAGGCAGCCATGTTGTGCCAAGGTCCGCGCGTCAACTCGGCTACCAAAGTCACCTTTGGGGCGGGGGAAGTCGTGCGTGATCGTCTGATCTTCTAGCTAGACTAAACCCTGACCCCGCCGCGATGGACGGGGTCACTGCACAACGGGTCCCGCCCTCCGGCAAACGGAAGCGAGACCGACCATGTCACCGCCCAAGATGCCGCCCACGCCGGTGCTCAGAACGCCGCGGCTCATCCTGCGCCCCGTGCGCGCCAAGGATGCGCCGGTCATTCAGCGGCGCTTTCCGAAATGGGAGATCGTTCGCTACCTGAACGCTGGCGTCCCGTGGCCCTATCCGCCCGATGGGGCTGAGATCTTCGTCGCGAGGTGCCTCGGCGAGATGGCGCAGGGGGAGAAGGCGCATTGGGCGATCGTGCCGCGAAAAGGTCCGGCCGAGCTGATCGGCCTGATCGACCTCTGGCCCGACGACGGCGAGAGCTGCGACCAGCGCGGCTTCTGGCTCGATCCCGAGTACCAGGGCCGCGGCCTAATGACCGAGGCCGTCGAACGGGTCACCACCTACGCCTTCATCGAGCTCGGCTGGCCGCATCTGTGGCTCAGCAACGCCCAGGACAACCATCCGTCGCGCCGCATCAAGGAGCGGCAGGGTGCGCAGCTGGTCGACCTCAAGCTTGGCCGCTATGTCGGCGGCGAAGCCACCCACATGGTCTGGCTGCTGACGCGCCAGGCTTGGCTGGCGCGTCAGCCGGAGAGCGTGGCGGCCAAATGAAAAAGGCCGTCGTCTTGCGACGACGGCCTTCTCTGTCTGTCGGATGGCGGCCGGCTAGTCGTCCGCAGCCCGCTCTTCCTCGAGCGTCGGCACCGGCTGGTCCTCGCCGTCGGCGCCGGCCGCCAGGATGGCCCGGTCGCGCTGCGCGGCGATCGCCTTCAGCCGGTTGACCACGCCGCCGGTGCCGGCCGGGATCAGTCGGCCCACGATCACGTTCTCCTTCAGGCCTTGCAGGGTGTCGACGCGGCCCGACACGGCCGCCTCGGTGAGCACACGCGTGGTCTCCTGGAAGGAGGCCGCCGAGATGAACGACTTGGTCTGCAAGGAGGCCTTGGTGATGCCGAGCAACACCGGGTCCGACTTGGCAGGCTTCAGCTTCTCGCCCACGAGCTTGGCGTTCTCGAGGTCGAACTCCTGCTTGTCGATCTGCTCGCCGACCAGGAAGGTCGAGTCGCCCGCATCGGTGATCTCGACCTTCTGCAGCATCTGGCGCGCGATCGTCTCGATGTGCTTGTCGTTGATCTTGACGCCCTGCAGGCGATAGACCTCCTGGATCTCGTTGACCAGGTACTCGGCCAGCTTCTCGATGCCGAGCACGCGCAGGATGTCGTGCGGCACCGGGTTGCCGTCGATCAGCAGGTCGCCGCGCTCCACGAAGTCGCCTTCCTGGACCGCGATGCGCTTGCCCTTGGGGATCAGGTACTCGACCGGCTCCGCACCCTCGCCTTCCGGCACGATCAGGATGCGGCGCTTGTTCTTGTAGTCCTTGCCGAATTCGATGCGGCCCGCGATGTCGCAGATGATGGCGAAATCCTTGGGTTTGCGCGCCTCGAAGAGCTCGGCCACGCGCGGCAGGCCGCCCGTGATATCCCGGTTCTTGCCGCCCTCGCGCGGGATGCGCGCCAGGATGTCGCCGGCATGCACCTCCTGCCCGTTTTCGACCGACAGGATCGAATCGACGGACAGCAGGTAGCGCGCCTCCTGGCCGCTCGCCAGCTGGACCGGGTTGCCTTCGCCATCGTGGATGGCGATGCGCGGCCTGAGGTCGCCGCCGCGCGGCTGGCCCTTCCAGTCGACGACGACGCGACTCGAGATGCCGGTCGAGTCGTCGATCACCTCGCGCATCGACACGCCCTCGACCAGGTCGAGGTAGGCCGCCTTGCCCGCCTTCTCGGTGATGATCGGCAGGGTGTAGGGATCCCACTCGGCGAGCTTCTGGCCCTTGACGACGACGCCGTCGTTGTCGACCAGGAGCCGCGCGCCGTAAGGCACGCGGTGCTTGGCGCGCTCGCGCTCGGCCCCGTCGATCAGCACCAGCTCGGTGTTGCGGCCCATCACCACCGGCACACCCTGGCTGTTGACCACGACGTTGCGGTTGCGCACCTGGATCTTGCCGTCGTGGCTCGCCTCGATGCTCGACTGCTCGTGGCCGCGCTGGGCGGCGCCGCCGATATGGAAGGTACGCATGGTGAGCTGGGTGCCCGGCTCGCCGATCGACTGGGCGGCGATGACGCCCACCGCCTCGCCGATATTGACCGGCGTGCCGCGTGCCAGGTCGCGACCGTAGCACTTGGCGCAGACGCCGGTCTTGGTGTCGCAGGTCAGCACCGAGCGGATACGCACTTCCTCGATGCCGGCCTTCTCGATCTGCTCGACCTTGACCTCGTCGATCAGTTCGCCGGCCTTGCAGATCTGCGCGCCGTTAACCGGGTCGACTACGTCCTCGAGCGCGGTGCGGCCGAGCACGCGCTCGGACAGCGCCTCGATCACGTCGCCGCCGTCTACGACGGCGCGCATGGTGAGACCCCGCGTCGTGCCGCAGTCGTCCTCGAAGATGATGCAGTCCTGCGCCACGTCGACCAGGCGCCGCGTCAGGTAGCCCGAGTTGGCGGTCTTGAGCGCGGTGTCGGCCAGGCCCTTGCGCGCGCCGTGCGTGGAATTGAAGTACTCCAGCACGCTCAGCCCCTCCTTGAAGTTGGAGATGATCGGCGTCTCGATGATCTCGCCCGAGGGCTTGGTCATCAGGCCGCGCATGCCGGCCAGCTGCTTCATCTGCGTGGTCGAGCCGCGCGCACCGGAGTGCGCCATCATCCACACCGAGTTGACCGGCCGGCCGGGCTTGGGATTGGAGATGCCCTTCATCATCTCCTCGGCCACGCGGTCCGAGCAGCGCGACCACGCGTCGACCATCTTGTTGTATTTCTCGCCCGAGGTGATAAGGCCGTCCTGGTACTGCTGCTCGTACTCCTTGACCTCCTTCTGGGTCTGGGTGACGAGCTTTTCCTTGGCCGACGGAATCACTAGATCATCCTTGCCGAAGGAAATGCCGGCGCGGCAGGCGTGGTAGAAGCCAAGCCCCATCAGGCGGTCGGCGAAGATCACCGTCTCCTTCTGGCCGCAGTGGCGATAGACCGTGTCGATGACGTTCTGCAGGTCCTTCTTGGTGAGAAGGCGGTTGATCAGCGAGAACGGCAGGTTGGGATGTTTGGGCAGGATCTGCGCCAGCAGGATCCGGCCCGGCGTGGTCTCGACCACGCGGTTGGCCAGCACGCCCTTGTCGTCATAGGCCTCCAGGCGCGCCTTGATCTTGGCGTGCATGGAGAGCGCGCGGTTGTGCAGCGCGTGCTCGAGCTCGCCGATCTCGGAGAACAGCGAGCCTTCGCCGTCCTCGCCCTCGCGCTCGAGCGTGATGTAGTAGATGCCAAGCACGATGTCCTGGCTCGGCACGATGATCGGTTTGCCGCTGGCCGGGCTCAGGATGTTGTTGGTCGACATCATGAGCACGCGCGCTTCGAGCTGGGCCTCGAGCGACAGCGGCACGTGCACCGCCATCTGGTCGCCGTCGAAGTCGGCGTTGAAGGCGGTGCAGACCAGCGGATGTAGCTGAATCGCCTTGCCCTCGATCAGCACCGGCTCGAAGGCCTGGATGCCGAGGCGATGCAAGGTCGGCGCGCGGTTCAGCAGCACCGGGTGCTCGCGGATCACCTCTTCGAGGATGTCCCACACCTCCGGCCGCTCCTTCTCGACCATGCGCTTGGCGGCCTTGATGGTGTTGGCCATGCCGTAGTTCTGCAGCCGCGAGTAGATGAACGGCTTGAACAGCTCGAGCGCCATCTTCTTCGGCAGGCCGCACTGCTGCAGCTTGAGCTCGGGGCCGACCACGATGACCGAGCGGCCCGAGTAGTCGACGCGCTTGCCGAGCAGGTTCTGGCGGAAGCGGCCCTGCTTGCCCTTCAGCATGTCGCTGAGCGACTTCAGCGGCCGCTTGTTGGCGCCGGTGATGACGCGGCCGCGACGGCC